>NZ_LVCV01000227.1 GCF_001647195.1 Rhodococcus sp. EPR-157 | reverse complement strand
CCGAGATCGAGCGCGGCAGAGGCAGAGAACGTCCTCGACGGATCACGTCCGGAGAAGTGCGAACCCAGCTGCTCGGCCAGATTTTCCGGAGTCCAGGCCCCGTCGACGGCGTCGAAACGCGCCTCGACCGTCGGTGCCGCCATGAGTGCAACCATCGGACCGTAGACGACGAAGACCTGCCCGTTGACACTGTCGGACGACGGGGCGGACAAGTAGCGGACCAGGGTGGCGACGTGTTCGGGCGACAGCGGATCGAGGCCGTCGCTGGGCGCCGATCCGAAGACCGACTCGGTCATCGAGGTTCGCGCCCTAGGGCAAATTGCGTTGGCGCGCACGCCGTATCGCGCGAGTGCGCGTGATGCCGACAATGTCAGCGCGGTGATGCCGGCTTTCGCCGCTCCGTAGTTCGCCTGCCCTTCCGGCCCGAGAAGTCCCGCCTCGGAGGATGTGTTCACGATTCGGCCATAGACCGGACCGTCCGCGGCCTTGGACCGAGCCCGCCAGTAGGCGCCCGCATTGCGGGTCATCAGGAAGTGCCCCCGGAGGTGCACCTTGATCACAGCATCCCAGTCCTCGTCGGACATGTTGAACAGCATGCGATCTCGGACGATCCCGGCGTTGTTCACGACGATGTCCACGCGCCCGAATTTTTCCTGCGCGACGCTGAACATGGCGTCCGCGGTCGATCGTTCACCGATGTCGCCCGCGACGAACGCGACCTCGCCTCCGGCCTGTTTCACCAGATCGATGGCTTCGTCGACGGCCGGTCCCGGGGCGATGTCTCCGAGCACGGCGCTCGCACCCGACTGCGCGAGCCCGATCGCTTCCGCCCGCCCTAGCCCCGATGCCGCACCGGTGACGAGCGCAACCCGCCCGTCAAGTCGTATCTGTTCGTCGCTCACGGTCAAAATGTAGAACGTGTTCTCATTCTTGGCAAGGTGCCTAGGTCCGCCACCGAATCGCCGCGCGCGGGCAGCCGGCAATGGCCTCCTCGATCGCATCCTTGTTCTCGGGCAGCTCGGCCGCCGCGTCCGACACGATCAGCTCGTCGCGCTCGTTCAGATCGAACACGTCGGGAGCTGCACCGACGCAGACGCCGTTGGACTCGCAGAGATCGAAATCGACCTCGACCATGTTCGCTCCTTCCGTAGGGCGGTTCTGCCGCCGTTTCCGTAGGGCGGCTCCGCCGCCAGTGGCACGGTTAAGTACACCAGGATGCACATAACCACGCCAGTGCGGCGGAGCCGCGCCCTCACTCAAGACTAGAACCTGTTACACCTCGTGTGCAATGATTTGCCCAGCACCGAAAAGAGGTATGGCATGCATATCGCATACACCCAGGAGCAGACCGCGCTCCAAGAGGAACTCCGCACCTACTTCGCGACCCTGATCACTCCGGAGCGTCGCGAAGCACTGAGCTCCACCTCGGGCGAATACGGCGAGGGCACGGTCTACCGGGACGTCGTCCACCAGATGGGCAAGGACGGTTGGCTCGCTCTCGGCTGGCCAGAGGAGTTCGGGGGGCAAGCCCGCTCGGCCATGGAGCAGCTGATCTTCACCGACGAGGCGGCCATCGCGGGCGCACCGGTCCCATTCCTGACGATCAACAGCGTGGCACCGACGATCATGGCTTTCGGGACCGAGGAACAGAAGTCGTTCTTCCTCCCCCGCATCGCGGCGGGCGAGCTGCACTTCTCCATCGGCTATTCCGAACCCGAAGCCGGCACCGACCTCGCCTCCCTCCGCACCACCGCGGTGCGCGACGGCGACGACTTCGTGATCAACGGGCAGAAGATGTGGACCTCGCTCATCCAGTACGCCGACTACGTATGGCTCGCGTGCCGCACGGATCAGGATGCGAAGAAGCACCGCGGCATCAGCATGCTGATCGTCCCTACCGACGCCGACGGGTTTTCTTGGACCCCGGTCCACACCATGGCCGGTCCCGACACCAGCGCCACCTACTACCAGGACGTGCGCGTGCCGACGAGTGCACTCGTCGGCGAGGAGAATCGTGGGTGGTCGCTGATCACCAACCAGCTCAACCACGAACGCGTCGCGCTCACCTCCGCCGGGCCGCTGGTCGCGTCGCTTCGCGAAACCCGGATGTGGGCCCAGAACACCAAGCGGCCGGACGGCACCAGAGTCATCGACCAGGAGTGGGTCCAGATCGCCCTCGCACGGGTGCACGCCAAGGTGTCCTACCTCGAGCTTCAGAACTGGGAACTCGCGAGTGCCACATCCGCTCCCGGACCAGCGGACGCGTCGGCCAACAAGGTGTACGGCACCGAACTCGCCACCGAGGCGTACCGCACCATGATGGAAATCCTCGGTCCCGCCGCTACCCTTCGCCAAGGTTCGCCCGGCGCACAGCTGCACGGCAGACTCGAACGCCTGCACCGCTCCTCGCTGATCCTCACGTTCGGCGGCGGCACCAACGAGGTGCAGCGCGACATCATCGGTATGACCGCACTCGGCCTGCCGGCCTCGGCTCGCTGACTCCGAAGGCTCGCTGACTCCAGAAAGAATGAGACCATGGATTTCACGACGACCGAGGCCCAACGCGATCTCGCCGGCCTCACCCGCGACCTCGTCGCGAAGTACAGCACCAACGACGTTCAACGACAACTCGATTCGACCCCCGATACGATCGACAGGACTCTGTGGAGCGCGCTGGCTGCCGGCGGGCTGCTGGCAGCCGCGGCACCCGAGTCCGTCGGCGGTGACGGATTCGGCGTTCTCGAATCGACGTCGATTGCCGTCGAGCTGGGCCGAGGTCTCGCAGCGGTGCCGTTCGTCGTGAGCTCGACTGCCGCGGCCGCAGTGGCCGAATTCGGGACGGCGCAGCAGACGGCGGACTGGGCAGCGCCGGCTGTAGCCGGATCGTCGATACTCACTCTTGCCCTCGAAGAGGAACAGGGCGAGGACTTGCTCGATCCCCTTACCCGGGCCGAGGAAACAGCCACCGGATGGACGGTGACGGGCACCAAGATGTCCGTCGACAGCGCCACTGTCGCAGATGGATTCGTCGTGACCACCACCGGCGGGGTATTCCTCGTTCGCGCCGACGACCCCGGGGTCACCGTCACGCCGCAGCACGGCGTCGACAATCGCAGCCTCGGGCTCATCGATTTGAACTCCGTTGCTCTCGAACCGAACCGACGGCTCGTCAGCAGCGACGTCGCACGATGGATCAGGGCTCGGATATTGCTGGGAACCTGCGCCTACCAGCTCGGAGTCCTGGAGGAATCGCTGAAGGTCACCGCCGAATACGCGCGCGAACGGGTGCAGTTCGGAAAGCCGATCGGAAGCTTCCAGGCCGTGGCGCAGCGGTTGGCCGACGCCTACATCGACGTCAAGGGTGCGCGACTGACCCTGTGGAAGGCGGCCTGGGGCCTGTCCGCAGGCAGGCAGGGCGACGACGAGGTTGCCGTCGCCAAGTTCTGGGCTGCCGACGCCGGCCATCGAGTTGCGCACACGCTGGTGCACATCCACGGCGGCGTCGGCCTCGATCGAGATCATCCGGTCCATCGATACTTCCTGGCCGCCAAGCGCGCTGAATTCGCATACGGCAGCGCCACAGCGCAACTCGGACGACTCGGTGCGACGCTAGCGTCCGTCCCGGCGTGATGGAGACCGTCACCGATCTGCTCCTCGCACGCGAAAACGACTCGATGACGGCGCTGCTGTTCGCAGATCAGCACATCACCTGGGCGGAGCACGTGACGGAGTCACGACGCTGGGCCGCGTACATCGAAGGCATGCTCGACGCCGACGCGCCACCCCACGTCGGTGTGTTGCTCGCCAACGTTCCCGAGTTCTCTTACCTGCTCGGCGCGGCTGCCCTCGGCGGCTTCGTGCTTGTCGGACTCAACTCGACGCGGTCGGGGCCGTCGATCGTCGACGATGCCCGGCGGACCCACTGTCAGCTGATCCTCACCGACTCCGAGCACATCCATCTGGTACCGGACGCCATGAACATCGCCGATATCGAACTGGGCGAACCTCTTGGCGAGCCCGACCCGCAGGACCTGTTCATGCTCGTCTTCACCTCGGGAACGTCCGGCGAGCCGAAAGCCGTCCGGTGTACCCACGACAAGGTCGTCACTCCCGGAATCATGTTGGCGTCGAGGTTTCAGCTCGGCCCCTCCGACACCGTCTATGTCTCGATGCCGCTGTTTCATTCGAACGCGATCATGGCAGGCTGGGCCGTCGCTTTGGCCGCGGGCGCGAATCTCGCTCTACGAAAGACGTTCTCGGCGTCGGGGTTTCTTCCCGACGTCCGCCGGTTCGGGGCAACCTACGCCAACTACGTCGGCACTCCCCTGTCGTACGTTCTGGCGACGCCCCCGCGGCCGGACGACCGCGACAATCCTCTGCGCGTGGTCTACGGCAACGAAGCGACGCCCGGTGCGGCCGCACAGTTCGCAGACAGGTTCGCGGTGACGGTCGTGGACGGCTTCGGATCCTCCGAGGGAGGGATCTCGATAGCGCGGACTCCGGACACACCGCCGACCGCACTGGGGCCGATGCCGGAGGACGTGAAGATTCTCGATGCATCGGGCAATGAGTGCGCCGTAGCGCAATTCGATGGCGGACGCCTCACCAACGAAGAAACCGCCGTCGGCGAGCTCGTCAACACCGCCGGTCGCGGAATGTTCTGCGGCTACTACGACGACGAGGACGCCGATGCCGACCGCATGCGCGGCGGGATGTACTGGAGCGGCGATCTGGCCTATCAGGACGCCGACGGTTTCGTGTACTTCGCCGGTAGGTCCACCGGGTGGATGCGAGTCGGCGGGGAGAACCTCGCGTCCGCACCGATCGAGCGGATACTTCTGCGTCATAGCGGGATTCATGCGGCTAGCGTGTACGGGGTGCCTGCACGCGGACCGGGCGACAGAGTCATGGCGGCGATCGTCACCGAACACGCCGATGCCGTCGCCGACGTGGTGGAGTTTCTGGCGAGGCAGCCCGACCTGGCGAGGCGCGCACGACCCGAGCTGATCCGGATCTGCACGGAACTCCCCAGAACCGCCACCCACAAGGTGCTCACGCGAGAGCTACAGCGACAGCGGTGGAACACTCCCGATCCAGTGTGGATGTCGACGGAGCCGGCCGGCCCGTATCGGAGACTCTCCGAGCTGGACCGTCAGCATCTCGAAAAATCGATTGGCACCCATCCCGGGCGCTGATAGCGTCTTGTCGAGTCAGCACTTCGAATCGAACTTCAGGAGGTCACCATGCCCATTCGGCGTACGGCCCCTCCTGTCCACGTTCCTGGCTGACCTGTACACCGCGGGTCGGCCCTTCGAAAGGCTCACCCTCATGTCTCTCGACTCCTACGGCTACAACTCCCACTGGCACGACCTCTACCAGGCGCTCGACTCGCCCGGCGAACCCGGCCGTGTGACGGTGGTCGATCGCGGCGCCTGCGGGGTCGCCACCGCCCACGGCATCGTCCGCGCCCGATCCGGCCGACACGATGTGTGCACCGGCGACTGGGTTCTCGTCGACTCCGACACGATTTCGGCGGTACTTCCGCGTCGAACAGCGATCGTCCGGGCGTCGGCGGGAACCACCTCGACCCCCCAGACACTTGCATCCAATGTCGACACGGTTGTCGTCACCGTGGCGGCCGACACCGATCTCGATCTCGGTCGCGTCGAACGTTATGTGGCCCTCGCTTGGGACAGCGGCGCAACACCTGTCGTCGTCGTCACCAAGTGCGACAGGGGCATCGACAACGACAGCCGGCTCGATGCCGTCCGATCTGCCGCTCCGGGCGTGGCAGCACTCGCGGTGAGCTCGCAGACCGGTTCGGGAATGGACTGCTTCACAGACAGTCTCGCGGGGACGGTCGCCCTGATCGGGCCGTCCGGGTCGGGCAAGTCCACCCTCGCCAACGTTCTGATCGGCGAACACGCGCTCGACACCGGCACTGTCCGAGAGGCCGATTCGAAGGGGCGACACGTCACGGTCCGGCGCGAGTTGATACCGCTGGCGACCCCGGGGATGACCGTCATCGATACCCCGGGACTGCGTTCGGTCGGGCTCGTATCTTCGGAAGAGGGCTTGCAGCAGACGTTCTCGGATATCGAAGCACTGGCGCAACACTGCCGCTTCGACGACTGCGCACACACCAGCGAGCCCGGGTGCGCTGTCCAGGAGAACGTCGACCCCCGGAGAATCGCCAACTACCAGCGGTTACAGCGGGAGAACTACTGGGCAACGACGCGGCATGATGCGCGCGCCAACAGTCGCCGACTCGCCGAAGCCAAGAAGTTGTCGAAAATACAGCGGCGAATGTACAAGAACCGCTAGTCGAACAGGGTCGGCGATTCGGGCTCGTCGACGGCAGGCTTTGCAGCGTCGACGGGCGATGCCTTGCGGACCACGGACAGCGTCGTCGTCCGAACGGACAATCGGTGGCCGTCGAGGTGCTCGAGCAACGCGAGACCCTGGCGTATCTCGAGCACCTTCCACGGCCCGGCATGACCGCTCGCCTGAACCAGGTCGCCTACTGCGATCTCGGAAGCCACTGATCGTCTCCATTCGACTCGTCGACTCGTGCTCGTGGAGCAGCTTAGTCTTACGTGTCGACCGACCAGCTCCACCGCAGCTCGACGAGCCTGTCGACCGCACTCTCGTACCCTGCGACGAGCTCGGCGACGATGTCCGCGACCGGGAGGATCTGGTTCATCCGACCCACGATCTGGCCGACGGGCATCGCCACGACCTCGGGATTCTCGGCCTCGTTGATCCGCTGGTGCGCCTCACTGACCAAGATGTTCTGCAGCGGCATGGGCAGTGGTTTCGGTGCGTCGGGCTTGTCCCAGGCGTCGGTCCACTTCGTTCGGAGGAGCCGTGCCGGCTTGCCCGAATAGATACGCGTGCGCACGGTGTCGCTCGAGGTCGCCGTCAACAGCGCTTCCTGCATCGCCGACGGTTTGCCCTCGTGCCGTGCACCGAGTCGATACTCCGCCGCTGTCAGCCACGTCGACCCCATCCACACGCCGTCTGCGCCGAGGGCGAGGGCAGCTGCCACCTGTCGCCCGCTACCGATCCCACCTGCGGCCAGGACACTCGCGCGCCCGGCTACGGCGTCGACGATTTCCGGAAGCAGCACCATCGACGCGATCTCACCGGTATGACCCCCTGCTTCATACCCTTGAGCGATGACGATGTCGACGCCGTTCTCCACATGCCTGCGCGCATGTTCCGCAGTTCCCGCGAGAGCGGCAACCGGCACGTCGCGCTCGTGTGCCTGCACCACGACGTCGTTCGGAGGAGAGCCGAGTGCGTTGGCTATCAACGCGATTCGGTGCCGCAACGCGACGTCGACGTGTGATCGCGCGACCGAATGGAGCCATCCGAGCACACCCTCGTTCCGTGCAGCGTCGTCGCCGAGGGGCGGGACACCCAGCTGTTCGAGCGTCCTGTCGATGAACGCTCGATGCTCCGCAGGGATCAACTCGTTCAGGTCCACCGATGCACCCTCTGTGGGCACCTTGGCCGGCATGACGATGTCGACACCGTACGGCTTGCCGTCGGTGTTCTCGTCCATCCACGTCAGCACGGCGTCGAGATCCTCGGCGTCGTTGAAGCGAACACACCCCAGCACACCGAGCCCTCCCGCCCGACTGATCGCTGCCGCAACATGTTCGGACGGGGTGAAGCCGAAGATCGGATACTCGATGCCGAACTTCTCGCTGAGATCGGTGCGCATCAACGCACCTTCTCGGACAGGTGCGAGGAGTTGACCTCGTCGGCGGGTCTGAGCTCGGTTTGGCCCACCGCCCATCGATAGTCCGGTTTACCTGCCGGGGAACGCTTGATCTCGTCGACGAACCACACCGCGCGCGGGACCTTGTAGCCCGCAATCTCTTTCCGAGCACACGCATCGAGCTCCGCGAGCGAAGGGCGAGTGGAGCTTCGCGCTTGAACCACCGCGGCAACCTTGTGCCCGAGGCGCTCGTCGGGGACACCGACGACGATTGCGTCGAACACCTCGGGGTGCGATTTGAGCGCACCCTCGACCTCTTCGGGGAACACCTTCTCGCCCCCGGTGTTGATCGAGACGGACCCGCGCCCGAGCATCGTCACGGTGCCGTCCTCCTCGACCTGCGCATAGTCGCCGGGAATCGAGTACCGGACTCCGTGGATCTCCTTGAACGTCGCCGCGCTCTTGACCTCGTCCTTGTAATATCCGATCGGAATATGGCCGTGACGAGCAAGCAAACCTGTTCTGCCGGAACCTGGTTCGACGGGATGCCCGTCGGCGCCGAGAACCGCGGTCGAGGCGTCGATCTTCACTCGCGGTCCGCCGGTGTGCTCGGTTCCCTTCGCGACGATGCTGAGTCCGCCGAATCCGGTCTCCGACGAACCGATCGAATCGGTCAGCATGCGGTTGGGCAGCAGTTCGAGGAACTTCTCCTTGATACTCGGCGAGAACAACGCCGCACTGCTCGCCATCAGGTAGAGCGTCGAGAGATCGTAGGGCGTCCCGTCGGGATTGCCCTCGATCAGCGCGTCGAGCATCGGTCTGGCCATGGCGTCGCCGGTGATGAAGATGAGATTGACACCGTGACGATCGACAAGCTGCCAGATGGCGTGGCCGTCGAAGTCCGGATGCAGCACGGTCCGTCCACCGCCGAACAGGCTTTGGAACGTTGCCCACTGCGCACCGCCGTGGATCATCGGCGGGATCGGCATCCGAGTCATGACGGGGTTCTCGGCACCCATCTTCGCCAGATCCCATTCGTCCTCGACGTACTCACCCGTCATGAAATTGATGCCGCCACCGAGTACCCGCCAGACGTCCTCGTGACGCCACATCACGCCCTTGGGACTGCCCGTGGTGCCGCCGGTGTAGAGCATGTAGATGTCGTCCGGGCTACGTTCGCCGAAGTCGCGCTCCGGGGAGGACTCGGCAAGAGCGTCTTCGTAGGAGACTTGGCCGTCCCCCCCGTCGATCACCACCGTCGTCTTCAGAAGCGGGCACGACGGCAGGACCGCGGCGACTTTGTCGGAGTAGCGCGCCTCGTGAATCAGGGCAACCATGTCCGAATTCTGGAAGATGTACTGCAACTCGTTCTCGATGTAGCGGTAGTTGACGTTCACGACGACACCGCGGATCTTGAACACCGCGATCATCGACTCGATCGTCTCGATGCCGTTCCGGCTGTACACACCCACCTTGTCGCCCGGCTTCACCCCCTGTTTCTGCAGGTAGTGCGCCAGTCTGTTGGTTCGATCTTCCATCTGCGCGTAGGTGATCTCGCGATCACCACACACCAGTGCGACCCGGTCGGGTACCAGGTCTATTGCATGTTCCACGAGGTCTGCGATGTTGAGGGCCACGTGTCAAAAATAGAACGTGTTATCGTTTCTGGCAATAGCCAGTTGGAGACGCAGGTCACATAGAGTGGGAGTACCGAACAGTGTCCTCGATCGCACCGGAAACATCTGCGAAATCAGCACACGCGCTCGTCGAGAAGCGTGGCCACGTTCTTATCGTGACGATGAATCGTCCCGAGGCCCGCAACGCGCTCTCCGGCGAAATGATGGCAATCATGCGCGACGCCTGGGACCAGGTCGATGCCGATCCCGACATCAGAGTCGCGATCCTCACCGGCGCCGGCGGAGCATTCTGTGCGGGTGCGGACCTGAAAGCGATGACGTCCACGCACCCGGGTGACAGTTTCTCCTCGGGCGGATGGGACATGTCCAAGATCGAGGCCCTACTGAAGGGCCGCAGGCTCACCAAGCCACTGATCGCGGCAGTGGAAGGACCCGCGATCGCTGGCGGTACCGAGATTCTTCAGGGCACCGACATCCGCGTCGCCGGAGAGAGTGCAAAGTTCGGAGTGTCCGAGGCCAAGTGGGGACTCTTCCCACTGGGCGGATCAGCCGTGCGGCTCGTCCGGCAGATTCCGTACACCATCGCGGCCGATATCCTGCTGACGGGCAGGCACATCCGAGCCGACGAGGCTTTGCGCATCGGATTGATCGGACACGTTGTGCCCGACGGACAAGCGCTCGAGAAGGCACTGGAACTGGCCGAGCAGATTGCCGCGAACGGTCCACTCGCAGTGCAGGCGATCCTGAAAACCATCCGCGACACCGAGGGCATGCACGAGGAGTCAGCTTTCCAGATCGACGCCGAACTCGGTGTCGCAGTCTTCAAGAGCAACGACGCGAAAGAGGGGCCGCGCGCGTTCGCCGAGAAGAGAAAGCCGACGTTCGAAGGGCGGTAGTCCTCGAACGTCAGCGCACGATCACCTCGATCGGGGTCCCGTTGCCGACGAGGGCGGCAACCGTCGCAGCCTCCATCCCAGGCGAGCCGCACACCAGAACCTGGTGATCGGTGAACGGCTCCTGCACGCTCATCACGTCGGCCAAGCTCCCTTCCCAGCAATGCTCCGGCCCGAAAACTCCTGAGGCACCGTCGATCTCACTGCGAATGGTGTCGTGCCAACGATCCGGTGCCCACGGATCGGAAAGCTGATCGACTACGGGGATCACCGTCAACCACGGCAACTCGGAGGCCAAGATCCACAGCAGATCGGCGGCATAGAGGTCACGTGGTGATCTGCCACCGACGAACAACGTGACCGACGGCGGTGACTCGCGTCGCGTCAGATCAAGGATGAGGGACCGCATCGGCGCCAGCCCAGTTCCACCTGCAACCATGATGACGTCACGTCCCGAGTCGTCGATCCGAAGCGCACCGGCGGGGTTGCTCAACTGCCAGATATCTCCCGGCCGGGTCTCGTTGACGATCGATCCGCTCACCCAACCGGCAGGCACCGCTCTGACGTGAAATTCGAGCTTGCCGTCGAGAGAGGGTGGCAGCGCAGGCGAGTACCGACGGCGCAGGCGTGCGTTCTGCGGAACGGTGACCTCGAGCGACTGGCCGGCCGAGAACGGGATCGCATCTCCGACGAGTCGAATCACGGCCAGGTCGTTGCGCAGTCGGTGGTATTGCACCACCTCGGCGTTCCACGTCTGCATGGACTCCAGGATATGTGGCGCTGGCGGCTTCACCGACCAGGCGGCAAGGTCAGGGGCCCGTGATCACCAGGGGTCGTGACGGACCGTCGAGAGATCGACACCTGCCCCTTGCAGCCGAAACTTGGTGGTGTTGATCATCGACGGCGAGCCCACGATCTGGATGTCGCGGTCGGTCCACCGGCCGAACTCGGCGACGACCTTGCCGATCTGTCCGACGATCGGCGACGAGCCACCCGGATTGGTCGGATACTGCGGACCGTCGTACCACCAGGGGTCGGTTTCCTCTTCGACGATCCCGACGACCGACAACCACGGATTGGTCGAGGCGATCTGCTGAAGGATCGGCAGGTCGTACAGGTCACACGGGTAGCGGCCACCGTAGAACACATGCACACGGGGGTTGTGTGTTCGGCTCGCCATCTCCATCAGCTGGGCTCGCAGCGGTGCGATGCCGGTGCCCGACGCGATCAGCAGCCGGTCCCGACCACCTGCGGTGTGCCGCGTCATGGTGCCCAACGGGGATCCGACAGTCCACCGATCACCCACCGCTGTGCTTGCGACCAATGCCGGGCTGACCCAGCCGCCGGATACTCGTCGTATGTGGAACTCGATTTCGCCTGCCGCGTTCGCCGGAATAGCGGGCGACAGATATCTCCACATGCGAGGTCTGCTCGGAATGGACACGCTCACATACTGACCTGCGCTGTAGTCCAACGGCTGGTCGAGCTTCAACCTGATGACCGAGACATCGTCGACCACTCGAATGTGATCGACGACCGTCCCATGCCAGACCGGAGGCCCATCGTCGGCCTCGGCGGCTTCGATCATCGTTCCGGCCATGACCGAGATGACGTCGCGCCAGGCAGCGTCGACCTCCTCGGTCCAGATTTCGTTGCCTGCGAACTGCTCGAGAGCAGTAATGAGAGCGTCTCCGACCGCCGAATAGTGAGCGTCGACGACGCCGTACTTGCGATGGTCCCGCCCCAATTGCGCGAGAAATGGAAGCAGCCGATCGAGATCTTCCAGCTGATCGATTGCATATGCGATGGCCGTCACGAGCTTGTCGCGCTGCGTTTGCATCGAGGCTGGAAAGAAGTCACGGACAGCGGGATTTCGGGCGAACAGAATTGCGTAGAAGGACCGCGTCAGCTTCTCCGGTCCACCCTCCACCGCCGCGACGGCTTTGAACGTCGTTCGCACAAGCGAAATTGCTCGAGCATCCATCTCTCGAAACCCCTATCCACCTTCAGGCCAAGCAGCCTTCAGCTCGCGTACGTGTGACGGAAGGTGTTCGACAGCTACACGCGGGCACCGTCCACGGCAGTCGCTGTAATTGCCAGGGAGTCTAGCCCAGTCACCGCGCATTGACGCATCGACGGAATTCCATCGTCGGATTCACCTGCAGTAACCGTCGAACTGCCCGAAATGGACGGTATAACCAACCACCAGATCGAAACCGATTGGCTCGCATCCACATTCAGGCCTTTCCACCGGTTGTCCGAGGCCCTAGGATTCGCAGCGTCGATCGAATCGAAACGGGGTAAGACGAATCGTGACTCTCACTGTCGGGGTGGGCTTGGACGAACCAGAAATAGACGACTCCCTCCTCGCCCGGAGACTCGCCGAATGCCGCGAATTCTTCGACCTACCGGAGCTGCGCCACCTCCCCGCCGAGCGCGCGACGCAGGCATTGGCCGAACTCCGAGCCACCGGAACCTACGTCCAGTCAGCCGAGGAAATTCTGATCGGCGCAAAGATCGCCTGGCGAAACCACGCACGATGCGTCGGACGCAAACACTGGCGCACGCTCAAGCTGCTCGATGCGCGTCACGCCACCACCGCCGAGGAGATCGCCGAAGCCTGCTTCGAACACTTACGCGTCGCGACCAACGGTGGCGCACTGCAGTCCATCGTCACAGTGGGCCCGACGCCGTTGCCCGACGGGCGCGAGTATCGAATCATCAGTCCGCAGCTGATCCGGTACGCCGGATACCGGGGCGCGGACGGCACCGTCGTCGGCGATCCCGCGCACATCGAGCTCACCGAGCTCGCCTCGCGACTGGGGTGGCGCGGCGAGGGCACACCCTTCGACGTCCTGCCGCTGTTGATCTCGACACCCGACGAGCCGATCCAGTGGTTCGAGGTACCGCGTGACCTGGTGATGGAGGTTGCGCTGGAGCATCCGAACTACCGGTGGTTCGCGGGCCTCGGGCTCAAGTGGCACGCGGTCCCCGCAGTCTCCAACATGGACCTGGAGATCGGTGGCGTTCGGTATCCGTGCGCGCCGTTCAACGGGTGGTACGTCAACACCGAAGTCGGCGCACGAAACTTCAGTGACACCGACCGGTACGACATGCTGCCGACCATCGCGAAGAAGCTCCGGCTCGACATGAGCTCCGACCGCACACTCTGGAAAGATCGCGCGCTCGTCGAGCTCAACCGCGCGGTCATCCACAGCTTCCGTGAGGCGGGGGCATACATGGTGGACCACCACACCGTCGCAAAACAGTTCGTCGACCATGTCGATCGCGAGGCGCAGGCCGGACGACAATGCCCAACGGATTGGTCATGGGTGAATCCGCCGATGTCGTCGGGAATCACTCCGACGTTCCACAGGCTCTACGATCCGCCGGACATGGACATCAGGCCGAACTTCGTCGCCAGGGGTTCGGGGGGCTGCCCGTTCTCGTGAGTTCGGGGGCTGGGCCCTCGCATTTTCGGACCGAACGGCTCATTCGGTCACTTCCGGGGCTGAACGCGCACCTTCCAGCCCAGGCACGCGTTGCAACTTGCGCGCTCGCTGGAACCTGCGCGGACCGACACCCAAGGTGAGCGAACGGCTCATTCGGTCACTTCCGGGCTGAACGCGCACCTTCCAGCAGCCGAACTCCGACCGCAGGTCAGCGCTGGTTGCGCGGCTTCCAGACGACCAGGGCGTTGCGCTGAACCGGCACGAGATCGCGGCGATAGCTCGCGTGCACGTTCGCCAGCTCCTGCGCGAGCTCACCCACCCGGGCTTGCAGTGCCTCGACCTGGTTGGACAGTTCGATGATGCGCTTGATGCCCGCGAGGTTGACGCCTTCGTCCTGCGACAGCCGCTGAACCTCGCGGAGCAGGGCGACGTCTCGCGGCGAGTACCGACGTCCACCACCGGTGGTGCGGTGCGGCGTTACCAATCCGAGTCGGTCGTAGGTTCGCAAGGTCTGAGCGTGCATCCCCGCCAGCTGGGCGGCGACGGAGATGACGAAAACCTGCGCGTCGGGATCACCCTGAGGAGGAGGGGGTCCAGGCGGCACCGTCATCATGCACCTGCCCATCCCGCCCGCGGATCGAATCCGCTGGCCTTCTCCGCTGCCAGATACGTCTTCAGTGCGTCGGTTGCGGGATCGTCGAGCTTCTGAGGGACCGCGACCTTGACAGTGACCATCAGGTCACCGGGGTTGCCGGTCTTCTTCGGCACGCCACGACCGCGGACTCGTAGGACTCGTCCGTCCACGGTGCCGGGCGGAACCTTCACGCCGACTCGTCCGTCGAGCGTCGGAACCGACAGAGTCGTTCCGAGTACCAGCTCGCCGTAGCTGACCGGGACGGTGACCGTGAGGTCGTCGCCAGTACGGCCGAACACTTTGTCGGGTCGAACCCGAACGGTGACGTAGAGGTCGCCCGACGGGGCGCCGCGCAGTCCGGCTTCGCCTTGACCTGCAAGCCGGATCTTCTGGCCGTCGGACACGCCTGGTGGCACTCGAACGGTGATGGTGCGGGTGCGGTTCTGCACGCCGGTGCCACGGCAATCCGCGCACGGGTCGTCGATGATGGATCCGGTTCCGCGGCAGTCGTCGCACGGCTCACTGAAGCCGAACGCACCCTGGTTGCGGTTGACGACGCCGGCGCCGTTGCACCTAGGGCACACACGGGGGCTGGTTCCCGGCTTCGCTCCGCTGCCGTGGCACGTCGTGCACGACGACGGGCTGGTGAGCCTGAGCGGAACCGTCACACCTTGCGTGGCTTCGCGGAAGCCGAGTGTTGTCTCGGTTTCGACGTCGCTGCCGCGGCGCGGCCTGGTGCCCGCGGGGCGCTGCTGCGTTCCGCCGCGATTGAACAGGCCACCGAACAGGTCCCCGATGCCGCCGTCGCCGCCGCCCTGACCGAAGATATCGCCGACGTCGAACGTTTGACCGCCGCCACCGAATCCGCCTGCGTTGGGGTTGAATCCACCGCCCTGGCGACCGAAGCCGCCGGACGCGAAGAGCCGTCTCGCTTCGTCGTATTCCGCGCGCTTGGCGGGGTCGGCGAGGACCGCGTGGGCCTCGCTGACAGCTTTGAACTTCTCTTCGGCGGAAGCATTGCCAGGGTTGGCGTCAGGATGGTTGTCCCTCGCCAACTTTCGGTAGGCCTTCTTGATCTCGTCTGCAGTTGCGCTGGAGGAAACGCCCAGCTCCTTGTAGAAGTCCTTCTCGATCCACTCCCGCTGGCTCACCGGGCGTTTCCTCCTCTCACGCTATTTCTGTTTACTTCTCGTCGGGTGCATCGGCACCCGACTCTTGTCCAGCATCATCTACGACGCCGACCATCGCGGTCCGCAGAACACGCTCACCGAGCTTGTAGCCCGGACGCATCAGCGTTCCGACGACGGGGCTGCTGCCGTCGCCCTCATGGGAGACGGCCTCGTGGATGGCGGGGTCGAAGGCGTCACCCTCGGCTCCGAACGTGCTCAGTCCGATGTTCGAGAACACCCCTGCCAACTTGTCTGCCACAGCCTTGAGTGGACCGGTTTCGAGATCGCCGTGCTGGCGGGCCCGCTCCAGGTCGTCGAGCACAGGAAGCAGCTGAGAGATGACAGACGCTTTCGCGTTCTCGGCACCGGACTGCTTCTCGCGATCGGTGCGACGCCGGTAGTTGGCGTACTCGGCCGATACTCGCTGCAGATCAGCGGTGAGCTCGAGAACCTGCGTGTCACGCGGATCTTCCTCGACTTCACCTTCGACTGGCACTACATCGAATCCCTCTTCGTGCACCGAGCCGGGCTGGGGCGCAGCCCCGGTGCCCGCAAGGGGCTCCGGAACTGCGTCACCTTCCCGTGCTGCACCGGTCTCGGGATCGATCTTTCGCTTGTCCACGAAAGTGACCGGTTCTTGCTCGGTATTGTCCGAGGTCACTTCTTGTCCGTGTCGTCGGCGGGCTCGTCGACAACTTCTGCGTCGACCACCCCGTCGTCAGCTGACTGAGCGCCACCTTCTGCGCCGCCCTGCTCCTTGGCCTGAGCCTCGTAGATGGCGGTGCCGAGTGCCTGCGACTCGGTCGAGAGCTTCTCGACGGCGGTCTTCACTGCCGAGATGTCGCTGCCCGCGAGAGCCGACTTGGCCTCTTCGATGGCCGACTCGACGCGTCCCTTGAGCTCTGCGTCGACCTTGTCCTCGTTGTCCTTGACGAACTTCTCCGTCTGGTGGACGAGGGATTCCGCCTGGTTGCGGACCTCGGCCTCTTCGCGACGAGCCTTGTCCTCGTCTGCGTGAGCTTCCGCGTCGGCGACCATGCGATCGATCTCTTCCTTGGACAAGCCGGAGCCGTCCTGGATCTTGATCGTGTTTTCCTTGCCGGTGCCCTTGTCCTTGGCCGTGACGTGCACGATGCCGTTGGCGTCGATGTCGAAGGTGACCTCGATCTGCGGGACGCCGCGAGGAGCAGGCGGCAGCTCGGTCAGCTCGAAGGAGCCGAGGAGCTTGTTGTGCGAGGCGATCTCGCGCTCGCCCTGGAAGACCTGGATCTGCACCGAAGGCTGATTGTCGTCAGCGGTGGTGAAGGTCTCGGAACGCTTGGTCGGGATGGTGGTGTTGCGCTCGATGAGCTTGGTCATCACGCCACCCTTGGTCTCGATGCCGAGGGACAGCGGTGTGACGTCGAGGAGCAGAACGTCCTTGACCTCACCCTTGAGCACGCCGGCCTGCAGTGCAGCACCGACGGCCACGACCTCGTCCGGGTTGACGCCCTTGTTGGGCTCGCGTCCACCGGAGAGTTCCTTGACCAATTCGGAGACAGCAGGCATACGCGTCGAACCGCCGACGAGCACGACGTGGTCGATGTCCTTGACGGCGATGCCGGAGTCCTTGACCACTGCCTGGAACGGCGCGCGGGTGCGGTCGAGCAGGTCGGAGGTGATCTTCTGGAACTCGGAGCGGGAAAGCTGCTCGTCGAGGAACAGCGGGTTCTTGTCGCCGTCGACCGTGATGTACGGAAGGTTGATCGAGGTGCTCTGCCCGGAGGACAGTTCGATCTTCGCCTTCTCGGCAGCCTCACGAAGACGCTGCAGGGCCATCTTGTCCTTGGTCAGATCGATGCCGTTCTGAGCCTTGAACTTGTCGACGAGCCAGGTCACGATGCGCTCGTCCCAGTCGTCGCCGCCCAGGTGGTTGTCACCCGACGTCGCACGGACCTCGACGACACCGTCGCCGATTTCCAGAAGGGACACGTCGAACGTGCCGCCACCGAGGTCGAAGACCAGGATGGTCTGCTCGCTGTCGCCCTTGTCCAGGCCGTATGCGAGAGCAGCCGCGGTGGGCTCGTTGACGATGCGCAGGACGTTGAGGCCGGCGATCTGGCCGGCTTCCTTGGTGGCCTGACGCTGTGCGTCCTCGAAGTAGGCAGGCACGGTGATGACCGCGTCGGTGATTTCCTCGCCCAGGTAGGCCTCGGCGTCGCGCTTCAGCTTCTGCAGCGTGCGCGCGCTGATCTCCTGTGGCGTGTACTTCTTACCGTCGATCTCCACGTTCCAATCCGTGCCGATGTGGCGCTTCACGGATCGGATGGTGCGGTCGACGTTGGTAACCGCCTGGTTCTTCGCGGGCTGGCCGACCAGCACTTCGCCGTTCTTGGCGAAAGCGACGATCGACGGGGTGGTGCGTGATCCCTCGGAGTTGGCGACCACAACCGGCTCGCCGCCCTCGAGGACGGACACGACCGAGTTGGTGGTCCCGAGGTCGATACCGACCGCACGAGCCATAGTGTTTCCTCCTGTTTGTTGCTTGGTAAGTCCCTAGCTGAGCGAACTGCACTCAAGTCTGCAAGACATTTCGAACTTCTGTCAACTCGGACTTGAGCCTCATCCACTCAAGGCTGTCGAACTCCTCAACGGAGGGTTTCGCGGATTTGTTCCCGGGGGGTCGGCGTCGCCTCCAGTGGCACGAAAAAGTGCACTGGGGTGCACTCAACCGCGCCACTGGGGCCGGAGGCCCCCAACGACACAGCACTGCGCCGCGACGGCAGATGCTCGTCGCGGCGCAGTTGGTGGGACCGATCTGGGGTTACTCGCCCTCGGGCACGTCCTCCGGCTCGCAATTGACACTCAGGAGGCCGAACGCGACGTTGTCGGGGTAGTTGGCATCGAGCTGCGGCGAGAACACGGCTGCGCCACTCGGACGCGACTGCCATACCTCGTCTGCGCTGGGGATCGTGTAGGTGACCCCTTCGCCCGCCTTGATGACCTTCTCGTTCATGACTCCGGGCGCGCCGGGGAGAACCGCGAAGTTGGTGGCGACGTTGGAGGCGTCGCCCGTGCCGACATTGTCGACGTCGATCTGCAGAGCAGCGACATCGCCGCCGAGATCCCCGTCGCGCGGGTCGCAGATCGCGGCGATGGTGACGACGAGGTCGGGCGACTGGGCGGCGGACGACCCGAAGGGCATGGGAGCCGGATCCTCCTGAGCCGACGCCATGGGTGCGAGGGCGACCGCACCGACAGCGGCGGCGATCGCGGCCGTCGAGGCCAAGACAGTGGTGCGGGCGAAGCGACGCATGTGTTACTCCTGTGACTGAAGGGGTTGTTGTTGCGTCTAACTATTACTCATTTCAATCGGACATTCCATACCGGGCAGTCTCGATCCGGACACGTTCGGATACTCCGTCGGTCTCGGATCACAACGGTGTAATTCACTTTCCGTACAGGTTTCGTCGTCGGATCTTCGGGGGATGCCCCAACACTGCAGAGAGCACGGTCCCTCCGTAGGGTTCAAGTAAAGCGAGGCGAGAAGAGGCACATGGATCCCGAAGTGCAGCACGAACCGAGCGAGATCACCTACGACGAGAAGTTCTATCCAGCACGGCCGCGACCACTGCGCCCGTCCGTGCGACGAGCCGATCGAAACGGCGCGACCCCGCAGGACGGCGACCCGTCGGCTGCCAACCCCGAATACGTCGAGTGGCTGGCCGAGCAGTCGATGTTGCGCGACGCCAAGCTCATCGCCGAACAGCTCTCCGGCAAGGGGAGCATGTGGCAGAACCCGTACGCCGACCCGAATCCGCGCGGCGCGGTGGAGCGAGCCCCTGTCTGGTTCACCGCGTATCCCATCTCTGTGATCAATGCGCCGCGCACTAGTTTCCTCAGCACACTCGGCGACGAAGCGCTGTGGCAAGCGTTCTCCGACATCGGCATCACCGCGGTCCACACCGGACCGGTCAAGGTTGCGGGCGGCATTCACGGCTGGCGTCCGACGCCATCCGTCGACGGTCACTTCGACCGAATCGGGATGCAGATCGACCCCGCGTTCGGATCCGAGGAAGAGTTCCGACGCCTGTGCGTCGTCGCGGCTGCGTACGACGGCATCGTCATCGACGACATCGTCCCCGGCCACACCGGCAAGGGCGCCGACTTCCGCCTCGCCGAGATGGCCGTCGCAGACTATCCCGGCATCTACCACATGGTCGAGATCGAACCGGAGGACTGGCACCTGCTCCCCCGGGTTCGCGCAGGCGCGGATTCACAGAACATCGACGCCGAAGCCGAAGCAAATCTGGCGCGTGCCGGCTACATCATCGGGCAACTCCAACGCGTCATCTTCTACGAACTCGGCGTCAAGGAAACCAACTGGAGCGCAACGGCTCCCGTGATCGGTATCGACGGGGTCGAACGACGCTGGGTCTACTTGCACTACTTCAAGGCGGGGCAACCGTCGATCAACTGGCTCGACCCTTCGTTCGCCGGAATGCGTTTGGTGATCGGCGACGCCTGTCACTCCATCGCCGATCTCGGCGCGGGCGCGCTTCGTCTCGACGCCAACGGCTTCCTGGGCGTCGAGCGGCGTGCCGAGGGTCCGGGTTGGTCCGAGGGCCATCCCTTGTCCGAGGCCGCAAATCACTTGATAGCCAGTGTGGTTCGCAAGATGGGCGGGTTCACCTTCCAGGAGCTGAACCTGACCATCGACGACATCAAGGCCATGGGCGCCAACGGCGCCGACTTGTCGTACGACTTCATCAATCGCCCTGCGTACCAACACGCACTCGTCATGGGGAACACCGAATTCCTTCGGCTCACGATGACGCTGTCGCGCGATCACGGCGTCGACCCGGCGTCACTCGTGCACGCGTTGCAGAACCACGACGAGCTCACCTTCGAGCTGATCCACTTCGCGACGCTCCACGCCGAGGACGAGTTCCACTACGGCGGCGAGGTAGTGAAGGGTTCCGATCTGGGCAATCAGATTCGTGCCGAGCTCACCGATCGGCTCACCGGCCGCTGGGCGCCGTACAATCGACTGTTCACGACCAACGGAATCGCCTGCACGACAGCCAGTGTCATCACGGCATCGCTCGGGATCCGCGATCTCGACCGCATGAACGAGGCGGACATCGAAACCG
>NZ_LVCV01000226.1 GCF_001647195.1 Rhodococcus sp. EPR-157 | reverse complement strand
TCCGATCGACGCCGACGACGTGGCCGAACTGATTCGCGAGGGTGACACCCGCTGGCTCAACCGCGGCGCCCACGACCTGATGAACAGCTTTCCCGACGCCGTACGCTCCGAATCCGGCATACCGCGTGGTCGCAGCCTGTACGGTTCGCTTCCCGAACAGTTGAAGGACTCCAACTCGTTCGCTCGCCGACTGGCTCATATCATCGAGCTGCGCAACAGGTACGGCATCGCGACAGCGCAACAGCTCGACGTTCCTACGGTGTCCCACAAGGGATTGCTGGTTCTGGTACACGAGCTTGCACAGGGCGCGATCCAGGCGACCGTCATCAACTTCTCCTCCGACGAGGTGGCCGCGACGATTCAGTCCAAGCACCTGACGCCCGGCGCCGGGGTCTTCGACATGTTCGACGATTCCGATATCGGCGTGGTCGACGAGTTGAACAGCTTCCCGATGACTCTCGGCCCGTACCAGGGAGTGCCGGTGATCCTGCGCTGACGTTGCGCCGCGTGCCACGTCGGCACGCAGTCGCCGATAGGATCGACAGTTGTGACCGATCCCGCCAGCCATCGTCGCCCGGACCCAGTACCGCGGCCGCAGCCGGAACGACCGGAGTTCGCAGTTCGACCGCTGCGACCGAGGGACGAGCCGGCGCGCCCCCCGGTCGCCTTCCGAGTGACGCTCGCAGCGTGGGCGGCTGTGGCGCTCGTCGTTCTCGGGATCGCAGCCGTCGTTGCACTGAACTACGACGCCGTACGCGATGCGCTGGAAACGACGGTGTCGAAGGACAGCTCGGGTGCCACGGCAACCGAGGTCGCAGACACCGTCACCGTGACCGTTCTCGGCAGTGCAGCGGTCGCAGTCACGCTTCTTCTGGTGGCAGGTGTGGGGCTCTCTCTCGCGTCGGCGAGGAAGACTCTGGCCGGGATCATCCTGCTGATTGCCGGGTTGGCCACCGCGGGCGCATGCATGCTGTTCTGGACCTTCACAGCCGACGCCGGCGACCTCGCAGCGGGCGCACTGCGTTGGGGACCGCTTCTCGGTGCGGGCCTCGCGGCCATCGCGACGGTGGCGGCTGGAACGGCCCTGGCACGAAAGTAGACCCGGCACGAAGACAAGGCCCGCGCATCTACCGTCGAAAGTAGCTATGCACGCACGGGAGGCGCAGCCGCAATCCCCTCCGCGCTGCGGGCAGCCACCGCGCAAGCCCGCGAGGTGAACTGATCGAGCAGTGGATGCTCGGACAGCCGCCGCCACTTCCACGCCGCACCGATTGCCGCGTCGTAGCGCTCGGTCGGTCCCGCGTCGGGACTCAGCCCCAAGCGCGTCGACGAGTCGATTCCGAATCCGCCGATCAGTCTGTGCAGTTCGGCGAGTTCGGTCTCGGGGAGCTTCGGCTTGGTCGACCGCATCCGGCCCAGCAGTCGCAGCTCCTGAAAGCCGTGCACATCGGCGAGCATTCGCCCGGCTTCGGCACGGAACGCCGCCGATTCGGCGATCGGTCGTGCCTCGAGTGTGCGCTGGAGCGCCACCAGTGCCGAGTGCAACTTCAACTGATCGGCACGCTGGCCGAATTGAACGTCGATAACCGAGCGCAGCTCATCGAGTCCGCTACGCTCCACCAGTTCGGCTGCGAGCGTAGGAGAGTCGCGAACACCGAGCTTGATCAACGTGACGGCCATTCTGATGCCGAACAATCCGAAGCGGTCGACGATCGACGCCCGCAGCTCCGAATCGACCGGCAGCAGACCCGGTCGCGAAAAGCGGTCCGCGGACAGCATGGCCATCTGCAGGTCGTCGTCCGGCACCTGAGCCAGAACTTCGAATGCCGCGAACTCGGTTTGCCGCATCGTTTCTGCGGCCAGTGCCAGCAATCCCGCAACCGGCACCACGGCCTGACACAGCCCGGTCGCCTCCAACTCCGAGGCGAATCGAGCGGCGACATCCCTGGCCGACATCATTGCGTCCATGCGACCGCCACCGACCTCGTCGGCACGCGATACGACGCCGACGACACCGAGCGGGCCTGATTCCCCGCCCACATGCGACCCGATCTGGCTCAGAAACGACACGTCCGTCGCGTTCAGCGTGCGCAGCAGATACACGACTGCGTCGGCGCCGGAGGAAGCGTTCTCCGGCGTCAGCATCGACAGAGTGCGCGCGGACACATCACGTGAGAGCGACGAGGTTCCCGGGGTGTCGATGATCGTCGTCTGGGTCAATGTCCGTGCCGGCCATTCGACGTCGAGGCGATCCACCTGCGCTGCCGTCAGCTCCCCCAGGTCGAACGTCAACCGACCGCTCCGGCGCTGGACGGGGACGTGCGCCGAACGGTTGCCGTCGTACCAGGCCGTCACGCTCGGGGTTGCGCCGCTGCGGTACCACGTCACGACTTTGGTGCACTCTGTCGCATCCGTCGGCGCAATATCCTGTCCGACAAGCGAATTGAGCAGCGTCGACTTACCCGCCTTCAACGATCCGGCCAGCGCGACGCGCAGCGGTTGATCGAGCCGGTCGAGGCATTCGGTCAGCGTCGCCGCCGCGTAGGTATCGATGGAGTACGCAGTTCGTGCGGCAGCGATCAGAGCACGGGCGTCGGCGAGCGCTGTCACTTCACCACGTCTTTCGGGCCGACGAGAGCGGCCGCCCGCTCGTTGAGTTCCGCGACGACCTTCATCTCCCGATCCAACTGCGCTGTGCGCGCGGCACGTTCGGTCGACTCGACTTTCGCAGCTTCCTGCGCAGCGCGCAGCGAATCGTTCAACGATCGCAGTGTCTGCTCGGCGATCGAGGTGAAATGATCCCGAAGAACGCGCTGAATCTGACGCAGCCGATCTTTCGACTCCTTGCCGACCTGGAAGCTGACGTCGTCGGTGAACCTGCGGATGGCCATCTTGGCCTCGGCCCGCCGCGCTCGAACCCGATTCTCCTTGTCTTCCTTGTAAGCCTTCGTGCCGAGGAGAACTCCGGCGCCGATCGAGATGGGGTTGAGCAGGCTCAGACCGACGAAGGTGGTGATCAGTCCGAACATCAGGACGCCGCCGTACGATCCTCGCATTCCGACGAGGACCTTCTGGGTGATCCCGATCTTCCCGCTCTCCAAATCTGCAAGGGAGGCAACCGGATCGAGCACATTGTCGAGGTCACCTAGATCGAGATCGGGGAGCTGAGTGGCACCTGCGGCTGCGAAATGATCTGCAACGAGCTCGGCGAGCCACAGAGCACGCTCGTGAGCCCACACGAAATTGTCGCCGACCGAGGTCGCGATCTGCTCCTCCAGCCAGTCGCCGAGTTCGAGCCAATCGGATCCGGGATCGCCCTCGTCGACGGTCTCCTCGGCCTCCCGTGTGACGCGACGAAGCCGATCACGCAGGTCGTGGTCGATGTCCGACGCCAGGTCGGCGATGCCGTCGGCGAGGGTCTGTTGCCACTGCGAGGTCTTCTTGTGCAGTTCCTCGGCCGCGGACTTGGCCCGTTGCAGACCCGCCACCGCCGCTGCGGCGCGATCGGGGTCACGCAACGCCGCCAGTTCGCTTCCCATTGCAAGAGTGAGATGCTCTGTGACGGATCGGATGTCGAGCGACACTGCGGACCGAGTCGTGGCATCGGCGCGGGACACGACCTGCTCTCGCAGAAATGTGTAGAGCTCCGGAAAGCCGGACTCGACGTTCAGTTCGTCGTCGTCGAGCCGCAGCGCGTGCGAACGGAGGAGCGAGGACAACGGAAGCATCGGAACCTCGAGGCCTTCACGCTGAAGGTGTCCACGGTTCGCCTCGACGATCTGCCGCCAGTGCGGATACAGATCGGTTTTCGTGATCAGGACTGCAACGGTAGGACAGAGGCCGAGAACCTGACGGAGAAAAGAGATTTCGGGCTCGGTGAACTCGCGACTCGCATCGGAGACGACGAGCACGGCATCTGCCGACGGAATCAGCCCGAGAGTTCCTGCTGCGTGCGGGTTTCCGTGACCACCGACGCCCGGCGTGTCCACCAGTACGAGGCCGTCGGCGAGAAGCGGACTCGGCACGTTCACTTCGAGCCGCAGCACCTCGCGTCCTTGCGCGCGAGGACTCGACGGGGTGATCGCCTGCAGCTCGTCGAGTGGAACGTCGACGCGCACGGCGTCGGTGCC
>NZ_LVCV01000225.1 GCF_001647195.1 Rhodococcus sp. EPR-157 | reverse complement strand
GCACACGTTCAGATTGAGCAACGAGTTCACGAACTGGCTTTTTCCCTGTTTCAACGGGCCGACGACGACGATGCGCCTGCGCGGATCCAGGACCCGCTCTTTGGCGAGCTCCATTCTCGATACGAGATCGGACCGTCCGACCGTCTGCGCTACCGCCGCAGTTCGATCGAGCAGCTCGGCCAGCTGTTTCGCTTGCCCGTCCATGGCCTTCTTTCGGTACACGTGCATCGGCTGCCCTGAACTCTAACGAGCGGAAAGACCCCGGGCAGTAGAACCGCCCGGGGTCTTGTCCAACAATTCACCGATTACGTTACGGGTTCAGCAGATCCGTGTGGTGATCGACGGTGGCGACGTCCGCGACGGCGTCGGCCGAGCTGTCCACGTCGCCGTGCAGGCCGGCGTCCGAATGCAGCGAGGACTCCGCCTCTCCGAACACGCTGGAATCCACCGAGGACCACGCGTTCGAGTCGAAGGCGCTGGTAAAGGATCCGGATGCGCTTCCAGCGACGTCTGCAGCACCTTCGAAGCCGCTCGTGACTCCACCTGCTGCGCCGCCGACGACATCCGCGCCTGCACCGATTCCACCCGCCACGTCACCGGCAACGTCCGTACCGGCCTCGACTCCACCTGCGATACCGCCCGCGACGTCTCCGGCAACGTCCGAACCGGCCTCGACTCCACCTGCGATTCCACCTGCCACGTCTCCGGCAACATCCGTACCTGCAGCAGCACCACCCGCGATACCGCCGGCCAGGTCCGCTCCCGCCGACGCACCGGCGTCGAGTCCTGCACCGAGTCCGGTGTTCAGCCCCGCGCCGAGGTCACCGGCCACCGTAACACCGAGGTCTGCGGCGCCCTGCAGTGATCCGGTCAGGTCCGCACCGGCCTGAGCCCCTGCGTCGAGGCCGGCTCCGACAGTTCCGTCGACCGCCCCTTCGAGCGACCCGCCGAGGCCTGCTGCACCCGAAACCACACCCGAGACCGCGCCGTCGACTCCGCCGGTGAGTCCCGCGCCCAGCTCTGCACCGGTCTGGGCTGCGCCATCAAGCCCGGCGGCCACACCACCATCAAGCCCTGCGGCCAGTCCGCCACCGAGTCCTGCGGTAGCGCCTCCGATCGCACCGAGGCCGAGGTCACCGGAACCTGCGACGCCACCGGTGATGCCACCTGCTGCGCCGAGGGCTGCGTCTACTGCACCGGTGAGTGCGCCGCCGAGTTCGGCTCCGCCACCGAGGGCGGCGCCGAGATCGAGTGCGCCGCTCGTGTCGAGCACGGTGTCGAGTGCAGCGCCGAGATTCGCGCCCGCTTCACCACCGACGCCGAACGCTGCACCGAGCACGCCTTCCAGATCGGTTGCGGCCGCGATGTCGGCTCCGACCGAAGTGTCGATCGCGGTTCCCAGTGCGGCGGTGAGGCTGCCGACTGCGCTGGTGTCCAAGTCGAGCGCCGAGCCGACCGCACCGCCGATGACGGTTCCCAATTCACCTGACGTCAGCCCGGCCAGATCGAGATCGGCCAGGGCGCCTGCGTCGAGGACCGCGCCGAGCGAGGAACCGATGCT
>NZ_LVCV01000224.1 GCF_001647195.1 Rhodococcus sp. EPR-157 | reverse complement strand
ACCGAGATCGATGCCGCCGGTGAGGTCGCCTGCCGCACCGAGGGCGGCGTCGAATGCTCCCTCGAGCGCGCCGCCGAGAGCGGTTCCGGCACCGAGTGCAGCGCCGAGATCGAGCGCTCCTCCTGCGCCGACCACTGCGTCGAGAGCGCCGCCGATGGCTGCGCCTGCTTCGCCGCCCACTCCGAATGCAGCACCGAGAAGACCTTCGAGGTCTACGACTCCGCCGAGGCCAGCTCCGAACGCGCCGTCGATGGCCGTTCCGATCGAGGTGGTCAGGTCCCCGACGATTCCTGCGTCGAGGTCCAGTGCGGTGCCGAGGGATCCGGCGATGATTCCGCCGAGGTCGATGCCCGCAAGTCCACCGAGGTCGAGATCGGCGAGGGCGCCGGCGTCGAGCACCGCGCCGAGCGAAGCTCCGAGAGCCGCCGCGAGGCCGCTCTGCAGCGCGAACACTCCTTCGAGGCCACCGCCGATGCCTGCGGCGAGTCCGCCGCCTGCGCCGAGGGCCACGTCCAGAGCCGAACCGAGCTGTGCGGCGACGTCAGCGCCGATGCCGAGGCCTGCGGTCAGTGCCGTTCCGAGTCCGCCTGCGAGACCTCCAGCGAGGTCGATCTGTCCGGCATCGATGACGGCGCCGAAGACATCTCCCAGAGCTGCGCCCAGTTCGGCGCCGATGTCGCCACCGACACCGAAGACCGTTCCGAGTGCCCCGCTGAGAGCTCCTTCGACGCCTGCGAGCGCGTTCAGGTCGAGTCCGCCGACCGCGCCGATGGCTGCGTCGAGTGCGCCGGTGAGTCCTGCCGTGACGTCTGCACCCAGTCCTGCACCAAGTCCTGCACCGAGTCCTGCGCCCAGTCCGAGGCCGCCGCCGATCAAGCCGGTCAGCGCGGCACCGAGGTCGGCCGAACCGCCGAGGTCGACCGAACCGCCTGCACCGACGACCGCTTCGAGTGCCGCGCCGAAGGCAGCACCGAGGTCCGCGCCGATTCCTCCGCCGACGGCGAGGGCAGCGCTGAGTGCGGCGCCGATGGATGCCGCGATATCGCCTGCCAGGTCCAGGTCACCGCCGAGCCCTCCGCCGATGCCGCCACCGATGACTCCGCCACCTGCCAGACCGCCACCGACCACCGCGCCGGCTGTGAGACCGAGGCCCGTCGACAGACCGCCGCCGATGGCGCCTCCGCCGGCAAGCCCGCCTTCCAGGTTCGCTGCTGCGCCGGCTCCTGCACCGAGGATGGCCGACAGCTGCGAACCTGCACCTGCGAACAGTCCGGACTCGGCGACCAACGGGGCGACGGCGACGATGTCCGCGTGGCAGACGTCGCCGAGACCGGCAGCAGCCAGAGTCCCGTCCGGGTTGGCGCAGTATGCGGCAGCCGCCTCGTCGTCGCGGAGGAGGCTGAGGATGAAGTCGAGTACAGCGTTCGTGGCCATTGCGTGGCTCCTTCGATGTCGGACGTTCGTGGTTGATCACAAAGCTATGGGTCCCACCCAGTTCGCCCAACGGGGTCGATCCCCCTACTCGATCCAGTGCACCCAGGGTTGGCGCATTAGGGGATTCGCAGCCATTAGGGGGTTTGCCCGCATGTAGGCCGTCACCTGCTGTGAGACGTAACGAAAAGTGCCATGCTGGCGACATCCCCAACAGCGTCGGCGGGCGTCGCGAGCAGAGAAATCGGAGATTGAAGATGAGCGCAGGGCTCGGCATACGGATCGGCACGGTCACCTCGGTGGCCGCCATGGATACTTCCTACGACCCGTATGCACCGCGCGACTTCGCCACCGATGAAGCAATGCCGACGGTCGTACGCAGGTCGGCTCTCGATCTCCGCCCCGGGGCGACACCGAGCCTTGCCGCTCTGTCGGATCGACAACAGCGCCATCTGATCACCGGATTCGCAGACCGGGTGGGGGATCCCGTTCCGCTGCTCGACGAGGACGGCGTGTCCTACCTCGCCGAGGATCTGTTCGCGACCGCGACCCGCGTACTGGTGGCCGAAGTAGCAGCAGGTGCCACCACCGAACCTGCCGTGGTCGTCACCCATCCCGATCGGTGGACTGCGTACACCGCCGATGTCCTGCGCGACGCCCTGGAGCGCGCAGGGGTTCCCGACGCC
>NZ_LVCV01000223.1 GCF_001647195.1 Rhodococcus sp. EPR-157 | reverse complement strand
TCTCGGTGCGACCTCGCTCGCAATCACGTTGATGCGCACCGGTTCCGATGCCGGTGTCATCGGAACCGGAGTCCACTCGCAGGATTTCGGCGGATCGCAGTTCGATCACCTCATCACCCAGTACGTTCTCGACACCGTCTCGGGCAGCCAGTCGTTCGAGTTCGACCCGTTCGATCCCGACACCGTCGGCGCGCTGGTGGAGCTGCGCGCTCGGTGTTGTGAAGCGAAGGAACAGCTTTCGTACGAGACTGCGACCACGCTCACTGTCGAGCTGCCGGGTCTGCACAGCGACACACGCCTCGTGCGTGACGAGATCGAGGATCTCGTCCGCCAACCGATTCTCGAGACCGTCGAGTTGATCCGCGACACCTTGCGCACCGCCGGCCTCGACGGTTCCGACGTCACCCAGGTGCTGCTCACCGGTGGAAGTTCGAGCATTCCCCTTGTCGCCGAGCTGATTTCCTCGGAGCTGCGAGTGCCCGTCGCAACCGGACCGCACCCCGACCGCATCCCGGCCATCGGCGGCGCGATCATCGCCAACGAGATCTCCGCCTCCGTCGTCGCCGACGTTCCTCCGGCTCCCGTCGCAGCGGACATGCCCCGGCCCACGCCGCGCCCGGTGTCGACGTCCGTCGGCACTGCTGCCGCGTCCCCCGGGATGTCCGGACGCAAGAAGGCAGGCATCGTCTTCGCCTCGGTGGCCGCACTCGTGGTCATCGCCGGTGGCGGTCTGTCCGTCGGCACCGCACTGACATCGAACGAACCGGCCGAGACAGTGTCCGAGAACACTGCGGGTACCAGCGCTACGACCGCGCCCGAGACGACGGCTGAAGCCGTCGCCGATGCCGGTGTGGGTGCCACTACCGAGAACGGATTGCCCGCACCGACCGTCGCAGCGGACGGCAGCCTCGTCCCGGCCGCGGGCACCGTGATCGCCGAGGACGGCAGCGTCGTGGCCGCTCCGAACCCCGGCGCTGCGCCGGCAGCCCCGGGGGCGCCGGCTCCGGCAGCGACAGTTCCGGATGTCACCGTGCCGAGCGTGCAGGTACCGAGCGTGCAGGCCCCAAGTCCGCAGGCCCCGAGCGTGCAGCCACCCACCTACAACGGACCGACACTCGGCGACGTCGGCCAGGGGGTCGGCGGAGCGGTCGACGACCTGGGCAACGGAGTCGGCGGGCTGACCGGAGGCGTCGTCAACGGCTTGGACGGCGCCCTCGGTGGCCTGACCGGGCTCAACTGACACCTGTGCATACCGCACTGACGAAACCACAGATCGCGGCATTGGCCGCCACCCGAGGCCGCCCGATCTCCGCGGCGCTCGCCGCGACGATCGCGACGGTCACCGGGGGGTGCCCACGGACAGTGGAGGTGGCGCTCGACGCGGCCCAACACGCCGACGCCGACGCCGCAGTCACCAAGGTCATCGCCGACGCGGTGCGCGATCATCGAATCGAAGTGCTGCGAGCGATGGACGAGATCGACCGGACCGTAGTGACATTGGCGCACTTCGGTGTCGGCGCGGACCACGATGTGATGCTCGATCTCGTCGATGGCATCTCGGATGTCGATTGCATACTGAACGAGGCGGTCGCTGCAGGTCTGGTGTCCGACTCGTTCACCGCGCTCCCCGACGTCGACAGCGCATTGGTCGGCGCGGTCGGTCAGCGACGAGTACTGGCCACAGCAACTCGACTTCTCGAATATCGCTGCAAGACAGACACTCTGGATACGCCAACGGCCGTGATGATGACACGGGCCGGTGTTCGACATCCCGAACTGGCACATTTTCTGGCGACAGCGGCATCGGGAGCTGGAACCGACTCCGCGGCACTGCTGTACGGCTACGCCGTCGACGCCGGAGCCGACGCTATCGCGCTGGCCCCACAACGCGCCGAGATCGCGTTTCTGCTCGGCGACCTACAGTCAGCCGAACAGTTCTGTGATTCGGTTCTCGAACAACATGATTCGGTCGACGATCGGCAACTGCGCACCGCCGTACGGGTGGCCGCCGCGGTGGCCGCCGAACGAGGAATGGCGACTCGAAGCAGTGCGTTGTATTCGTGGCTCGGCGTCGAACGCGCGGGCAGCGACGCCGATATCGCTGCCGCGGTGGCACTGACCGTCGGCGATCGGACTGTCGCCGACGCCATGGCCGGCGGATCGACCGCGCCGCCGACCGCGTCCAGTGCGGCGAGCGGCCTGCTCGCAGCGGGACTGCGCGAGTCCGTCGCGGCGATCTCCACGGCGGATGCGACCGCTGCCACCAGTACCTTGATGCGGGCGGTCTCACTCTCGACCGGAGCATCTCGTCGGGCAACCCCCGATTCCGCTGCCGCAACGGCAATCCTGTTCGCGCTACACAGCGGCGACCTCGCTCGAGCCGAGTCGACAGCGATCCGAACTGTCGCGACTCTGCCGCCCGGACATCCCCAATCAGCGCGGATCGCACTACTGCACGCCTGGACGGCGATGCTCGCCGGTGACGTCGCCGGCGCTCAATCCCGCATCGATTCTCTCCAGATCCCGTTGTCGCACAGCAGGAATCAGCTCTTTCTACACGGACTCCGCGTCGGGCTCGCCCGACGGTCCGGTGACAGCGGATCGCTGTCGAAGGCATGGGACGACGCACAGGACGTCGTCGCGTCGTATTCGGTCGATCTCTTGTCCTTCCTGCCTGTGGGAGAGCTGTGGCTCGCCGCCGTCCGCGTCGGTCGACGTGAGCGGGTCTCCCACCTCCTCGCGCAGGCGGACACGGTGATCGCCCAGCTCGACGAGCCGCACGTGTGGTCCTCGGCGCTGCACTGGTACGGCGTGCAAGCGGCGATTCTGGCAGAGCACCCGGCCGAGCTCGTCCCCCACGCCCGTGCACTTGCGCAGGCGGCGGAATCGAATGACTACGCCGCGGCTCTCGCCGCGGCGGGCCGAGCGTGGCTCGGCATCCTGCAGGGCCGTGCCGACGTGCCGGAAGTCGAGGCAACTGCCCGGTCGTTGACGCGCTTCGGGTTGTCCTGGGACGGGGCTCGGCTCGCAAGCGAGGCCGCTCTACGCGTCGAGGACACTCGTTCGGCGACATCGCTCCTGCAGGTGGCGCGATCGCTGCGACTGCCGACTTCCGCTCCGACGGCCGACGTCGCCGACGAACCGAAGGGTTCGCTCAGCGCACGAGAAGCCGAGGTCGCCGAACTCCTCGTCCTCGGCGTCACCTACCGCGAGGCTGGCGCCCGCCTCTACATCTCGGCCAAGACCGTCGAGCATCATGTGGCGCGAATCCGACGACGGCTCGGCGCGGGCTCCAGGTCGGAGCTGCTGTCGATGCTTCGCGCACTGGGATACGGCGCAGATTCGGCGGACGTGTAACCCTGGCACGCTCGAATGCGACATCCTTGTCAGTGCGGCGACCGCCCCGGTGCGCCGATCAGTTGACGAGGTAGCGCAGAACATGTCGAACCGCCACGCCGAGCACGACGCGGCCTTGCCGCCGTCTGTCGGCCTGCCCGACGTCGGGTTGTACATCGACGACGAGCGGTCCATCGCCGCTGTCTCTCGTCCCTCCGCGGCCAACCCGTCGCTGCACGTCGCGTCGCTGCACAGCACAGTCCTGTACGTCCACGCGGACGGTTCGGTATCACTGGGCGGTACCGACGACCTCGATGCTGCGGAGTTCACCGACTACGTCGGCGCCGAGGTCGACTCCGGCTTCGAGCCCGGCGACCTCGTCGCGATGACGCTGCGCTGCCTACTGGCCGAGGTAGCTCACTCCGTCGGCACCGACATGTCGTTCATGGCCGCAGCCGCGACGTTCCCGGCATCGTGGACAGCCGAACGAGTATCGGATGTTCGAATCGCCATGAACCGGCACGGCCTCGATCACGTCGCGCTGGTATCCGAAACCGACGCCCTGGCTGCCTGGGCGAACACCACGCAGGCCACCTGGGCCGGTGCGGACACCGGGATCGCAGCGGCGCGGGGGGCGGCGTCGATTGCATCCGAATACCCCGTCGACGCAGCGACCGAAGAGATTCGCCTCGCCCGGCCCGCACCGCCGGTCTGGGCACGCACGCCGATACTCGCAGCCGTCGCGTTGGCGTCCATCCTGGCGCTCGGCGGCGGCGTCGCGGCGCTGATCCTGCAAGACTCGACGACGCCCGCAATTCCCGCGATCGAGGGAGCACCGGCCGCGGCTCCGCGGACCACTGCCACCTCTCCTACGTCCGCCATCCCGTTCCCGACGGTGGTTCCTATCATCGAACCGGCCGCACCGGCGCCATCCTCGCTGGACGCGGGCCCACCGACGGCTACCGACGTCGCGGTCGACGGCACTACCGAGGAACTCCCCAGGACCAGGCCGGTGTCCGACACGACCGCACCCAGCAGCGACGCGGACGCCCCCGTCGACGACCGCGGCGGCGAGTCGCCGCCCACCGACGATTCGCCGGACGCTGAAGTTCCCGGCGGGGAGACTCCGGACGGTGAGACTCCGGACGGTGAGACGCCAGGCGGCGGGGCACCAGGAGGGGAACCGACGGACGAGGAAACTCCAGGCGGCGGGACCGGACCGGTCGACGGCGGCGAGGAGGCCCCGGCTGAGCCGAATGGGTCCAGAAATTCGGAATCGGGCGCCTGATGGGATACCTCGCGATATCGATCGGCGACACGAAGTCAGTCGCCGTCCACCGCAGAGACACAACGGTGGACCCGACAGTCTTCGAGACGACGACCGATCTGAGCTTCGCCGAGGACGGAACCGTCAGCCTCGGCACCGAGGCCCAGCGCGAAAGCGGGAGCGGTGCGACGACGGTTGCCGCATCCATCTCACGCGTCGGACGTCCGCCATCCGAGGACGACGTCTATCTCGCCGAGGATCTCGTCGCGCATGCGGTGAACTGCCTGGTCGCGATGACCACGTCCAACCACGGCGGGGTGACGCCCAGCGTCGCCGTGGTTCACCCCGACAGCTGGGGAACCGCCGAAGTCGATCTTCTTCTCGGCGCGTTCGACCACACCGGATTGCGAGGCGTCCACCTCGTACCGCAGGCCGCCGCACGAGGCGCCTTCGCGGCTCTCGACTCGGGCGCCGGATTGTCCGACGACGTCGGGCTGGCGATCGGGGCGTTGGCGGTGCTCGAGGATGGTCGATCTGCCGACGCCGCCGATACCGCCGATACCGATGCGCTACCTGTGGTCGCGCCGCCGCAAGCGCTGGCATTCTCCGAAGCCATCCCCGTCGTAGTGGCCGAGCCCGCCTCCGAAGTCGAGAGCGACAGCCGCAAACGAAAGCCGTTGCTGGTCGTCACCGGCCTGGCGGCTGCGGTGATTCTGGCATCGGTCGGGATCGCGGCTGCTCTCGGCACGTTCTCGGACGGAGAGGAAGTAGCACCGCCGCCGATCACCGATGCGCAGTCCCCGTCCACGACGTCGTCGGCACCGCCCACCACCCCGCAAGCCGTAGCTGTGCCGTTTCCCACGACAGAACCCGCGCCGCCGACCACGGAGGCGCCGCCCGAGTTGCCCCCGCAGGATGCCGTCGAGACCGCGGCCCCCGAGCCGGCTCCGCCACCTGCCGTCGAACCTCCGCCTGTCGTCGAGCCGCCACCGGTAGCGGAACCCCCGCCCGTCACGACAACACGGTCCCTGCCCCCTCGTATGGAGATTCCGCGGCTCACTCTGCGTGAACTGCCGCCGGCGCTCGGGATTCCGGGCGCCAACTGACGCGACCCAAGCTCCTGCCCGTCCGCTGTGAGCTGCAGGTTCTCACTATCTGCGACGGCATGGCCTAAGGTGGGGCGCTGATGCTCAGACCCGATGAAGGGATTTCATGCGTAACACGGGGGCACTGCGCGCCGCAGTGATCTGTTCGACGGGGTTCTTGTTTTTCGGTATCTTCTCGACCCCCGCGTCGGCAGACCCAGAATCATCGGTGAGTCAGAGTCCTGCCGACCAGCTTCCCCGCGAGCTCGCAGACGCTGTCGTTCGTGATCTGAATATTTCTCCGCAGGAATACCTCGACCGCGCAGCGCGCGCTCAGGAGCTGTCCACCTATGCTTCCGACTTCCGCGCGTCCCGGCCGTCGGATTTCGCCGGCGCCTGGATCGGTCCCGACGGCAATGCCGTCGTCGCGGTGACCACTCCGGATGCCGCACAGGCCGTCGCCAAGGACGGGTACGACACCGCTCACGCGCCGGTGTCGGCCGATGGCCTGGAGAAGTCGCTCGCCGACCTCAACTCGTGGATTGCATCGCTCCCACGCGAGGTCGCCAGTCAGGTCAACGGCACATCGATCGACATCCTGGACAACCAGATCGTCATCGATCTGGCCAACAGCCCGATCGGTAGTGCTCTCAACCTTCCGACGTTGCTCGCCAACCTGAAGGTGATTCTGTCTCCGGGGGCACCGAAACCAGTCGATCCGTCGCCTATGGGTGGCGACACCTACGTCACCACCGAGGGCGATATCAAGGACACACCGTCCACCGAGCTCAGCGTCTGCTCGTTCGGCTTCAACGCCACCGATGCATCCGGGGACCCTGTCAATCTCAGTGCAGGACACTGCAACCCGAACGCCGACACAGGAAGCGGCGGAGCGCCCGTCTACCTCCCCAACCCGGCGAACGTGCAGGAGAGCACTCGGATCGGCACCGTCGATCGTTCGAGCCTCGGATCCCCCAGCGGCCTCGACTGGTCGGTCATCGCGCTGAACGATCAGGGTGTCTCCTCCGGTCTCGACCGTCCCACCGTCCGCGGCGCCAACGGCAGCACGATCACTGTCACCGGCATGGCGTCGCCGGTCGTCGGAGCGCCGGTCTGCAAATCGGGACAGTCCTCGTCGTTCACCTGTGGCGTCATCGCGGCCGATCGGGTCGAGACGCAGCTGTTCATGGAGGACGGCAGCAGCCGTACCGTCCGTGGATTCGCCAGCACGGCATGCACTTTGTCCGGTGACAGTGGCGGTGCAATCGTCACGGGAACGTTGGCTCTCGGCATCACCAGCGGCTCCAACAGCGGTGGCGCACCCGACTGCGCGGAGGCCAACCTCGCCCTCGCTCAGTACGGCGGAACAGCGAGCCTCGGCATCCCCATAGCTCAGGTGACTGCAGAAACCGGAACGACAGTGCGGACCTCGCCCGTCACATAGCTTTTCATGCTCCAACAGCCCGCCGCGACAACATTGTCGCGGCGGGTTCTTTTGTTTCATGTCACAGACTTTCGCTCGGCCATGGCTGCGCGATCTGAATGAGCGGTACCTTTTGTCGGAAATAGCGGCCGGGTCGGCCGAACTCACGAGGGGACACAATGCCTGCTTTCACGATGGTCTGGATTCAGCTTGCCGAGCACGCGGTTGCGCTGTGGCAGAACGCAATCAACTTCATACCGCCGATTCCAGAGGACGCGTTACCTCCCAGAGAGTGACGTCACCGGCGGGGCCTCGCACGTGCGGCGGCCATTCCGACGCTCGACAAGACCTGCGGTGCCGTGTAGAGAATGCGAAGCATTGTCCCTGACATCACCCACGCACTCGGCACCGCAGACAGTCGCAGTACGTCGTATCCGGTATTCGCCCACGTCGTCTTGATTCGATTGACGCCGACGCCCTGGTCCAGCCAACGGACACCGAGCTCGTCGTGACGGTCGGCGAACCACTCGATCATCTGATGACCGGGCTGCAGTTTTCCTACCGAGGCGTCGTAGTGCGTCAGCCAGCCTTCCATTCGCGTCCCGGTCTGGAGCCCGACCTCGTGTGCGCTCCAAACACCGTCGATCACCAGACCGACGACACACAGGGTGCCGGCACGCGCTTCGCAGCGAAGAAAGTTTTTCGCGAACTCACCGTGCGGCGGAACGAGGTAGTTGACCCTGCCGCTGCGCTCGACTGCAGACGCCGCTACCCGTTCGATGTCAGCCCACCGGGATTCGAGATGCTCGACGCCGGTCACCATCTCGAACTCGAACGCCGTGGCTCCGCGCCGGTACTGCCGAAGGCGCTTGAGCGACTTCGCACTTCTGATGCTCGACGCCTTCTGCCCGGGCCCCAGCTCGACGACGGGCACACTCTCGCGGATCGGCGCGTGCACGTTCCACGACGAATGCCGCAACAACCTCTGCATGGTGAGATCGTTCGCGATCATCGAATCTGCAGACAACATGTAGCCCTGATCGGCAATTGCGCGCAGGAGCGCGTCCGATGCCTCTGCGTCATCGCTGAGAATCTCCAGTGGCACACCCAACCCGGTGCCGACCACTTTCGCGAGCGTGAACGGTCCGCGCTTGAACTTCGAGAGCGCCGCAAGGGCAACGAGTCGGTCCTCACGACGGATCTCGACATAGTCACACGCGAGCGCTGTCGCATCCACGACGTTCGATACGAAGCCCGGTCGAGACGAGAAGACGGTGCCGACCCGCTCTGCGAGCGAATGCCACTCCGCGAGTATCGACTGCGCGTCGGTGTGAATTCGAGCCACGACAGTCTCTGCACCCGTTTTCACGCCTGTAAATTTACCAAGAGTCTGTAAAGATTGCGAAAACAGTCATTCAGACAACTGAGCGTTGTTCGAAACCACTTACGATGTGGCACTGCCCTATTCGTCGTTCGGTTGCACCAACTCCGACGCGTGTGGCGGCACGATCCCCGGGCCTGATGCGTCGTATGATCACCGTGCACTCAGGTTTCCACGTACCGATCAACCGGCGGCGCCTCGCGCCTGCATCACTCGACTGGAAGGCACTCCCCTCATGCTCGCACTCCTCGGCGTCGGCTTCGACCTCCTCGGCTATGCGGCCGTAATCGTGATCGAGGCAATCAATTTGGCGTCGCCAGGTATTCGATTCGGCTAAGCCACGCAACGAAAAAGCGGCCCGTCACCTTCCGGTGACGGGCCGCTTTCGTGGGTGCCTACTTGCTGGCAGCGTCTGCGAACTTAGTCGTGCCCGGTGCTGCCGTGAGCGTGTTGATCAGGTCGATACCTGCAACCACCAGAGTGGGGCCACCGGCGACGATGGTGCCGATGATGCCGCCGATAGTGGCACCGATCGGGACAGTCGCGACGATCCCGGCAAGTGTCGGAGCTCCGATGATCGCACCGGCAATTGCGCCGATTGCGGTGCCGGTCAGACCACCGATTGCCGTAGCGATACCCAGCTGCGTTGCGAAGGTCTGCTGAGCGATCAGGTTCTCCTCGGTCGATGCGACCTGAGTGGCGCCGATGCTGCGCGAGTTGGCCGATGCCTTGGTCAGATCCACCTGAGGAACGAGGCGAAGCGTCTTGCCGTTGTCGGTGACGTTCTGCTCGTACGGGAAGTTGAGCCCGCCCAAGTTGAACGACAGCGGCAGCGTGACGACTACCTTGTCAGCGGAATCGAGGACGTCGACGGTCTTGCCGTCGTCGGCGACCTTGAAGACACCGGCGTCGATCGTCGTGACGATCGTGCGGTCTTCCAGGTTCGATTCGTAGTTGATGTTTTCGGTGGTGGCGGGAGCGTCCGGGGTCGGATCTGCATAGGCCGTACCGCTAGCGAGACCCATCGCGGCGGCCACGAGCACCGACGTAACGACCAGTTTGCTGAGTTTCATGTAAAGAATGTTCCGTTTCTATGCAGTCGAGCCTTGCAGTACCGAGCTAAGGGCAGCGTGTCAGCCGCAGATACACCCAGACCGAATCCGCGAGTTAATCGGTGCGGCAGCAGCATAACCCACAACTCCGACCGAGCGTTATCGTCCTGGCATCAATGCGAGTCCCACTGGTTACCAACTGCATCAACGGGTAATTCGGACAACCGACACCATCTGCGCAAACTGCCAGTTGGGGAACTCGAACAGCAATTTTCGTACCGCGGGTTAATTCTTGGGGACACAACTTAGGACTGCCTTCTGGCGACGCCACGAGGCACTGCGCATAACGTGACCTACAGGACACACCCTACTGACCGGTTCAGCCCGCCGCGACGACAGGCAGATCCGGCGACCGACCAGCAGCCCGCCAGGCGTCGCCACTAAGTTACCCATGAGTAGCAACCGACTTGTTACCGACGGGTAGCATCGCTACCCTTAGGCTGATCGGGCTGACCCGAGGTGGCTCTTGCTGCCGATGAACGAAAGGCCGCTTACATGAACGCCCTGACGATCACGTTGGGCACGGTCGGATTCCTCCTGAGCCTTGTCTGCTGGGGCTACTTCTTCCGCGGAATCTGGAAGATGGTTGCGGCCATCGCACAGGGTCAGCCGGACAAGACCCGCCTCCGCCCGTTCATTCCGCGTTTCAAGCAGATGATGATCGAGTTCATCCTGCACACCCGGATGACCAAGTTCAGGACCGTCGGCTGGGCTCACTGGCTGGTCATGATCGGATTCCTCGGCGGATTCCTGCTGTGGTTCGAGGCCTACGGCCAAACGTTCAACCCGGAATTCCACTGGCCGATCTTCGGTAATACGTTCGCCTGGCATCTGTGGGACGAACTCCTCGGCATCGGCACGGTCGTCGGCATCATGACGCTCATCGTCATTCGCCAGCTCAATCACCCACGCAAGCCCGAGCGGCAGTCACGCTTCGGCGGCTCTCGGATGAAAGTCGCGTACGTCATCGAGGGCATCGTCCTTCTCGAAGGCCTCGGCATGATCCTGGTCAAGGCCGGCAAGATCGCCACCTACGGTCACGCGAACGCATACTCCGACTTCTTCACGATGCAGGTCGCAAAGCTCCTGCCTGCCAGCCCCGAGATGGTGTCCGTCTTCGCATTCGTCAAGCTGATGACGGGCATGATCTGGCTGCTGATCGTCGGACGCAACATCAACTGGGGCGTCGCCTGGCACCGCTTCACCGCGTTCCCCAACATCTACTTCAAGCGCGAGGCCGACGGTGGCGTCGCACTCGGTGCTGCGAAGCCGATGATGTCCGGCGGCAAGGTCCTCGTGATGGAGGACGCCGACCCCGACGTCGACGCGTTCGGAGCGGGCAAGATCGAGGACTTCACTTGGAAGGGCTGGCTCGACTTCACCACCTGCACCGAGTGCGGTCGCTGCCAGTCCCAGTGTCCTGCATGGAACACCGGCAAGCCGCTCTCCCCGAAGCTGCTCATCATGTCCCTCCGCGACCACGGCAACGAGAAAGCCCCGTACCTGCTCGCCGGCGGTAAGAAGGACATGGCAGGTGACGAGGTCGGACTCGTCGACGCCGATGGCAAGCCCGATCAGGCCAAGCTCGACAAGATCCCGCAGGCTGCGCGTGACGAAGCCGATCGCAAGCTCGTCGCCGACGCCATCGAGGGTGGCATCATCGATCCAGAGGTTCTGTGGAGCTGCACCACCTGTGGAGCGTGCGTCGAGCAGTGCCCCGTGGACATCGAGCACGTCGACCACATCATCGATATGCGCCGCTACCAGGTTCTGATCGAGTCGGAGTTTCCGTCCGAGCTAGCAGGCCTGTTCAAGAACCTCGAGAACAAGGGCAACCCGTGGGGCCAGAACTCGAAGGACCGTCTCAACTGGATCAACGAGATGGACTTCGACATCCCCGTCTTCGGCCAGGACGCCGATTCGTTCCAGGACTACGAGTACCTGTTCTGGGTCGGCTGCGCCGGTGCATACGAAGACCGCGCGAAGAAGACCACCAAGGCAGTCGCCGAACTGCTCGCCACCGCGGGCGTGAAGTTCATGGTCCTCGGCGCCGACGAGACCTGCACCGGTGACTCGGCTCGCCGCGCAGGCAACGAATTCCTGTTCCAGCAGCTCGCAATGCAGAACATCGAGACACTCAACAGTGTGTTCGAGGGCGTCGAGCAGCAGAAGCGGAAGATCGTCGTCACCTGTGCGCACTGCTTCAACGCGCTCGGGAACGAGTACCCGCAGGTCGGCGGTGACTACGAGGTGGTCCACCACACGCAGCTCCTCAACCGTCTCGTGCGGCAGAAGAAGCTGATCCCGGTGGCCTCCGTCAGCCAGGACATCACGTACCACGATCCGTGCTACCTCGGCCGTCACAACAAGGTCTACGACGCTCCCCGCGAGCTCATGGCCGCGTCGGGCTCCAATCTCAAGGAAATGCCGCGCCACGGTGAGCGGTCCATGTGCTGTGGTGCCGGTGGCGCACGCATGTGGATGGAAGAGAACATCGGCAAGCGCATCAACATCGACCGGGTCGACGAAGCACTGTCGATGAACCCGAAGAAGATCGCTACCGGTTGCCCGTTCTGCCGCGTCATGCTCACCGACGGTGTCACCGCACGACAGGAAGGTGGCGCACACGAAGGCGTCGAGGTCGTCGACGTCGCGCAGTTGATGCTCGAGTCGATCACCCGCGTCGATGCGTCGGTGCTGGCCGAGAACATCAAGGTCATTCCGCGTGAGCGCACTCCCGAAGAGGAGTTGGTCACCGCGAAGGCCGCTGAGGTCGAAGAGCAAGGACGCATCGAGGAGATCGAGGTTGCTGCCAAGGGCGGCGACCCCGAGGTCGAAACCAAGAAGGCACAACCGGCAAAAGCGGCCGGTGGGTTGAAGATGAAGGGGCTGGCCAAGGCTCCGGGGGCAAAGACTCCGGGCACTGCATCGCAGCCCTCGAACGCAACGGCAGACAAGTCCTCCGGGCATTCGCCCGACACCGCCGCGGATGCGTCCAAGCCCAAGGGCCTCGGAATGGCCGGTGGCGCAAAGGCACCGGGCGGCAAGGGTCTCGCGATCAAGGGCAAGGCACCGGGCGCGAAGGCTCCGGGCTCGAAAGCTGCAGCACCCGCGTCCGCAGCAACGCCTGCAGCTGGTACGCCCGCAGCGACGGCCGAGGCAACCGAGTCGACGCCGACGGTCAAGCCCAAGGGCCTGGCAGTCAAGTCCGGATTCAAGAAGCCGGGCGCGAAGGCACCGGGCAAGCCTGCTTCCGAGGCTGCCGAGACTGCAGCACCCGAGGCTCCAGCTCCTTCAGCACCCGAGGCACCAGCTGAGGCACCAGCATCCGAAGCGCCGGCCGAGGAGTCGAAGCCGACCGTCAAGCCCAAGGGCCTGGCAGTCAAGTCCGGATTCAAGAAGCCGGGCGCGCGGACTCCGGGCAAGCCTGCCGGTCCGGAGGCTGCACAGTCCGAGGCTCCAGCTGCCGAGGCTCCAGCAACCGAGGAGACTCCGACCGAGGCGCCAGCTCCAGCGGTCGAACCACCGGCCGCTCAGGAGACTCCGACCGAGGCACCAGCTGAGGCACCGTCTGCGGACTCGGACAGCTCCGACAACGGCACATCACCGAACGGTGACGAGCTCACACCGCCTCCAGCGAAGCCTGGCGGTCTCGGATTCCGTCCGGGCACCAAGGTTCCGGGCCGAAAGAAGTAAGCTAGCACCGTTTTTGCGAACCAAGCACCCCTGTTCACGTCAGAGCAGGGGTGCTTGGTCGTTAGAAAGGGTGCTAGCTTCGCGAACCCGGACCCGGTACCACACCGATTCCGCCGAACACCCCGAATTCTGCGCACAACCCGGAGTTATCCACAGCCGCAGGCTCTATCCACATTTCGAGGATCGGGTCTTGTCCAGCCGCTCACTGGTCGCCACTATTCGCTCATGGCACGCATCGTCTCCCGATCCGACGCACTCACACGTGGGGTAACCGACTCCGAACTGCAGCGCTTCTGCCGCACGAGGACGTGGCGTCGGCTGCGCCCCGGAAGGTACGTCAGCAGAAGCGAGTTCGATTCCCTGTCGCCGCTGGACAAGCACCGGGTGATCGCAGAGGCCGTGATGGACGCGTCGTCCGCTGGGGATGCGATCCTCAGCCACGTCAGCGCCGCAGTATTTCATGGTCTCGATGTGTTCGTCGCGGATCTAGGTCGGGTACACATCACTCGCAACAGAAGCGGTGGCGCACGAAGCAACTCACTGCGCGTCGTGCATGCGGCGCCGTACTCCGAATCCGACGTCGCCTGCATCGACGGCATTCCCGTCACAGCGCTGGCGCGCACCATCGCCGACGTCGCACGATCCTTGTCGTTCGAGAATGCCGTCTGCGTGGCGGATCTCGCGGCTCGTCTCAGAAACGTCACTCCCGAACAGGTTGCTGCAGTGCTTGATTCGTGCCCAACACACCCGTCGAACCGCAAAGCTCGTCGAGTCGCGGAGTTCATGGACGGGAAATCGGAAAGCATCGGAGAGTCCCGCTGCCGCGTCGTTCTACACGAGTTGGGCTACACGCCGCGATTGCAGGTTCGGCTCGCGGATGCAGACGGAGTGTTCGCGCGAATCGACTTCTATCTCGACGGCATCCACACGGTGGTGGAGTTCGATGGACGTATCAAGTACGGGCGTCTGGTACCCGAGGGAGAAACACCGTCGGACGTAGTGTGGAAGGAGAAGGTACGCGAGGATCGCATCCGCGCGACCGGAAGGCAGGTGGTTCGGCTGACCTGGGCGGACCTCGACAATCCCGAGCGAATCGAACGTCTGATCCGAGCCGCGGCCATCCGTGCAGCGCAATCACCTCCGCCGACAGGATCTATCAGCTGAGCTAGCACCGTTTCTGCAAAGCTTGGACCTCCGCTCACGTCCGAGCAGAGGTCCAAGCTTTGCAAAAAGCGTCCAAGCTCCCCCAACTCCCCCAGCTCCCCAAAACTACTCAGGCCGCCACAGCTGCAGCTCGGGGATTCCCGGCGGCGTGAAGCCGAGCACCTGACCGTAGAACGACAGTTCGGATTCGCGGGCGTTCACCTGCGTCTCGAGCTTCCGGAAGCCGTGCGACTCGCCCTCGTAGGCCAAGTAGGCGTGCGGAATACCCTTCTTCACCATCGCATCACGGAATCGTTCGGCTTGAGAGGGCGGAACGATCGGATCGGACAGCCCCTGCAGCAGCAACACCGGGCACGAGAGTCCGTCGACGTTGTTGACCGGCGCCCGAGTGCGATACAGATCGATGGCCTCCGGAAGCGGTCCGATCAGCCCGTCGATGTAGCGGGACTCGAAGTCGTGCGTCTCGGCGACGAACAGCTCCAGCTCGGCAACACCGTAATAGGATGCTCCGCAAGCAAATACATCCGAGGACGTCAACGCAGCCAGAACGGTCCAGCCACCGGCGGATCCGCCTTCGATCGCCAGACGGGCCGGGTCCGCCAACCCGGCGTCGGCCAACCCCTGCACCGCGGCGATGGTGTCCTCGACGTCGACGATCCCCCACTGACCGCGAAGCCTGTTTCGGTACTCGCGACCGTAGCCACTCGATCCGCCGTAGTTGACGTCGACGACGCCGATGCCGCGGCTGGTGAAGTACGCGAACACCGGATTGAGCGCGGGTGCGACGTGCGCTGTCGGACCACCGTGGACGAATGCCACGTACGGCGGCAGTTCGCCTTCAGTCCCTTGGTATTCGGGACTGCGGGGTGCGTACGCGATGGCATGCACCTCACGCTCCGCGCCCTGGAAGGTCATCTGCTCACCGAGTGGCAGGTAGTCGGCGTCGGGAACGGTCTCGAGGCCGGAGCGCACCAGGCTGTGTTCCCCCGTCGAGAGGTCGAGCAACCGAAGGCCACTGGGGCTCTGCGCTCCACCCGCTTTGAGCAGCACCGAGTCTCCGTTGCGCCCACCCAGTGACACCGAAGTCAACCCGCCGAGGTCGATGTCGTCCAGCAAACCCGTCTCCGGATCCAACACGGCAAGCGTATCGACGCCGAATGTGCGCACTGTCAGAAGTTTTCCGTCGTCCAACACCGAGTACCACCGAGCGCCGAGCTGCCACAACGGCGCACCGAAGTCGGCCTCGCACTCGTACAGCGGACTCGAAGCGCCACCGGTGTCGGTGCGGTAGATGCTCCACCAACCGGTGCGATCGCTGATGACGTACAGCGAGTTCTCGTCGATCCATTCCGGTTGCAGGATCGATTCCTCGGAGCTTCCCAGCACGGTCTTCCACTCACCGGTCGCGAGGTCGGCGACGCGGAGTTCCGTTCCATCCCATGGCATCTGCGGGTGGTTCCAGGCGATCCATGCCAGCGTCGAACCGTCGGGAGACAGCCGCGGATACGCCAGGAAATCCGATCCCGATACCAGCGAGCGCACGCCGGAGCCGTCGAGAGCGATCATGCAGATGTCGCGGGTGACGTCGCCGCCGTCGTGGCTTTCCCGAACAGCGAGAACCTCGTCGCCGACGATCGACAGCTCGCCATATCTGAGCGACGACGCCACCTCGGGCGCCGGGGTCAATGCGACCGGTTTCTCACCTGCTCTCGTGACGTACACGCGCTGATCGGAGAACTCCGCGAAAACGATTCGTGCGTCCTCGGTGACCGTCCACGCGCCGCCCCCGTACTCGTGAACGCGGGTGCGGGCGTTGAACGGCTCGGGAAGCAGTACCTCGACCGTGTCCCCGGCCTGCCGACAGATAGTTGTCCGCCCGTTCTCGCTCGGCCGCATCTCCGCCCACCAGATCTGGTCCCCTACGTACCGGCCGCCCTCCACCGGGTGCCCGCTCGCAGACAGGTCCGCAGCGGAGATCGGTGACGGCCAGGATCCGAAAGGCAACGCTGCACGAGTCATGCGATCAGCGTAAAGGTCGTAACGCAACGTTCACCGGCAGGAGAGAGTATGTGGCTGAAGATTGAGGGAGAGCACATCATCTGGGGGTAGGAATGCGCGACACGGTACCGAACAACCTCGATCAGGCCATCCTTACGTTCGGTCAGGCTTGGTGGCGGTACGGCGGCGGAAGCGATGAGGACATCTACGTCGAATTCGGAATGTCCGCTCGGTCCTACTTCGAGAGACTGCGCGCACTGCTCGACGGGCAGGCCGGAGCATCACTGGACGAGCAGACACGGGGACAGATGCACGCGATCTGCCTGCGCCGGCTTCACTAACCGACGGGCGTCAGCAGCTCGGGCCCATCGTTTCTGACGCTGTTGACTGCGGTACTGACCTCGTACGGCACCAGCCGTGGCTCGGGAATCGCCGTAAGAATCTCCTGCACGGACTCGAGTGAGGTGATCGACGGATTCAGCCAATCGGAGCGCAGGTCCTCGGGCAGAACCACTGGGGACCGATCGTGAATGTGCCCGAGCGCGTCGGCGGCCGGAGACGTCAACACCGTCACTGACCACACCCATCGATCTGGGTCGTCCTCGGACTTCGACGGGTCACGCCACAGTTCGTACAACCCCGCCATTGCGAGAACACCGTCGGAGTGCAGAAAGTACGGAACCTTCTGGCCGTCCCGCTTCTCCCACTCGTAGTATCCGTCTGCCGGAACGATGCACCGCCTGCGTGCCGCCGCCTTCTTGAACGACGGCTTCTCGGTGATGGTCTCCGAGCGTGCGTTGATCATTCGACTGCCGATCTTCGGGTCCTTCGCCCAGGACGGGATCAGTCCCCATCGCACCGACCGAAGTTGCCGCACGGCGTCGGCCTCGGGTTCGTCTTTCGGCGCTCGTTCGAGGACCGTCCGCACCGTCTGCGTCGGCGCCACGTTGTAGGCAGGTGGGATCTCGTCGCCGACCGTCTCTGCGATGTCGAACACCGCACGTAGATCGCTGTCGCTTTGCGTACTCGCATACCGTCCGCACATGCCCACGATTGTCGCACCCACTACCGACAAGTAGCACCGGGCGGAATATGCCTCGCGGTTCAGAGGGCGCACCTGGCACGATGGGAGGGTGAGCCATCCGCAGACGATCCACCAGACGCGTCAACACCGCCCGCTGCAGCAGTCGACCAAGCTGCAGAACGTGCTGTACGAAATCCGTGGGCCGGTACACGCCCACGCCGCGCGGCTGGAAGCGGAGGGCCACCGAATCCTCAAGCTGAACATCGGCAATCCGGCCCCGTTCGGCTTCGAGGCACCCGATGTGATCGTCCGGGACATGATCGCCGCGCTGCCGTACGCGCAGGGCTACTCCGAGTCCAAGGGCATCCTGTCCGCTCGACGCGCCATCGTCACCCGGTACGAGCTGGAACCTGGATTTCCCGAGCTCGACGTCGACGACATCTACCTGGGCAACGGTGTCTCCGAGCTCATCACGATGACGATGCAGGCCCTTCTCGACGACGGTGACGAGGTGCTGATTCCGGCACCGGATTACCCGTTGTGGACGGCGATGACGACGCTGTCGGGCGGCAAGGCCGTGCATTACATGTGCGACGAGGAGAACGGCTGGAACCCCGATCTCGCCGACATCGAATCGAAGATCACGCCGAAGACCGTCGCGCTGCTGGTGATCAATCCCAACAACCCGACCGGAGCGGTGTACTCGAAGGAAGTGCTGCAGGGCATCGTCGACCTGGCTCGTAAGTATCAGCTTCTTCTGCTGGCCGACGAAATCTACGACCGGATCCTGTACGACGACGCCGAACACACGTCGTTGGCCAGCCTCGCTCCCGATCTTCTGTGCCTGACGTACAACGGCCTGTCCAAGGCGTATCGCGTGGCGGGCTACCGCTCCGGTTGGCTCGCGATCACCGGCCCCAAGGAACATGCGGCCGGCTTCCTCGAAGGAATCGACCTGCTTGCCTCGACGCGACTGTGCCCCAACGTCCCCGCGCAGCACGCAATCCAGGTGGCACTCGGCGGCCACCAGAGCATCGAGGATCTGATCCTGCCCGGCGGCCGACTGCTCGAACAGCGCGATGTCGCCTG
>NZ_LVCV01000222.1 GCF_001647195.1 Rhodococcus sp. EPR-157 | reverse complement strand
AGGGAAAGTGGTTGAAAAGTGATCTAAAAAACATCGCGGCGACGCACCACTTTCGCCAGATCGTCTGTAGATTGGCCATGGCACCTTGTGTGCCCGAGCACTGGTCGTACCCCACCCCCCCCGGGGCGATCAGGAAGGTGGCGGGGGACGCCCCCCCTGCTCCCCGCCACCGAGCTCCACACGCGTTCCTACCGAAATCGCTAGCCACTAGCCTTGCACCGTGGAGTCACACGGTCATGGACACGGACACAGCAACGCACCAGCGCCACTCGGGCCCGTTGCAGCACGGATCGTCATCGGACTGCTCGTCGCCATCGGAGTTGCCGTGATCGCAGGCGCTGTCGCGCTGTGGCCGAGCCAGCAGAGCATCGAGGTCCCACTTCCGTTTCAGACCTCCGGAGGCGGATCCGTCGAGACAGAAGCCGGAACCGTGGTCTCCCAGGACATCGGTGCATGCGGCAGCGGATCGGCGGGCCGAGTGTTCACCGGTAGCCCGACGCCGCCTGTCGGTGGCGGCTACGAGTGCCAGCGCAGCATCGTGACGATCGACTCCGGGCCGAATGCCGGAACCCGAACCCTGATCGAGATTGTGCCCGGGCCAGGACAACCCGACATTCGCACGGGGGAGAGCGTTCGCCTGGTTCGCCAGACCGACGCGGAAGGCACCACGCAGTACTCGTTCAACGACTTCGCCCGAGGACTCCCGCTCGCCATCATCGTCGGAGTCTTCGCACTCGTGATCTGCATCGTGGCCAGATGGCGCGGTTTCCGAGCACTGCTCGGGCTGATCATCGCGTTCGGCGTACTCGTCGGATTCATGCTGCCCGCGCTGCTCGACGGACAACCCGCGATACCGGTGGCTCTCGTCGCCGGTTCGATCATTCTGTACGGGGTGCTCTATCTGGCGCACGGGATCAATCTGCGCACGAGTTCTGCTCTACTCGGCACTCTCACATCGATGGCGCTGGCCGCCGTGCTGTCCTACGTGGCAATCCGTATGACGCATCTGACCGGACTGTCCGAGGAACAGAACACCAACGTGCAGGCCTACATACAGCAGGTGAGCATCACTGGCCTGCTGCTGGCGGGCTTCATCATCGGTTCGCTCGGCGTCCTCAACGACGTCACCATCACCCAGGCGTCGGCCGCGTTCGAGATCGCGTCGGCCGACGCAACGGCGACCCGACGGCAGATATTCTCGTCGGCGATGAGGGTCGGCCGGGACCACATCGCCAGCACCGTCTACACCCTCGTCCTTGCCTATGCGGGCGGCGCACTTCCACTGTTGTTGCTCTTCAGCGTCGCTGGACGATCGATCCAGGACGTCCTCACCGGTGACGCCGTGGCGATCGAAATCGTGCGCTCGTCCGTCGGCGGGATCGCGTTGGCCCTGTCGGTCCCGTTGACGACGGGAATTGCCGCACTGCTCGCGCGCCCCGGTGGCGTCGGACCAGGAACCGCCCGGGCAATGCCGGCCCCGAAGAAGTCGGGCCGGCATTCTCGGTAACCCGCTTCTCAGGCGAACGCAGCCGCGACCGACTCCGAGAGCAACACGCCCGCATGGGTGCTGAGGCCGTTCTTCAGGCCGGGGTCGGCCTCGCATGCCGCTTCCCAGCCCTTGTCCGCGAGCGCGACGACATACGGCAGCGTCGCATTCGTCAACGCGTACGTCGACGTACGCGGAACCGCGCCCGGCATGTTGGCGACACAATAGAAGACGGACTCGTGGACGCGGTAGGTCGGGTCGGCGTGCGTCGTCGGGACCGAATCCTCGAAGCATCCACCCTGATCGATGGCGATGTCGACGAGCACCGAACCCGGCTTCATCCTCTGAACGAGGCTGTTGGAGATCAACTTCGGGGCTTTGGCGCCGGGCACCAGCACTGCACCGATGACCATGTCGGCAGCCAGCACGGCCTGTTCCAGCTCCAACGCGTTGGAAACGATGGTCTTGACGCTGCCCCGGTATTGATCGTCGATGGACCGCAACGCAGCGACATTCAGGTCGAGCACGGTGACGTCGGCGTGCATGCCGTGGGCGATCGCGACGGCATTGCGTCCCGAGACGCCTGCGCCGATGACGACGACGTTCGCCGGCCGCACTCCGGGGACGCCGCCCATGAGAACTCCGCGGCCGCCCCCGCTTGCCATCATGTGGTACGCCCCGGCCTGCGGTGCGAGCCGCCCGGCGACCTCGCTCATCGGCGCCAGCAGCGGCAGCGACCCGTCGCGTCCGGTGACGGTCTCGTAGGCGATCGAGGTGGTACCCGACGCCAACAGTGCATCGGTGCACGGCTTCGACGCAGCGAGGTGCAGGTAGGTGAACAGAACCTGGCCTGTGCGGAGTCGGGAGTACTCCTCGGCGATCGGTTCCTTGACCTTCAGCAACAGATCCGCGGCCTCCCAGACCTCGTCGGCGGAAGTGATGATCTGTGCACCCGCTGCTTTGTAGTCGGTATCGGAGAACGACGATCCCGAACCCGCTTCGGTTTCGATGATGACTTCGTGTCCACGCGAGACCAATTCGTGCACGCCTGCCGGTGTGATGGCCACCCGGTATTCGTGGTTCTTGATCTCGCGGGGAATTCCGATCTTCATGATGTGACTCCTATGCGGTTCGGCGGAATTGCCTGTTCGAGGGATTGTCACAACTATGAATTAAATGCAGAAAACCGACAACAGATGTGAATATAATTCTGTAAGCTCGGTTGATGACGGTCAATAGTTCATCTCCGGGTCGCAACAGCACCCGCCCGTCGAATGATGTTCGGCACGTCCAGCTCGACCACATCGACCACATCTTGATCGACGAACTTCGCCGGGACGCCCGCATTCCCAACAACGCGCTCGCCGCCGCGGCTGGGATAGCACCGTCGACCGCGCTGGGACGCGTCCGATCACTTGTCGAACGCGGTGTCATTCGCGGCTTTCATGCAGAAATCGACCCCGAGGCGCTCGGGCAAGGCATCCAGGCCATGATCTCCGTGCGACTCCAAGCCGACGCCCGGAAACGAATCAGCGAGTTCGGAAAACAGATCGCCGCGCTCGAGGAAGTGCAGAACATCTACTTCATCGCCGGCGCCGACGACTTCCTCGTTCAGATCGCGACGGTGGACACTGCAGCGCTACGAAACTTCGTCGTCGACAATCTGAGCGCACATCCTGCGGTCTCCGCGACAGAGACGATTCTGATCTTCGAGCACGTTCGCCCCCGAAACAGCGCGTCGCGTTCCGAAACCTAGGGCGCAGGCGGGAACAGCGGCGGAATGGTCGGCAACGTGAAGTCGGGCAGACCGGGGATCAACGGAGGCGGCTCAGGAGCAGGCGCCGGCGCTTGCTGGGTCGGCGCGGGCGCTTCCTGGGTGGTCTGCTCGGCGGTGGTCGGTGAATCCACAGTCGGCTCGGGCTCGACCGGCACCACAGCCGCAGTCGTCTCGGGTGGCGGCGGAGCGACCGGCGCAACCGGAGCACTCGGAACCGCCGGTGGCGTCGTAGCGGCCACGCTCGGCGCAGGAGCATCGGTCACTGCGGTGTCGACGACGGGCGGTGCGCTGCTCGGCCGCAACAACAGAAAGCCGGACACCGCGACGATCGCCGCTGCAGCAACTCCGACGATCGACCAGGCACGCACCCGACGACGCGTGTACTCGGCGATGGTCTCACCGTCGTCGTCCTGGTAGTCCGCGTCCAACCAATACACGTTCTGCAGAGCGAAATGGGAGGCAGAGGCGGGCTGCTCCGGAGATTCGGGCTCGGGCGTCGAAAGAGAAGGAGGCACGGGAGGAAGCGAGGCAGTGCGTTCCGATGAGCCGACCGCCGCAGCAGATGCGCTCACGAGCGGCGGCAGCGCAGTCGGGAGACTGTCACGCGAGATGGAGATGGTCGGCGTCGCGTCCGTCGGCCTCGGCGATACCAGAGCCGACCGATCACTGGTTCCGTTACCGACCGTGGCTGCAACCGCCGGGCGCGCGCGGTCAGCCACCCCACCCTCGGCCGGTCTGGCCGACAGCGCGGCACCGCGGGCCGCGACGGACTCGGGCTCGTTGGGGGTCAGCGCGGGTAGGTCGAGCGACACTCCGACGCGCTTGCGGACCAATGGGATTCGCGAGCCGCCGCCGACCAGGACGACCGCGTCGATGGGGACGTGGGCACCTATCAGCACATCGCGCGCGAACTCGATCGACCGATCGACCTCGTCGGCGATCAACGTCTCGTAGCTGTCACGAGACAGGAGGATCATTCCGCTCTCGTCCGGCAGACACACCGCATCGTTTCCGGACAGCCGTTCCTTGGCCACCCGGCAGCGACGGGTGAACAGGTCGATGTCGGGCGCATCGCTCGGCTTGCCCAGACGGTCGAGCTGATTGTCACGCAGGATCGCGTCGAACTGGTCCCCGCTGAACTCGGTGCTGCGACGGGTGACGATCACCCGGCGCGCAGCGAGGTCGACGACGCTGACGTTGAGACCGGAACTACCGAGGTCGTACAACGCGACCGTCGAGTATCCGGCGGCTTCGCCACTCGCGATCAGGTATTCGACGACCGCTTCGACCTCGTTGACGAGGCGGTAGTTCTGCAGATGCTGATGTTCGAGCGCTCTGTGCAGGGTGTCGGCTTGATGCGCGTCTCGATACGCAACGCCGGTCGCCATCTGCCGTTCGGTCTCGGCCGCGACAGCACTGATCGACTCGGCCGCGAGATACTCCACGTCGTCGTCGACGGTGTCGATGACCTGATTCCGAAAGAACAGCTGTTGGGGAGCCTCGAGCACACGAGCGGACGACATGAGGGATGCGACGGCCGTTCCGTTGCGCGGCAGCGCCATACGTACGGCGTGGGCGCCCATGGACACCCCCAGCAACACGGTCATCGTTCCTGCCTCACTCGAACAGTCTGCGGACGGACGCGGAAGTCCGCCCGACCCGCCACGCTACCGGTAGTTCAGGCGCGGTGTGCCGTGGCCCTTCCGCGCCCGACCGTCAATTCCCGACGTCCAGCCCGGTTCCGGAGCCGAAACCGACTTCGGCGAATTGCTCGTCGTCGAGTTCGGTGCCATCGGTCTCGGGCGTGATGTCCTCACTGTTCACCTCGCCGGAAATCCCCTCGGGATCGGCCGGCGGGGGCGGGAGAGCGGGGGCCGGAATCGCAGGCACCTCGGCGGGCGGCACACCTTCGGCGACCGAGATGTCGCTCGGCGTACCGCCGACAGGCTCGACACCGATCCCAGGCGGTGGCGGGGTATCGCCGCGAAGGAAGACCACGGCCCACACCAGGAGCACGACGGCCCCGACCCCGACCAGCCCAGCAGCATCGCGCACCGACCAGCTGATACGACGGCGGGACGGCGATCGGCCGGGAGCAGGAGCGGCAGCAGGGCGCGCGGGCGCCGGTGCCACCGCGTCCGGAGCGGGCGCGACGACCCGCAGAGGCGTCGTCGGAGGTTCGAGGTCCTCGTCCGCATCGACGGTGAGAACCATGTCTTCGTACTGGTCCTGTAATGGTTCACCGCCGAGGTACTGCTCCTGCTCCTCGAGCACGTCGTCGAGATCGAGGTGCGGCGATGACGGCTGCGCTTCGAGCGCCGCGCCTTCGACGATGACGGAGTTGGGCGAGTCGGGCAGGACGAGCGGAACCGTCCACTCCTGCTCGACGAGGGCCTTGACCAGCGGGATCCGCGCTTGTCCGCCGATGAGGAGGACGGCGTCGGGTTCGTCGGGAGCTGCCCAGGCGAGAGTCTGCAGGAGCGTCGAAGTAACGGCCTCTTCGAATTCTTCGCGCGTGAGCAGCATCGGGCCGTTGCCCGGAGCACGGACGCCCGCCGAACTGGAGATCAGTTCCTTCAGTTCACGGAAGAACGCGCGGTACTCGCGTTCGGCGTCGATGCCTTGTGCAGGGGGAAGAATGCCCTTGCTCATGACGAGGCGTTCGACGACGTCGTCGAGCACCTCGCCCGACAGTGCAGCGCGCCGAGCGGACCGCGTGACCTGTCCTGCTGCGACGTCGAGGGTGAACGCCGACGTGCCGTACCGACCGAGGTCGAGCACGAGAAGTGCGCGCGCGCCGGCCAGAACATCGACGGAACGGGCGTACGCGAGCAACGCGGCACCCTCGCCGACCATACGAATCGTGGAGGTCTCGCCGGTGTCCAGCGAGGCAAGTAGCGACTCGACCGCATCGACGTCTCGACCGGTGAGCACGACGTCGTCGAACGGTCCGCAGTCGACAAGCTTGCCGTTCAGGTGCCAACTGGCTCCTTCGGCATCAATCGAGTCCTCGACACGTTGCCCGTCCCGAAAGTACGAGATGCGGACGGCGTCCGACTCCACGGCCACGCCGCAGACTCCACCCATCGGCTAGAAATTCCTTCGACTGTTTCGAACCCCGACCTGTTCATCACTCTACTGGCGCTCGGCTGTTCAACTTGCCCTACTCGACCGTCGACGGGCCAGTAGTGCGTCGTTCGACACACCCCCTGGGCGCATACACCCAGGTGAACACAAAGCCTGTAAAAGATTGCATCAGCAAACTACACTCTCGTGGCAACGCGATAAAACAATCTAAGATATTGTTTGGGTGGGTCTGGGGAGACTGCTGGGTGTCGAACGGTCGTAGCCTTCGACCCACGGTCGCGATCGAGGCCGACCGGTCTCGGTATCAACGAGATTCGGTGGAGGTTCGCATGGAGACGCTCAACTCTGAAGATGTCGCACGAGTTCGGGACGTTCTGGACAAGTTCGGAAAGCTGCCGGTATCGGCCGCTGACCTAGATTCCAGCGCGGACCTCTACGACAACGGCCTCACTTCCCACGCCAGCGTCAACGTCATGATCGCGCTGGAGGACGAGTTCGACGTCGAGTTCCCGGATACCATGCTGCAGAAGTCCACGTTCGGCAGTGTCGATGCCATTGCCGCCGCTCTCGCACAGCTGACGGACTGATCGCCGGTGACCACCGTCTACGACACCGACACACTCGCTGTGTCCGAGGTCCTCGCCATCCTGCGTGAGCATGCAGACGCAGTCGACCGTGACGCACGTTTCCCGGCCGAGTCGGTCGACGCAATGCGCAGAGCAGGCCTGCTCGCTGCGGGTATTCCCGTCGAGTTCGGCGGCGGTGGACAATCTCTGACCGAACTCGCAACCACCGCGCGTGCTCTCGGCGCCGAGTGCGCATCCTCGGCCATGATCTTCGTGATGCATCAGTCTCAGGTCCTCAGCATCGTCCGACACGGCAAGTCCGACGCCATGGAGTCGCTGCTGAGACGTATTGCCGCTGAGCAGCCCCTCGTCGCGTCCGCGACAACCGAGATCAACATCGGTGGCGACGTACGCACCAGCAGCTGCGCCGTCGAATACGACGGCGAGCGAATCACGCTCTCCAAGACCGCTCCGGTCATTTCCTACGGCGAGTACGCACAGTTCGTACTTGCCACGGCACGGCGTTCGCAGGACAGCCCGCCGAGCGATCAGGTTCTCGTCGTATGCGAGAAGCCGAACGTCGAGCTTCGCAAGATCGGCGAATGGGACACGCTCGGCTTCCGCGGAACCTGCAGCCCTGGGTTCCAACTCGAAGCAACGGCGACGACGTCGAACATCCTCGGGGACAACTACGGTGACATCTCCTCGCAGACGATGCTGCCCGCGGCGCACGTCCTGTGGGGTTCGGCGTGGCTCGGCATCGCCGACGCCGCGGTCGCCAAAGCTCGAAAGTCGGTGCGTAAGTCCGCGAGCCGCACCCCCGGCGAAACGCCGCCTGCCGCGTTGCGACTCGCGGAGCTCTACGTCGTCCACGAGCAGTTGGTCGATACCGTATTCGGTGCCGCGGCCAAGTTCGAGGCCATCGCCGACTCCCCTGCCGAACTCGGTGCCATCGGGTTCGCCGTCAAGATCAACAATGTGAAGGTGACGGCGTCGACGCTCGTCATCGACATCGTCGGAAAGGCCCTGCAGATCTGCGGCATATCCGGCTACCGGCAGGACGGCGATCTCAGCGTCGGCCGTCACCTCCGAGACGCCCACGGGTCGGCCATCATGGTCAGCAACGAACGAATCCTCGGACACAATTCCCAACTGGCGCTCGTCTACAAGGGGAAGTAATGACCGCGACGCAGGACATCATCGCCAGCGAACTCGACACCGCCCGTTCACTTTTCCGTGACGAACTGGTGGAAGCGGGCCTGCTCGTCCCGAGCTCGGTCGAAGGGCTCTACGGACGCTCCGGCGAGTTCGAGGACATCATCGACACCATCGACGACCACGTCAAGGCAGCCGGTGCCGCAGAGCACGGCTACTCGGCACCGAGGTTTCGCTTCCCTCCCGTCTTTCCACGGGAGGCATTCGAACGCACCGACTACATCGCCTCGTTCCCCAACCTGACGGGCGCGATCAACACATTCGACGGCGACAACAAGGCCCACGCGGCGTTGCTGGCCGATCGTTCCGAGGGCAAGGACTGGGATCACCATCTGGAGTCCGCCGGCACGATGTTGGTGTCGGCAGCATGCCACCCGTCGTACTCGATGATGACCGGCACCCTGCCCGACGAGGGTCGTCTGCTCGACATCTACGGATACTGCTTCCGGCACGAACCGGCCGTGGATCCTGCTCGCATGCAGGCATTTCGGATGCACGAGTACGTTCGAGTCGGAACACCCGACGAAGCAATCGCACACCGCGAGCGGTGGGTGGGCCGCGGTCTGCAGGTTCTCGCCGATCTGGGACTCGAAGCCGAAGCGGTCATCGCGAACGACCCGTTCTTCGGGCGCGCCGGCCGGATGCTCGCAGCGAACCAACGCAACGAAAACCTGAAGACAGAGCTCGTCGTCAAGCTCTACGGGGATCTCGACGACGGCACCGCAGTCGTCTCGTGCAACTGCCATCGCGACCACTTCGGTCACACCTTCGACATCAGGACAGCCGACGGCGAGCCCGCGCACAGCGCGTGCGTCGGATTCGGCATGGAGCGAATCGCGTTGGCGATGTTGCGCACTCACGGTCTCGATCGCCGTCGCTGGCCGGCCTCACTCGCGGTCGGATAGAGCGCAGGCAGATAGCCCGGGCAATCCCCGCACCACCCCGTCGACACGACAAGGACAATCCCAGTGAGCAGTCGAGACACCGCTGTGCGGAGCACGGACACGAGCGCGTCCCACACCGCCCCGTCCACTGCCGCGGGAAAGTATTCGACGTGGTTCGGTGCGGAGTCGTCGAGCCTGCTCGGGACCGTGCACGTACCGGCGGGCGGGCGGGCGCGCGGCGCCGTCGTGCTGTGTCCGCCGCTGGGGAAAGAACAGGTCGACTCGTACCGAGGCCTGGCTTTGCTTGCACAAAAGCTCTGTGCAACAGGACTTCTCGTCCTTCGATTCGATTATTCGGGAACCGGAGACTCACACCGCGCACAGGACGAGGCTGGTGCCGTAGAACGTTGGCAGGCCAGCATCGACACTGCGGTGCAGTTCGTTCGACGCTGCGGACCACAGGACGTAGCCCTGGTCGGTCTTCGCGCCGGCGCGCTGCTGGCGACGTCGGTCGCGGAACGGAACGGGCCGCTCACCGGTCTCGCGCTGTGGGATCCGGTCGTGCGTGGACGCTCGTACCTCCACGAGCAACGGGCGTTGTACTCGGTCAGCGTCACCCAGGATTCCGAAAAGGATCCCCGGGTGTCCATCATCGGCGCTGTTCTTCACCCCGATTCCGTGCCGGCGTTCGGGGCACTGGACGCCACGAAACTGCCGCCGCTCGGGTGCCCGGTTCTCGTCGCAACGAGACCTGAACGCGGTGACGCAAAGCCGATCAGAGCCGTCGTGAAGAACCAGAACGCCGAAGAACACACCCTGTCCAAGCACGAACTGTTTCTCGAACCCAGCGACTTCGAGGTGGTGCTTCCGACCGAGGACATCACGCACCTCGCCAAGTGGGTCGGCAACTGCTTCGACGGCGTCACGACGGATGTGCACGTCCCGCTCCGAAACACCGCAGTGACAGGAGACGGCGACGACACCGTCACGGAAACAGTGGAACTGCTCGGACCGGCACGGCTGTTCGGCATCAGAACCACGTCACCGCGGTGCATTCCGGCGGGACCAACCGTCGTGTTCTACCCGACCGCCAACGAGCACCGCGTCGGACCCGTCCGTAGTTGGGTGGAACTGTCGAGAACGCTTGCAATGCACGGCGTTTCCACTCTCCGGTTCGATCGACGCGGCACCGGGGAGAGTGGCGTGGTCGAGGACGACGAGATCACCAGGCTCTACAGCGACGAGGGCAGCGAGGACGCGCTTGCCGCGGTTCACGCTGCGGGCACGTCGCCTCACAACGTGATGGTATCCGGAATGTGCTCGGGCTCTTGGTATTCGAGTTACGCTGCGCGGGAAATCGGCGTCAACTCCGCGGTGCTGCTGAACACCCTCGACTGGACGACTCGCCGGCTCGAATTCGTCAAGCGTGCGTCGATGCACAACGAGGACACGGGCCTCGCCAGCACAGCCCTCGACCGTCTGCACGATATCGGTGTCACGGTGAAGAACAGTCTGCAGTCGTCGATGCCGTATCCGCTGTGGTTCTGGCTGGGTACGCGCGGACTCATCCAGGTCCCCGAGATCTCACTGCGCAAGCTGGAAGCGAAGAACGTCCGTACCACTGTTCTTCTTTCGCCGACGGACACCGCATGGTTCATCGCCAATCGTGGGCCGGAAGGCATGAACCGCCTTCGTGGGAAGCGGGCGACGCGCAGGAGGAAGACCCAGTCGACGTCTCCGGCCGTCGTGAAGTCCTACGCAGGTGGCGACCACTCGCTCTACGGACGCGATCTTCGAGAGACGGTCCGAGGTGAACTTCTCCGTGCGGTGTCGGATGCATTCGACGTGGAGATCAGCGCGCCTGCACCGCCGGTACCAGTGGATTGGACCCCTCTGTGAAGCATCGCGCGCCCAAGGTCGCGCCTCCGCAGCATCACAACCTGGAACGGCTGGAGTGGTATCGAATCGAACCGGTGCACTGGGACATGGGTCTCATGTCGCACACGATGCCGATCCAGCAGATCCAAGCCGAGAACCCGTACGTCAGCGAACGGGTTTCGTCGGATCTCCCGCCCGAGCAGGAGGCCTCGGCCGATACCAAGAGCTCCGACCGAAACCTTGCCCTCAACTCGCTCGCCATGATGCTCTCGACCGTCATCACCGGCGGTCTCGGTCTGCTGTTCTGGGCCACCGCCGGGCGTCTGTATCCGGTCGCCGAGGTGGGGAGCGCGTCCGCCGTCATCACCTCCGCGGTCATGTTGTCCACGCTCTCGAACCTGAGTCTCGGTTCGATGTTCGAGCGCTTCCTGCCGATCTCCGGATGGTTGGCCCGGTCGTTCGTCATCCGGGGTTATCTGACGGTCACCGTCTTCGCCTTCATCCTCGGCTTCGGTTTTCTCCTCGTCGCGCCCGTGGACGAAATGTTCACCACCACGACCGAAATCGTGTCCTTCCCGGCGTTCGTCGCAGTTCTGTCGGTGTTCGCGCTGCAGGACCAGACGTCCTCCGGCCTTGGAGTGGCGCGCTGGGCCGCGGGCAAGAACGTCTTCCACGCGGTCGTGAAGTTCGTGCTGCTCCTCGCCCTCTTCACCACCGCACGCAGTACCTCGATCATTGCGGCCTGGGCCATTCCGGCCCTCATCGCGTCGGTCATCCTGCTGCGGTCGATACTGCGAAATCTACGCACCGAGCCGCGGTACCACGTCGCCCCTGACCTGCCCCCGAAACGGGAACTGTGGTCCTACTTCGGTTCCGCCTACGGCATCACCGCGCTCGGATCCCTCGCCCCGCTGCTTGTCCCGATGATCGTCGTCGCGACCCTCGGCGCCGAGGACAACGCATACTTCTCGCTGACCTGGTCCATCGTGAGCGCGCTGTACATCCTCATCAGCGTTCTGGTCGGTCCGTTCGTCGCCGAGGTGGCGGCCAACCCAGAGCAGTTCGGACGCTTGACCAAGCGATTCATGTCGATGGTGTGTGTCGTGGCGCTGGGCGGCTCGTTCTTCCTCGCCTTCCTCGCGCCCATCGGTCTCGGCATCGTCGGCCAGGAGTACCGCGAACACGGAACGATCATCGTCCACCTGGCAGCACTGACGATCCCGCTGTCGGTCATCGGATCTCTCTACGACGGCCTCGCGCGCGTCCAGCGTCGGATGCGCCTCGCAGTGGTGGTCCAGGTGGTGGCCACGTCGATCATCATCGTCGGCTCGCTGGCGCTGTCGGACTCGCTCGGCATCGCTGCGGTCGGTTGGGCGTACCTCGCGGCCGAGGCATTCGGTGCCGTCGTCTTGATCGTTCCGCTGATCCGGTGGATCCGCGAACTCTCCCAGCGCGGAGGCACGCCCCCATCCGACGACGCGGTCCCTCCCGGACCGCCGCCTCCGGTCGGACGCAACGGTCCACCCGCGACGGGGCAGGGCGAGTACCAGAACGGCCGCACGCGTGAGTACAGCACAGCAGGTTCGCACCACATTCGTACATCGCCGCGGCGTCCGGGAACAGCCCGCTTGCACAGCCCCTATCGAAATCCGGCACCGGGAAGAGGTACGCCATGAGCCCAGTGAAGTACACAGCCAGCGCCATCGACATGCTGCGATCCGAGGCCCGAATCATCTGCGTACTCGGCCCGGCCGACTTCGGCGGGCTCGCTCGCATCAAGGAACGCCTCGGCCGGCTGGCATCCGC
>NZ_LVCV01000221.1 GCF_001647195.1 Rhodococcus sp. EPR-157 | reverse complement strand
ACCGAGATCGCCCCGGCCACCGGCTACGACGTCGGCGACCGGCTCGCCGAACTGTCTCGCTCCGCCTCGACCGAGGTTCCGGTACGCGCACGACTGGCGGGCGAGTACCTACTGCTGGATCTGTCGCACGGGTTGAGCGACGCTGTGTTGCCCATCGAACTGTTGGCCTTCCTCGCCGATCCCGCGGAGTCGCCCGATCTCCCCGCGTGGGCCACCGCGCGCACTGTCCGCTGTCCGCTGCCACGCGCGCTGGCCAGCTGGATGGTTCACAATCCGATGAAGGTCTTCGACGTTCTGTACGGCAAGTTTCGCAAGGCACCACATTCCGGCCAGTCCCCTGCCTTCCAATCGACTGCCCCCGAACCGATGGACGGGCATCGAATCCCGTGGACCCGATCCCCCGCCGTCGTTGCGGCCACATCGTCTGCCGGCGCGACGAAGGCACTGCGCGCATGGCGCGACGACAATCTTCCCGATGTGTCGGTCACCTCGATCCTGAGCGCCGCCGTTGCGTCGGCGTTCCGCGCGCGCGGCATCGCGACGTCGAACTCGGCGGCGTTCCTGTTCGACTGCAGGCGCTACCTCCGCGGCACCGACGGAGTCGTCCTCGGTAACTTCGCCGTCGGCATCGACTTCGACGGAGTCGATCTCACGAATGCCACCGACGTGCACCGTCATGTCACTCATGCGATAGACAAGGGCCGTCCGCTGGCCGCGGGGGCACTCAGCGCGTTGATGTACTTGCGGACTCGAGCGTCTCTCCCGGTGATCGCGACGGACTCGGCCCCATCGTCGGCCCGCGCGAATCTGACTTTCTCGGACGTCGGCCGCCTCCGCCAGCTCGAATCGATCGCGTGGACGGACGATCCGAGCAGGCGCTCGTTCTACCCACTCAGCGAACCCAGTTTGCCGGAAACCATCGTCGTCACGTCGATGCATCTCCGCGATACGTTCCACGCGTCCGCGTCGTTCCACGACAATTTCTTCGATCGTGACATCGTGCAGTCCGCAATGGACCTCGCGATGAAAGATCCCGTCGCTCTTCTCAGTGCATAGGAGTTTGTCCCCTTGAGTACCCAACTGCAGCAGGTGCGGGCGGCGATACGCGGCAAGACGGCCACCGGGCCCGACGCGTCCTGGTGGTCCCGGGTCGGTTTCTGGGCAGGCGTGTCGGTGATTCAACTCGTCGTGCTGGAATTCGTCGTGTCCGCGACGTGGCGGGGGCTCTACAGCTACCGGACGAACTTCGTCAGTGAACTCGGCGTCGCGTTCTGCGGACCGGCCGGCAACTGGCCCTGCAGCAAGCTGTATGTCCTGATGAACTTCTCGATCGCACTGTTCAACGCTGCACTCGTCGTCGCAGCCCTGGCATGGATGATCACCGGTGTCCTCGACGTTCGGGGCGGAGTGCTGTTGTCGGTCGCGGGGCTCGGCGGCATCGTGGCCGGAACGGTGAACCAGGGCCTGAACTACCAGATCCACTCCTTCGGCGCGATGGTCGTTCTCATCGTCGGATCGCTCGGGATCATCGTCGCCGGAGGCCATCGGACACTCGATCGCACGTCCAAGATCACCGTCACCGCACTCGGCGGCATCGCATTGGCTGCCGCATTGTTCTTCATCAGCGGACACCACTTCGGGATCGGCATCGGCGCAGTCGAACGCATCGCGGTCTACAGCATTCTCGTCGCAACCGTGGTGCTGGCCTTTGCCCACCGCAACACCGCGCGTCGGGTCGCAGCACGTGCCGGCGCCACGAACGACGACCGCCGACGATGACGCATCGCCAGGACTTCGTCGGCAGCGGCGGAGCGAGCAACACGCCTCACACCGTCGAGGTGTCACGGCTGCCCTCACCAGGGCTCGCCCAGCCCAACCCCACCCCGCCCAGTCTCACCCCGCCGCCCAAGCCGAAGCTGTGGCCACGGCTGCTGAGCATCGCGGTCGTCACGGCCACCTGCGCGGTGTCCGGGTTCGTCGCATACCAGCAGTTGTGGCCCACGCCCGAAGATCTCACCGCATCGAAGGTCATGAACGACGGCACAGTCGCCGGCTTCACCGTGTACGACCAGTTCGACGGCGCTGGTGGAACCGAACTCGACTCGGACAAGTGGAGTTACGACACCGGGCAGACCGGCTGGGGCAACAACGAAAAGCAGAACTACACCGATTCTTCGGCGAACTCGTTCCAGGACGGATCGGGAAACATGTCGATCTCGGCACTGAAGACCGCCGACGGGTACACCTCGGCACGTGTGACGACGAGGGGCAAATTCGAGTTCACGTACGGTCGGGTCGAGGCACGCATCAAGATGCCGGCGGGCGCTGGGCTGCACCCTGCGTTCTGGCTTCTCGGCTCCGACATCGATTCGGTGGGGTGGCCGCTCTCGGGTGAGATCGACGTCATCGAGACGCTCAACGATGCGGACAACTACCACACCGGGATTCACGCTCCGCAGGCCGACAGCCTGACGAGCCAGAAGGTTCAGGCGGCCGGATACCCGCCCGTTCTGCTGTCCGACGACTATCACGTCTTCTGGGTCGAGCGATCCCCGAACAAGATCGTCACGGGCATGGACGACAAGGTTTTGAAGACGATCACACCCGACGATCTGACCGGCGGTTCCGAATACTGGGTGTTCGACAAGCCGTTCTACCTTCTGTTCAACGTGGCGGTCGCAGGCGATTGGCCGGGGCCGACGACAGCGGAGACGAAGTTCCCCGCGACCATGTCCGTCGACTGGGTTCGCTACCGAACCGACTGATCTTCCCCTCGTGCTCCACCCGAAAGGACCTACCCCAAGTGTCGAAGCCAGCCGAACTCGAGCCTGCACTGACCAGTTCGCAGCCGCCCGAATGGACCGGCGCCGTCTGGATCGGCGACGTCGACATCGAGGCCGAGATGCCGGACACACTGGCCCTCGCCTGCGCTGACGGGTACACCCGTGCTCGCCTGCTCGTGCGACGCGGGATCGATCCACTCGGCTTCGTGG
>NZ_LVCV01000220.1 GCF_001647195.1 Rhodococcus sp. EPR-157 | reverse complement strand
ACGGCGACCTCACCCATTGTCGTCCAACCACTAGGAGTAGGGAGGGGTGTGTCGAGGGCCAACGCCTTGCCCACGCCAGGCCTCGCCGCAACGATGATCATCTGACCTGGGTGGAGGCCGTTGGTGATCTCGTCTAGTTCGGCGAATCCTGTTGGCACACCGAGAGAAATGCCGCCACGACTGGCTATGGAGTCGATCTCGTCCATCGTCGGCTGCAGTAGCTCTTCGAGGGGGAGGAAGTCCTCCGACGTACGACGCTCGGTGACCTCGTAGACCTCGGCCTGCGCGCGGTCCACGACCTCGGCGACATCTTGACCGTCAGAGCCCGCGTAGCCGAACTGCACGATGCGAGTGCCCGCCTGGACGAGCCTGCGCAGTATCGACTTCTCCGCCACGATCTCCGCGTAGTAGCCGGCATTTGCTGCCGTCGGCACCGTCTGAGTGAGAGTGATCAAGTACGGGGGACCGCCGACCCTCTTGAGGTCACCACGTCGGTCGAGTTCGGCGGACACCGTGACGGGGTCAGCGGGCTCACCGCGGCTGTAGAGGTCCAGAATCGCGTCGTACACGCTCTGATGAGCCGGACGGTAGAAGTCGCCCGGCCGCAAGACCTCGAGGACGTCTGCGATGGCGTCCTTGCTCAGCAGCATGCCGCCGAGAACTGATTGCTCCGCTGCCATGTCCTGAGGAGGCTGACGACCGAAGTCTTCACCCGGAGCCTCGCTGGGAGGAGGCGCGGAGGAGTAGTCCGACTGCCCTCGATCGTCCACAACTGCCACGCGAACTCGACCGCCCTTTCCCGTCGTAAACCGCGGCCGCCTACCACTCGGCTGCGAACTGAAACTAGTTGTACCCCTCGCCTACGACACCCCTCGAGACCCAAGAATGTCACCGCCGCCGTGGACACCCGATCGGGCCGCGAAGACACGCTGAGGGGACGTTAGGTGGTCTCGTCTCCAGTCCCAACACGGCCTGTGTATGAATCTGTGGAGCAATTGTGGATAGTGCTGAACAACTGTGTTGACCATCTGGGGATAACCTGGGTATAACTTTGTCGGTGAGGTGCCTTTTCCCAGCGTAGAGGGTGTACATGAACTTTCTGTCCTGTGTATGAATTATTTCGCGGCGTGTCGCCCGAGTTGACAACTCGGGCGTGTTGAGTAAATGGCAAGTTAACAATTGCGTGAATTGCGTCACAGTGTCTGGGAACACTCACAAAAGCGGGCATCAGGTTTGCTCGTTCCGGTTCTGCTGTGTTTCAAACATGAATCGTGCCCATATTTGTCGGGGCTGGACATTCCCATGCGCCCCGAAATCCGTCGCGCAGCGCCCCGAATCGCACCGAACGACTCATTCGGTCACTTTGGGGGCACCGAACGGCTCATTCGGTCACCACCACCCTTGAACGCGCACCTTCCAGCCCAGGCACGCGTTGCAACCCGCGCGCTCGCTGCAACCTGCGCGGCCAGGTCAGGACCGCACCGAACGACCCATTCGGTCACCACCGCGGCTGAACGCGCACGTTCCAGCCCAGGCCCAGGCCCACGCGCACCCTCCAGCCCGGGCACGCGTTGCAACCCGCGCGCTCGCTGCAACCTGCGCGTCGAGCCCCGGCCGGCAGCGAACGACTCATTCGGTCACCACCGCGGCTGAACGCGCACCTTCCAGCGCACGCCCACGACCACGCCCACGACAAGCCCGAGGCGGGGGACGCTAGACCGGCTCGACCTCTGCGGTGTCGAGCACCGTGATCTCCTTGGTGCTGATCTGGAGGACGCGAGCGGACGGGATGTCGAAGAACAATCCGGTCACCCGGAGTTTGCCTTCGGCCGCCGCGCGTCCGACGACTCGGTGCCGGGTCAGGGTCTGTAGCTGCACGGCGACGTTCACCATCGCCAACTGATCACCTTCGGCGAAGCCGAGCTCGGCGGCCGCTCGACCCACCGGATGTCCGCTGCGCAGCGCTTCGAGGCTTGCCAACCCGTGTTCGAGCCACTCGACGACCCGTTCGTCGCCCACTGTGTCCGGCCCCGCCAGAATCGCTCTCATCGCGCCACAACCCGAGTGTCCGCACACAACAACGGAACTGGTGCCCAGAATGTCGACACCGTAGGCCAGCGACGCTTCGACCGACGTATCTTGGCCCTGGGCCGGGATCATGTTGCCCATGTTGCGAACGGTGAAGAGGTCACCGGGGCCGCTGCTGGTGATCGTGTTCGGCATGACGCGCGAGTCGACGCAGCAGAGGAAGAACGTGTCCGGGTCCTGAAACTCCTTCATTCCCTGCAGGTGCGGCTTGATTGCGTCCGCATGTGTCCGGTGATATTCGGCGACGCCGGACAGCACCGGTCGTAGCGCCGGCGGGTTCTCGTTGACCTCGGAGTCGCTCTTGAGCTGCCATGCGGACCACGGCGCCAACGATCCACGGACACCGGCCATGCCTCGCTTCGGCGGACCCTCCGCCGCCGCTGCCAGCGACGCCGAACCGTTCTCCTCGATGCTGACGTCGCCGCCACCGAGTTCGTGCTGGCGCACCCATTCGTGAAGATGTTCGTGCACAGCGTGATCGAGAAAGTCGACGGCCAGTTCCATGTTCACCTTCGCGCCGCTCGGCACGGAGGACAGGACGTGGGTCAGACGCGGGAGCGACAGGAAGCTCAGCGAACCCTCCATGTGGACTCGCCAGGTGCCGTCCACTGTTTCGCTCGCACGAACGTGCGCCCACACCACTCGACGCAGAACCAGAAATACTGCGAGAGCCAGACCGATCAGGACGCCCTCGAGGAGATTCAGCACCACCACACCGATGACAGTCACGGAGTAGACAGCGATATCACCGGTCTTGCTCGCAATCCTGATGTCCGCCAGCTTGATCAGCTGTACGCCGATCATCACCAGCAACCCAGCGAGAGCCGCGAACGGAACCAACTCCACGATGGAAATGAACAGCACCGAGAAGACGAGGATCCATACACCGTGCAGAATTGCCGATGCACGAGACTTGGCTCCGGCCTTCACATTACTGGAGCTTCGCACGATCACGCCGGTGACCGGAAGTCCACCTGCTGCACCGGACACCATGTTCGCAGCACCCTGCCCCAGGAGCTCACGGTCGAAGTTGGTCCGCGGACCGGTGTGCATTTTGTCGACCGCCACCGCAGACAACAAGCTCTCGACGCTGGCGATCAGAGCAATGGTCAACACGCCGGTGGCGATACCGACCCACTGGCCGTCCGGAAGCGCTGGAAGGCTGAGCGCCTCGATCAGATTGCCGGGCAGATCGATTCGTTCGACGTCGAGATTCAGAACGACCGAGATAGCCGTCGCAGTCACCACAGCGACGAGCGCAGCAGGAATCTTCGACGCCATTCCAGGAAGTCGGGGCCAGAGCAACATCAACGCGATCACTACGCCACCGACGAGGATCGACGGCCACTGACCGGCGGCAACCGAGGTCGGGATGGCGAGAAGGTTCTCCACTGCCGAGCTTTCGGATTCGCCACCGAGCAGCACATGAATCTGTTGCAACGCGATTGTGACGCCGATACCGGCAAGCATGGCATGGACCACCACCGGTGAGATGGCAAGCGCGTGCCTGGCGATCCTGCTCAGTCCCAACAGAATCTGAACTGCACCTGCGCCTACCGTGATGAGACATGTTAGTGCCCAACCGAATTGATTGACCAGCTCGGCAACCACCACGGTGAGTCCGGCTGCGGGTCCACTGACCTGCAGCGGCGAACCGCCCAGCGCTCCGGCGAGGATGCCACCGACGACCGCGGCAATCAGTCCCGCCATCACCGGCGCCCCCGATGCAACGGCGATGCCGATCGAAAGTGGTACTGCTACAAGGAAAACGACCAGCGATGCCGGTACGTCGTATTTCAGAATCCCCCCGATCCGAGACGTGCGCTCGGAATCCGTCGATGATTCTGGTGACTCATTGTCGACTGTCGTTGTCACGGCAGGTTCCTCCGGGCGTCTCGGCGTCTCGGCGTCTGGTCGGTTGTAGAAGTGTCGAACTACGTGTGTCGCCCCAATTCAAAGGGTACGCAAACCGAACACCAGACGCCCCCCAAGAGATATCCCTCACAAACAAAATGTGTTGCGACACAGCATTTTTGTGACAAGACACGAAAAAAGCCCCCCGAACTAGTGTTCGTGGGGCTTTTTTCGGCCGTAACGGGCCGGGAGCTGAAATATCAGCTACCGACGACCTCCAGCGTGAACTTCGCAGTCACATCGGGATGCAGGTTCACGACGACGCCGTGCTTACCTGTTGCCTTGATGTGCGCCTTCGGCAGCTCGATGCTGCGCTTGTCGACGACCGGTCCGCCCGATGCCTTGAGGGCACCAGCGACGTCCGCAGCGGTGACCGAACCGAACAGCTTGCCCTTGTCGCCTGCGGTCTTGACCGACAGCGACACGGACTCGAGCCCTTCGATGGCCTGCTTGAGCTCGTTGGCATGCTCGAGGCCGCGGACGGCACGAGCTTCCTGAGCGCGGCGGATGCCTTCGACCTGCTTCTGCGCACCGCGGGTGGCCGCAATGGCCAATCCGCGAGGCAGCAGGAAGTTGCGGCCGTATCCGTCTTTGACCTCGACGGTGTCGCCAGGCGCACCGAGGTTGTCTACATCAGCGGTGAGGATCAGCTTCATGATGATCGCCCCTTTCTATCGTGCCGTCGCGGCGTAAGGGAGCAGAGCTACCTCACGCGAGTTCTTCACGGCAA
>NZ_LVCV01000219.1 GCF_001647195.1 Rhodococcus sp. EPR-157 | reverse complement strand
CCTACACGCAGTGCAGCTCAGCCGCCGATCACGGTCGTCATCTGCACGCGCGACCGCATCGATCATCTGCGCGGCGCACTGGCTTCCGTACTCGCCGTCGAATATCCCGACTTCGAAGTGGTGGTCGTCGACAACGCGTCGCCGACCGATGCGACGCAGACCTACGTCCGCGCACTGAACGATCCGCGCGTGCGCGTCGTGTCCGAACCGGTCGCGGGGCTGTCGAGAGCTCGGAACACCGGTCTGCGCGCAGCGCGGCATTCGATCGTCGCATTCACCGACGACGATGTCGCGGTGGACGCCAAGTGGCTGTCGAGCATCGCCCGCGGATTCGACCGGGACGTTCGAGTGACGTGTGTGTCGGGCATCGTTCCCAGCGGCGAGATCCGCACGCATGCGCAGGCGTACTTCGATCGCCGCGTCGGCTGGGCCAGTTCGGTGACGCCTCGCATCTACGATCTCGCGAATCCACCCGCCGATGTTCCACTGTTCCCGTTCCAGGTGGGAATCTATGGAACCGGTGCGAACTTCGCGGTCCGACGCAGCCGCATGTTCGATCTGGGCGGTTTCGACGAAGCCCTCGGCGTCGGCTCCCCCACCAACGGCGGCGAAGACCTCGACATGTTCTTCCGTGTGCTGATGGCAGGCGACAAACTCGTCTACGAGCCCGCTGCCATCGTGTGGCATCGCCACCGAGCGGATTCCGACGCCCTTGCGGTGCAGGCTCGCGGCTACGGGCTCGGCCTCGGTGCGTGGCTGACGACCGTCGCGACCGACCGCCGCGCAGCGACGCTCGCGGCACGGGTGGCCGTACGGAGGCTGGGTAGCGCGATCCGATTGTCGGCAAAGATGAGCAAGGTGGCCTCCCCGCCCGACGATCTCGCCGCCGATCTACCCGAGGGCATCGGCAGGATGGAATTGCTGTCCATCGCGAAAGGCCCGGGTGCGCTGCGTCGTAGCCGTCGAGAGGGCCGTCGTCGTCGACCGCTTCTGGAGGTCGGCCGTGAGCCTGTCCTCGACTGACTTTTCGGCGCCCACGGTCGTTGCGGCGTCGCCCGTCACGCGACCTCAGGTGCGCTACGCCGACGTCGCGGTACTTGCATCGGCGACGGCAATGCTGGCGATGCTGCCCCTGCCCGCCGCGCTGCGGGCAATCCTGCTCGCAGTCATGGTGTTCGCCGGTCCAGGATCGGCCATCCTGACGTGGGTCTACATCCCGCCGCGGGCGCGCATCGCAGCGCTGCCGGTGCTGAGCCTGGCGCTCGTCACACTCGTCACGACCGCCGCGATGTGGGGATACCAGTGGTCGCCACGGTGGATCACCACCGTCGTCGCACTTGCCGGGCTCGGATCCTCGCTGCTTTGGTACCGCCGGAAAGACGAGTGGCCCGATCTACGTGGGTGGCGTAGCTGGGCACTCCACACGTTCTCGCGACGCCATCTGTCCGATCGATGCAGGGCCGGCCTGACCACGCTGTGGGACCGGGAGTACTTACGGCGCAACGTCGCCGGACTGATGCTCGCGCTGGCAGTCGTGCTGTGGCTCCCGTCGCTTCCGGGTCTGGAGAAAGCTGGGTACTCCCAGTTCGGACTACTGCCCGCAGGAACCGGGCCCATCCTGGTGATCTGCATGGCTTTGGTCGTGGCGGCGTTCTTGATCGCGATCCGCCGACACCAACTTCGCACCGCCGTCGCGGCGATCGCCGTTGCGATTCTGGTGCAGCGCCTGACCGTCACCTTCGTCACGAGCGCACCGGTGTACGAGTGGACGTACAAGCACATCGCGGTTACCGAGTACATTCTTTCGTTCGGGGCGTTGCCGCCCAACGGAATCGACATCTACGCCCAGTGGCCGAGCTTCTTCATCCTGACCGCGTGGTTCGGCCAGGTCACCGGATTCGGCATCCTGTCACTGGCACACGTTTTCGCGCCACTCGTACACGTACTGATTGCGCTGTTCGTCTATGGCCTCGCCCGTGTCCTGAAGCTGAGACCTCGGGTCGCCGTGATGGCAGCCATGCTGGCAGAACTGGTCAACTGGGTAGGGCAGGACTACTACGCCCCGCAGGCCCTCGGGTTCGTACTCGCTGTCGGATTTCTCGTCCTGCTGCTGGCATCGACGCAGCTTCGGGTTGCCGGTTTCCTGGCGATCATCCCGTTCGCGGCGCTGGTGCCGAGTCACCAACTCACGCCGTACTGGCTGTTCGCGGTCACCGGAGTTCTGCTGGTGACCGGTCGAGCGAAACCGTGGTGGTTGATGTTCCCGCTGGCGCTGATCCTCGTGGGTTACCTCGTGCCTCGACTGGACATCGTCGCCCCGTACGGGCTGCTGTCGGGGTTCGACCCCGTCGAGAACGCGGCCAGCAACGTGCAGGCTCCCGGCATCCTCGGCAAACAGGTGACGTCGCTGATCTGTCGAGCATTGTCGGCCGGAGTGTTCGGCCTTGCCATGGTGTCGATCGTGTACGCGTGGCGCACCAAGAAGACGTTCTGGGCACCGATGGTGATGGCCTTCGGGTCGATCGGCCTGCTCGCCGGCCAGAGTTACGGCGGTGAAGCCATCTTCCGGGTGTACCTCTACGCCATTCCCGGTTGTGTGCTGCTGATCGCGCCGATGCTGCTGGCCCTGCTCGACGCGAACGCCGGTGCCGCTCGCGGCACTGCGCGCAGGTTCGGGGCGCGCGCAGCGGTCGCGTGTGTGTTCCTGGGAACCGTCGTGGCCGCGACGTTCGGGCTGCAGGGCTACTTCGGCCTGTGGCCTCTCGTCATCGAGAATCGGTCTCAGATCGAGCACACCCAAGCTCTCGTCGAAAGTGCCCCCGCGGGATCACAGTTCACGATGTTGTATCCGGCGGGCTATCCCATCAGATCGACCGCAAAATATGTCGAACAAGCCGAAGCCAACGTGATGTTCGATGCGCCACTGAACTACTACGGCCCCGAATACATGTTGGCGTTCCCGACTGTCGAGCAGCTGACCGCGTTCGAATGGGAAGCGTCACAGCGCGACACACCGTCGTACGTGATCCTGACCAGACAATCCCTGGAAGCGATGAAGTACTACGGGTTCATCCAGGACGGCGCTGCGGACACCTTCGAGCGCTGGCTGAGGTCGAATCCTGCCTGGTCAGTGCACTACCAGGACTCGGACACGATCGTGTTCGAACGCGCTGTGGGCTGACCGACCCGCGGTATGACGCACGTCTCCAAACAATCGCTTAGTTTGTTTAATCGTGACTTGACAAACTCATAGCTTCTTTTAAGGTTAGACGCAGTCGATGAAAACGCAATCGTGTCGCTGAATCAGGGCGCAGGTTGCTTCTGTGGATCCGCCGGGGGTCGCGACACAGGCTTTCTGAGATCAGTCGGTCACACACTGCCCTCAACCCGTCTGGAATGGATATGTCGAACTCCCATAACCCGCGCATCAGCATCGTCATCCCCACTCTGAACGAGGCCGCCAACCTGCGCCACGTTCTTCCGCTGCTGTCCCACGACTACGAACTGGTCCTGGTCGACGGCGGATCCATCGACGGAACCATCGACGCCGCCCGCGAGATTCGCGGAGACATTCGCATCATCAAGCAGACCCGCAAGGGCAAGGGCAACGCGCTCGCATGCGGTTTCGAGGCCGCCACCGGCGACATCATCGTCATGTTCGACGCCGACGGGTCCGCTGACGCCGACGAGATCCCGCGTTTCGTCGACGCGCTACTCGCCGGGGCCGACTTCGCCAAGGGCAGTCGTTTCACCGACGGCGGCGGAAGCCACGACATCACGCCTCTTCGTCGTGCAGGCAACGGCGGACTGCATCTCGTCGCCAACACTCTCTTCGGCACGAAGTTCTCGGACCTCTGCTACGGCTACAACGCATTCTGGCGCGATCTGGTGCCTGTCCTCGATCTGCCGCCAGTGGATCAGCAGGGCCGCGAGGACGAGATGTTGTGGGGCGACGGATTCGAAATCGAGACCATCATCAACTGCCGCTTCGCGGAATCCGGGGTTCGTATCCAGGAAGTTCCGAGCGTCGAACTCGCTCGTATCTACGGCCAGAGCAACCTGCGCACGTTCTCCGACGGCTTCCGTGTCCTTCGCACCTTGTTCACGGAGCGGTTGCGGGCGCGCAAGCTGTCCAAGCAGTCGATTCCGCGCCCTGATCGCCGCACCAACGCTGCCCGTACCGACATGGATCTCGAGTTCGAGGCGTTCGAGGTTCTCGACGAGATCACGTGGCAAGAAAAGTCGGCGTGAACAGCCCGACTTCCTCGGTAGTCATCTGCGCGTACACACTCGATCGCTGGGACGATCTCAGTTCCGCTGTGAATGCAGTTCTGCGACAGTCGACCCCGGCAACCGAATTGCTCGTGGTCATCGATCACAACGACGAATTGCTGTCGCGTGCCCGAATCGAATTCCTACCGCGGGCCTCCACCGTCACCGTCGTCGAGAACA
>NZ_LVCV01000218.1 GCF_001647195.1 Rhodococcus sp. EPR-157 | reverse complement strand
CCGAGATCCGAGGACTGGCTGTCGTCACTTCTCGCGCACTACGACGATCCGGCCGTGTACGCGGTAGGTGGTTCGGCGCATCCGGTATGGCCCGACACGCGTCCCGCTTTCCTTCCCACCGCGGTGGCAGGGCAGCCGGGCGAACTGGACTGGATCGTGGGCTGTACGTACAGGGGGCAGCCCACGACCACTTCAGCCGTACGCAACCTGATGGGCGCGAACATGTCGTTCCGTCGCGAGCCGATCGTCGCCCTCGGTGGCTTCGTATCCGGGATCGGGCGCATCGGGCGCATTCCGCTCGGGTGCGAGGAAACCGAATTGTGCATCCGGCTCCGGCAGAATCATCCCGGTGCCGAGATCGTCTTCGATCCGTCGATCGTCGTCGACCACACAGTCAGCGCAGACCGGACTCGGCCCAGGTATCTGCTGTCGCGGAGCTACGCCGAGGGTGTGTCCAAAGCCGCCATCGCGCGCCTGATCGGGTCGGAGGACGCACTGTCGTCCGAGCGGGCGTACACCGCGAAGATCCTGCCTCGGGCCGTCGGCCGTGAAACGTCAGCGGCGGCGCGTGGCAATCCGGTCCGCGCCTGGGGTGCTGTCGCTGTCGTGGCCAGTGTCGGTGCTGCGGGATTCGGCTACGCCCGCGGTCGCCTCAGCCGCATCTCGGGCTAACCGATCTGCGCGCGCTTGACCGAGTTGAGTGCGCGCACATGGCCCGTCACCTGTGCCTTGTCCCCCGTCACCGTCAGTACACGCCGGGAGCCGGGTGCGAGGTGGAACCACGAGTCGCTGACCTCGAGCCCGTCCACGTCGATGCACACGTACTGAGCTGCCCACTGGGTCGACACGGTCAGTGACCAGACGCCGTCGTCGACGGGTGTCGCGTGAGCTTCGAGTCCGATGTCGTTCTGGCGGGCATGCCGGGCGCCGACGAGGTGGACCGCCTGCGCAAGAGTGGTACCCGAGGGATCCACGACGTCCACCGAGACCGCCGCGTACGTCTGCGTCCCGAAACGGTATGCGTGATTGGCGTCGGTGAACGAGCCGATCAACCGGTCCACCGATATCCGCCGAGAACTGTGCGGACCCAGCTCGATTCGACATTCGTACGGTTCACCGGCAGCGCCGGTCGGCCCGTGCAGCGTCACCCTCAGCGTTCCGTGCACGGTTTCGGCGGTGTCGTCGACCAGCTCCACGGTCAGGCCGTCGAGACCGTCGTCGACAAGGAAGACCGCGACTGGGCTGCTGAGGCGAGCGAGGCTGTACCACGGCGCTTTCGGTATTCCCGCCGAGTCGATCAACCCCCAGCCCGCTCCGGGCACGAGGTCACGAAGGGTGAGCACCAACGCACCGGTGCACTCGGAGTCCGTTCTCCGCCAGTGCATGTACGACGCCGACACCGCCTCGCACACGGCAGCGCGACCGTAGTCCAGATACAACTCGGCATCGTCGCGGCGCACGAGATGCGGATCCACCCCGAAAATGTCACGGACGTAGTGATCGCGCACATCCTCGAAGTCCCAGGACGATCCACGGTCGCGCGGCACCGCAGCCTTCCAGTCCGGGTGGTGGCCGGCAACAGTGGCCGATCCGAACATCCTCTCCACCGATCGCCGTTCCGGCGGAATCGAAAATGCCAGGCATTCCGCGGCGAATCGCACCCGCGCCGTGCGTACATCGGACAGTGGCCGCAGATAGCCACCTACCCCGAAGTAGTGCGCGATTCCGTCTCCGACATGGGTGTGCAGCTCCCCGGTCGTCGACGACGGACTGGAGGTGACGTACGGGGTGCCGGGTAGTTCGGACTCGACGAACTCCGGAATCATCTTCTCCAACAACGACATGTACTGCCCATCGGACGGAACACCCAGCATCGTCGGCTGCTGCTGCGTCTCGCTTCCGCCGCTGACGACCGCCAAGGCGGGGTTGCCACCGACGAGACCGGTCAGCACTGCCAACTCCTGCTCGAACACGTCGACGAAGTCCTCGTCTTCGGGCGGGTCGAACGTCGCCACCATGACGTCCTGCCAGACCAGGATCCCCAATTCGGCACAGAGAGACCAGAATTCGCGCTGCTCGTACATCAACGTGCCGACAACTCGCACCATGTTGTGTCCGGCAGCGCGTACCCGCTCCAGCTCGAACCGCATGCGATCCGAATCCACCCACATCCGCACCGGATCCGGCGGCACCCAGCATCCCCCGCGCGCGAAGGTTCGGATTCCGTTGACTGTCAGCGTCACCGCGCGATCCGTTCGGTCGAGGTGCACGGATCGGAACCCGAGCGCGCCCGACCCG
>NZ_LVCV01000217.1 GCF_001647195.1 Rhodococcus sp. EPR-157 | reverse complement strand
ACCACCGAGGCATCGATCGTGTCGGCATTCGAGGGGATCGAGATTCTCTCGGTACCGACCCGCACTACGACGGATTCCGCAGGTGCCCCGAGATCGGCTCGCACTCGGACGGTCCCGTCGGTGCCCTGGACGGCCGCGTGCATTCGAATGTTGCGCACCGTCGTGCGCTGACGGAGTTCGACGGGACGCCACAGACCGATGACGGGCGGCAGCGGACCGTACACCGGCGCCCGCCCGAGGAGGGTCGTGCGTTCGTGCCGGAGCCCCTGTTGAGCCACGAGCGACGAACGCCACCGTCCGCGTGGCCGTCTCTTCTTCAGATGCGCGTCCATCGACTCGACGCGCACCGCGATATGTACGACCCCGGATCCCGCCTCGAGGTCGAGCGACACCGGCACGAACATCGAGCGAGTCCGCGCTGATTCGACGCCGCCGATCCAGATGGTCGCTCGCGTAGCGATTCCTCCGAAGGTCAGCGTCATGGCGATACCCTCGGGTGCCTCCACCGACGCCAGAAACCACCAATCCAGCGAATCCGGCTGCAGGTCACCGACACTCTTCACAGACGACACGACGGTGCCCGGCACCTGGGCGGGCTGCCACCGAGCATCGGCGGGGAGTTCGTCGGGATGGCTGTACGCGCCGGCGGGGGTCGCAGTGAGCCGCCATTCGACGCCGTCGAGGTAGTCCGTACTCACGAAGAGCAGGATGTCACAGGGCAGCCGACACGATGTTCATTGCCGCTGACCAATTGGCTGCCATGTCCGCGAGCGGCTCGTCGAGCGATACTGCGCGACCGCGAGAGGCGCGGGCCATCCGGAATTGGACGGCCTTTGCGCCTTGCGCAACCTGAAGAAAGTGCGGGACCGCGTTTTCGATGCCGTCCGCGCCACGTCCGGCGAGATACCCGACCAGGTCTGCCGCGAGTTCGGCTGTCGCGCCGCACTGCCGCAGCAGCCCGAAGGACCACAGGTGAAACGCGTCGGGTCCGGACGCTTGCACGCGGGGAATGTCGGCGACGATGCGCTGGGCGAGCCGGTCGACGGGATTCCCCGGGGCTCGTCGCGACAGGTGCGCGCGGGCCACCTCCAGATCTCGCTCCCCGACGCCGTCCGCGATGGTGTTTCGCCCGAGCCGAATCTGTTCGATGTACGGAAGGAGTACTTCCTCGTGCGGCTCGGGGGCGAGGTTGAACACTCCGTCGAAGTCGGCGCCGGACAGCTCGAAGTAGCCCCGATTGTGGAAATAGCCGAGGACCTTCTCGGCCTCGTCGACCGAGTTCGGCACGATCGTGGTCTTGGTGTGCTGGTTGCGGTAGCTGGTGCCCGCGGTGTCGGGAAGCCAGAAGCCGTCGACCTCCACCGTCAGCAGAACACCGTCGGACAATCCTTCGCGCACGTGCGCGAGAACCGGGCGCCAGACGTTCATCTCGCCGACGTCGATTCCGTACAGGGTGCGCAGGTCCTCGGATTGCATCTTGACGAAGTCCCACTGCCTGCCATCGCAGTCGGCACTGAGTACGAAGGCGAGCGCGGGCACCGGATCCGCCCCGAGAGAATGAAGAAGTTCAATCCACAGATCCACGTAGCAGTTGGTCTCGGTCCATACCCGATCGTGTGCGTGGATCGTGTGTGGCTGGTATTCCGCCGGGCGCAACGCCAGTAGGCGCTGCTCACTGGTCCTTGCCTGGGCTTCCTGGTTCCCCTGGGTGATGGTCGAGCCGATCGACATGTTCATCGCTGTGTGCCTCTCGCCGGATCACAAGCTCACGGTCCCCACGCCGAATTGCCCGCATTGCCTTGATTCAACAGCTGATTCTAACCAATCGGTTTGTTTATCGCACAATTTCGGCCGGTATGCTCGTTAGGAGATACTTCGGCTAACGATTTACCCGCCTGGTCAGGATCAACAGGAACGGCCGTCGGTATCGAGGGCATTCACACAGAGAACAGTCGCTTCCCCGACGGTAATGCTGATGTGCGGTTTGCAGGTGGCCACACTTGCAGATAGCGACTGAGCTGGGCATATGTGGAGTCTAGACAATGGATTATCGACCGAATGCCGCTTGCGGCTCGAAGCACCGGAGGCGACCACAATTGCGACGCGTCATTCGCGGAACAGCCATTGCGGTTGGTTCTGCACTCTTGTTGGCCTTGGCTGGAATGCTGGTCGCCAGACAGCACGGCGTGACGCAAATCACACTCGTTGCTCTACTCGTCGGCATGCCTTTCGCTGCACTCCCGGCGGCGTTGGCGGTAGCACTCTTCGCGGTCGCGAAGTCTCGGCTCGGCGTCGCAGTGGCCCTCGTGTTCACCGTCGTACTTGCCGTGATTCAGATTCCTGGATTCATCGCGGAGCAGCACACCGCGTCCGGCGCCGAGATCACGGTCCTGACCATCAATGCGGCGCACGGCGACGCCGACGCGGCAGCCATCGTCGACGAAGTCAGGAGCAGTGACGCAGACTTCCTCGCGGTACAGGAGCTGACCCCGAGCGAGGAAACAGACCTCACCGCCGCGGGGATCGAGGATGTGCTGCCGTACAGCTTCACCGCCGCGCTCCCTGTCGCCGACGGCACCGGGCTGTGGAGCCGGACGCCGCTCACCGACGGCCAGACACTCGCCGACTTCGGATTCGTCCCGGTACAGGCGAACACTGTCGTCGACGGCGTCGACCTGACGGTGGTGTCGTTCCATGCAATGTCGCCGGCAACTCCGCGCCACACCGTCCAATGGGCCGAGGACCTCGCGCACATGCGCAGGCTCATGGACTCCTACCCCGGGACGGTCCTCGTCGCAGGAGACTTCAATGCAACCGGAGACCACCGTCAATTCCGCCGATTGACCGAGAACGGGTTCATCGACGCCGCCGACGCGTCGGGCGCAGGCCTGTTCCGGACATTCCCGTCGTCCGGTCCGCTCGCCCGGCTCGACCACGTGGTGGCCAGCGACGACGTCGACGCCATCGAGGTGACCCCGGTATCGATTCCGAATTCCGACCACCTGGGCGTCGTTGCGCACCTGCGGTTACCGGCAGCCTGAGCGAGCGTCTGGTCAGAACCGAGGTAGCTCGAACACCGGTGGCGGCGGTAGCTGGATCTGCGGCAACTGGAAGTCGGGCAGACCCGGAATCAATGGAGGCGGAGCCGGAGCGGGCGCGGGCTCCGGAGCAGGCCTTTCGTACACCGGGGCCTCGTAGGTCTCGACAGGAGCCGGTGCCGGGGCAGGAGCCTCCACGGTGGTGGTCGGCGGGAGCGACGTGGTCGTCGTGCGCGAGGTCGTCGGCGGAGCCGTCGTCAGCGGCTGCTCGCTGTCGGCAGGAGCACTGGTGGGGTCCTCGGAACCGCCGTAGCCGAGCGTCAGACCCAGCGCTGCGACGGCAGCAAGACCACCGGCAACGAGAGCCGCGCCCCTGATCTTGCGCTTCGAGGTCACCGAGCGATCGACCGGTTCGGGGCTGAGCCACTCCGGCGCGCCGCTCAACGCCCGCGCCCCGGAGGGTGTTGCCGGCCCGTCGCGGAGAACCGACGGCGGCGTGACGGCCGGAGCGTCGCGAACCGGGGTAGCGAGAAGCGCAGCGCCCTTGGCGGCCACCGATTCCGGCTCGGCGGGAGTGACGACGGGCAGGCCCGTCCAGGAACGCAGGATCGCTTCGACGAGCGGAATCCGAGCTCCGCCGCCGATGAGGAACAGTGCATCCACGCGCTGCGGCGACCGGGTGATCACGTCACGGACGAGCCGCGCCGAGTACTCGATCGGGACAGTCACGAGAGCTTCGAACGATTCGCGGGAAATGAGGATCACACCGCTCTCGCCCGGCAGGCACACTGCGCCCGACGTCGACAGTTGTTCCTTCGCGATGCGGCACCGAGTGGTGAACTCCTCCACACCGACCGAATTCTGAAGCGCGACACCCTGCTTGGCAAGCTGGTTGTCGCAGATGAGCCGATCGAAGTCCGACCCGCTGATGTCCGTGGTGCGCTCGGCGAGAAGGACGTTGCCGGTGGCGCGATCGACGACACTGATGGTCAGACCCGAGCTACCCAGATCGTAGAGTGCGATCGTTCCGAAATCACCGATCTCGCCGGACGCTTCGAGATACGCCAAGGCCGCACGCGCCTCGGGTACCAATCGATAGTTGTGGAGACGCTGCACCGACATGGCTTGCTGGATGTCACCGAACTGTTGTTGGTCTCGATAGGCAACACCGGTGGCCTCGACACCACGATCGCCGTAGTTCTGCGCAAGAACGACGCCGATGGTTTCGGCCGCGAGTTCTTCTGCTCGATCCCGCTGGGTGTCGACGGTGTCGTGGCGAAAGTCGAGTTCACGCTCGCCGGATGTGTGCAGGCGAAGGTCGGGACGTGCCATACGGACAGCACTGGCCCCCACCGACACACCGAGAACCTCAGTCATGACCTGCCTCACTTGGACGTGCGAAGGGACTCGCCGACAGGATGTGTAACGATCCAATCTCGAAGCCCCCGCTCGGCATCACTGTAGCGTGAGCGCTGCCCAAATGCGATCACAGTTGCTTTTCCGCTAGTTCAGGATGCCTCCGGTCCGCTTGTTGCGCGTCCACACGACGTCAGCCCGGTTTGTGGGCTCTCGACGGTAGAAAGGACCGATAGTTGTCGGTTCGACACCGGGATCGCGTCAGGTTGCCGCCGAGATTTTGCCACCCACTAGTCTGGCCCGCGTGCACGTCCTCTTCGTCTGTACCGGGAACATCTGCCGCTCACCCACGGCCGAACGACTGACCGTGGCCTACGCGCGCGAACGCGGCCAGGAGTTGACGTCGTCCAGCGCGGGCACGCACGGTCTGACCGGACACCAGATGGATCCCGACGCCGCGACCGTCCTGCGTCAACTGGGCGGCGATTCCGACGGGTTCGTCGCGCGTCGCATCACCCCGAGAATCGCCGACGAGGCCGATCTCATCCTGACGATGACAGCTCGTCACCGTGATGCCGTGCTGGCAGTCGCACCGCGCAAACTCCGCACGACGTTCACTCTCCTCGAAGCCGTCGCCCTCGCCGAGGCATCCGGAGCGCGGACGATCGCCGAGATCGCCGATGCTCGCTCACGGCACACGGTCGCCGCGTTGGACATCGACGATCCGTACCGGCGTGAGCTGGAGGTGTACGAGCAGATCGGCCAGCAGATCGCCGACGCCGTGCCCAGGATCCTGCACCTACTCTGACGTTCCGCCCGTTTGTACCGCGATCGAACGACAGACCGAGCGCTGTAGTGGTGATAACGGTGACGAAGTCGGTCCGTATCGCTGTCGCACAAGACAATTCGCGCGCTGTCATGCATGATGTGCCGCATGCCGAAGTATCAGTTGCGAACCGACGACGACGAACTACTCGCCGAAGCCGAGCTGCCCACCGACAGCAAAGCCATGACATGGGCAGTACGGCAGACTACCGAACTGCGCAAGACACTCGACGGGCGACGATGGCAGGGCCACCGCCTCGTGGGCGATGTTTGGGAGCACCGTTTCGGCGGCGGACGAGGCGCGTCGACGCAGGATGCGGTTGCTTAGCTGAGCGAACACCGCGCGGTCTACGGTAACGTTCTCGCAACAGCGCCGCAGAAGCCGACGCGGCACCTCGAGAACAAGGCCGAACAACGATGCGCGACAAAGTCATCGCGATTTCGACGGTGGCAATCGCCGGAGTCGCTGTTGTAGCTGGACTGACGATTGGCGCCCTCGGCGGCGCCTTCGACGACGGAGGCGACAGGGTGCAGCCGCCGGCGTTGCGCTCGGACCTCAGCGTCGCAGTCACTGCCACGAGTTCCTCGGTGATCACCGTTCCTCCGTCGCCGACCTGGCGGGTTGCGACGCCGACCACACCGAAGCCGACCACCTCTGCAGTGACCACGACATCGTCGGAGTCGAACGAATCGACCACCAGACCTCCGCGCGGACGGACGACCACGGAAGAGTCCACCGAGTCGGACGAGCCAGCAGAGTCCGACGAGCCCGGAGCAGGGGACGACAGCTCCGAGACTCCGACGTCGACGACGCGCTGATCCGGTTCCTCTCGGCCCCTGCACTGGCCCGGCCGCCGGTCCTCCGAAGGGAGGACCGGCCTCTCGCCCGGTCGGCTGATGTGCGAGCCGCGCATCTCGCGCGAACATGCACAGATGAATGCCGTCGCAACCGTCATTGTCCTGTGTGAGCTCGGTTTCTGGGTACTGATAGCCGTCGGTCTACTCGTGCGGTACGTCCTGCGCAGGCGTCGAGCGGCGAGGTGGATCCTGGCATCGGTGCCGGTTCTGGACGTCGTGCTGATCATCGCGGTCGCGTTCGATCTGGCCAGCGGAACGCCCGTCGGCGGGGTCCACCACCTCGCGGCGTATTACCTCGGCTTCAGCGTCGGCTTCGGTCCCGCACTGATTCGCTGGGTGGACGTGCGGGTTGCCCACAGATTCTTCGGCGGTCCGGCACCTGTGAAGATCACCAAGAACACCGTCGAGTACCGCCGCTACCTGTGGGAAGACTGGTTCCGGGCCGTCGTGGCGTGTGGCATCGCTGCGCTCGTGCTACTCGTGCTCGCATTCACGGTCGCGTCGGGCGAGCAGTCTGCGGCGCTCGTGGGCAACATCGCTCCACTCGGCCTGATTCTCGGGATCTGGTTCCTCGCCGGCCCTGCGTTCGCGTCGACCGAGGCGTCGGTCCGCCCCTGAGACGAGGTCAAATATATGTGACGCCGTCAGTTACATGTACTATCGGACGCCATGCCCGTCATCGAACACTCCGCCGTCGCCGACGTCCCACGCTCGCGTGCGTTCGCGTACGTCGACGACTACCGGTCTGTGCCCAATTGGATGTTCGGCGTCCGATCGTTCGAACCCATCGGCGACATCGACCACGGACTCGACGCCCTCTACGCCGCCGAAATGCAGATCGGTCCGAAGACGCTCCGATCCACACTTCGCGTCACCGAGTGGATCGAGGGTCGATCGCTGACACTGTCCTCGGTCGAAGGTTTCTCGACGGTGTCGACATGGTCGTTCGCGGACACACCGGATGGTGGGACGAGGTTGGACGTCGACTTCGCCTACAACTTCCCGGGCGGGCTCGCCGGCCGAGCACTGGGCGCGCTGGTCGAACCGGTTGTCGGCCAGGCGATTCGGCACACCGAATCAACGTTGCGGAGGGAGCTCAGCGCGTTGTGAGCGCGGCTCCGCCCTTCACCCCTGCCTGCGGCTCCGCCGCAGTGGCACGGTTAAGTGCACGGGAAGACACTTAACCGCGCCACTGGGGACGGAGTCACCGGACACCCGCGGAATCCCCGATCCTCAACGCCTCGACCAATTCCCGGTACAGCGAATCCGACTGCAGCAGCTCCGCGTGGGTCCCCCTGGCCCGAATCCGGCCGTCCTCCATCACCAGGATCGTGTCGGCATCCAGCACGGTGGACAGCCGGTGCGCGATGGTCACGACGGCCCGGGTCGACGCGATGGACCGGATGACGTCGTGGATCGCGGCCTCGGTCCTGCCGTCCACCTGCGCGGTCGCCTCGTCGAGTAGCAGCACCTGCGGACTTCGAACGATCGCCCTCGCCAACGCAATTCGCTGACGTTGACCGCCGGAGACGGTGGACCCGACGAGATCGGTATCCAGCCCGTCCGGTAACTCCCGCACGCTTCGACCGAGATGCACCGAGTCCAATGCGCGCCAGATGTCGGCTTCCGATGCATCGGGATGTGTGAACAGGAGATTCTCTCGGACAGTCCCTGGGATTGTGGGTGTCTCCTGTTCGACGTAGGCGAGCGCGCTGCGGACATCGTCGTTGGACAGGTCTGCGTACGATGTTCCGCCGAGCAGTATTTCACCGTCGACAGGCTCGAGGAACCGCAGGATGAGCGAGAAGACGCTGGTCTTTCCCGCTCCCGACGGCCCGACGATCGCCGTGTGCCCCGCGGCGGGTACGTCGAACGAGATTTCCTCGACGGCCGGTGCGCCTCCGGGCCGGTAGCGCGCCGTCACGCCTCGGAAGCTCAGAATCGAATCGTGCACTGCTGGAACCGTATTCCCGACGGTTTCCGCCGACGTTTCGATCTCGAGTTGTTCGATCTGCCGGATTCGCGCTGCGGCCGCCATTCCGGATTGGAGTTGGGTGAAGTTCGTCGTCAACGAAGACAGCGGGTCCATCAATTGGAATGCGTAGAGCAGAAACGCAATCAGGCTGGAGACAGCGAGCGCGCCGATGCTCACGCGGTACCCACCGATGCCGAGGATCCCGATGATCGCCAGCTGGATCCCGCCGCCTGCGACCGTCCACGCCAGCGCGGACGTACGCACCGCTCGCACACTGTGTTCGGCGGAATCGCGGGCGTCGGCGATCACCCTGTCGAACTCCCGCTGCTCGGCGCGGGAGGACTTGACGGTTCGGATCGCCCGCAGCGCACCGTCCAGGCGGCCACCGAGCCTGCCCACCGATTCCTGTGCTTGCTTCTGCGCCTCCGCGATCGGCGGCATCAACTTGGCGAACATGGTGCCGAGAATTGCGATGGCGACGAAGATCGTAGCGAGAAGCACCAGGTCGAGGACTGCCATGAGGACAAGAGCGCCGATCAACGCGATGGTGCTGTTGACGATGGCCACCAGCGCGGACGACGCCGCCTCGCGAAGAAGAACCGTGTCCGAGGTGACGCGTGTGACCAACTCCCCGGTCGGCCTCGTTGCAAGGCTGCCGACAGTGGCACGAAAATACCTGCTCACCATCGACTTTCGAGCGTCGAGAACGATTCGCTCCGCGAGCGTCCCGAGCATGATCCACTGAACGTAGAGAACAGCGGATCCGATGACGAGAAGCAGCACGAGCAGGGCTACGGCACCACCGAAGGATTGCCCCGACCCGAGACCGTCGAGAACGGACTTGGTGACCATCGGCGTCGCGAGCGAAGCGCCGGTGCCGACGAGTCCGAGCAGCATGCCGAAGATCAGTGTCCGCCGGTGTGGCCGAACGAAGACCCACAGCACCCGCAGATTGGGCAGCGAAATAGCTTGGTCCGGTTCACCCATGCTCGATAGTGAATCACCGAAATCGGGAGTTCGTCGACCACCAGAACTCGACGCCGATGGGAACTTCTATTTCCGAGTGAAGCCGAACTCGCCGAACTCGGCGCCGAACTGGGTTCCGACCGGAGCCAGCTCACCGACCCACACCAGAACCCCGGTCAGGCCGTCGGGAGCGTCGACGACGATGTCGCTCCTTCCGATGCCCAGAACGCCGGAACCGAGGACACGGGTCGATGCCAACGTCCCGTTCTCCTCCGGCGGAGTCCTGATCTCGACGAGTGCTCCCGGATTCGGCGTCGCAACCCACACTGCGCCCAGGTCGGTGGGTTGTGCGAAGGAGACGAGAACACCGATACCGTTGCCGGGGTCACCGAAGGGCTCTCGATAGAGGTCGGTGGACCAGGACGTGACCGGGTCGGCGTCGACAGCCAGTACTGCCTCGTCCGCATTGTCGGGCGCGCGCACGGCTGACCACACCTGCGCCCCGGCCGGCAGTATCGGTTCGGCGGAGGGTGTCGGCGAGACGTCCGCCGTGGGAATGGCCGGGATCGCGACGACGTTCCGCACGTCACCGTAATCTCCGCCGAACATCCTGGTGGTGAGCATCCAGCCACCGATGCCCAAGACGGCGACAAGTACCGCCGATGCGGCGACGAAGGTAACGACGGAACGGTTCTGCGGGGATGTGCTTCTCGCCCCGGCCTGCACCGGATCGAACAACTCGGGTTCCGAACCGGACTCACCGACGACCACGATGAAGGGGGCGAAGTCGAAGATTCGCACGTCACCGCGGGCAGTGGCCCGGACTGCTCCTCTGAATTTGCGAACGGCATCCGCGGACGGATCTCTGGATCTGATCACGTCGACGTCAACAAGCGTCAGCGTCATCTCACGCCCTGTGTCCAGTTCGCGGGCATCCCATTGCTGAACCCACGGAGCGGACGGTCGACGGGTGAACAATCGGAATCGCCCCGCGCCCACCGACCCGGGAACCTGTGATGTGTCCATCTGAGCCTCCACCCCCGACGCCCCGAGTGTGCAGAGCGCCGCTGATGAGTGCATTGTGCTCTCTCACAAAGGACACTGTCCGGCCTTTGGGAAAGCAGTCAAGCAGGCGCGTTCCAGACCAACCGAACGGTCGTTCCCTCGTCGTCCGAGGTGACCGAGGTCGAATCGGCGAGCGCGTGCATCAACGGGACGCCTCGCCCGCGAGTCGAGTCAGGTTCGTGTACCGACCACGCCCCGCGGTCACGAATCGTCACTTCGATCCGTCCGGTCGCCGACACGTAGTTCGCGAACAAGTCGAGGGTGCCTGGCCCGTGATCGGACGCATAGGCATGCTCGACGGCGTTGGCCAGCGCCTCGTAGGTTGCGAGCACTACGTCGTACACCCGTTCTGGTGCTACCTGCAGCCCGGTGAGCCAGTGACCGAGCTCCACCCTGAGAGACGAGGCGCGCTCCGCGACAGCAGATTCGCCATCGAATATCAGGTGCATGACGTCCTCGTGAACTGTTTCGGCGTGGGGTCGGGCGGCAGCAGCCACGGCGTCTTCTCCGCCGAATGCAATTGCCATCATGAACCCGTCATACCCGAAAGCTCAGGAATTACCCGCGCCGAGCGCGGACAGCGCCTCGCCGACAGTGGCGAAGATGCCGAAGACCTCGTGCAAACCGACGAGAGTCAATGGTCGGCCGGTGGACGGCCCGTCCGCCACGACCGCAAATCCCGTCGAACCGTCGAGCTGCTGATGAGTGGAGGCAAGAAGCGACATTCCAGCCGAGGCCAGAAAGCCGACGTGGGACAGGTCGACGACAACGGCCGATGGGGCCTTGTCCAGCACCAACTTCATCGACTCCGACAGCTGCGGCGCCGTGGCCAGGTCGAGTTCTCCTGACACCGTCACGATCACGACATCGTCGCGCCACTCCACTGCCACGTCGAAATGCTGAGGGCCGAGCCCTGACTCGTCTAGCGTCACAGGTGACAACATACCCGAGTCCGACTGTATACCCGAGGCCGACTGTGATCTGCCACGGCAGAGCGTGCTGCCTCCCGTCGACTGAGGATAGGGTCTGTCATGTGGCCCCCACCCGTCTGACCGAGAGTGCGGCGGTCGCAGTCGGGGGTGCGCTCGGCGCGGTGGTGCGGTACGAGATCTGGCAGTGGCGAGACACACCGAAGTGGTTGTTGATCAACACGTTCGGCATCAATGTGGTCGGATGCCTACTTCTGGGCAGCGCTCTCGGTTATCTGTCCGGCCGGCCGGCACCGATTCCCCGGGCGGGGGTAATGGGCCTCGCGTGCGGCTTCACCACGTTCAGCTTCTACGCCCTGCAGGGCATCACCCACGACGGCGCATGGAACTCCGTGGTCTACATCGTCGTGACCCCCGTCGTCGCCGTCGCTGCGCTCGCTGCAGGCGCGCTCGTCACTCGTCCGGTGCAGCGAACTCGATGACAGTCCTCCTTCTCGTCGCGGTGGGTGGAGCGTCGGCCGCGCTGCTCCATCACCACCTAACCCGAGCTGTCAGCGACCCCAAGCGCATCCTGGTCCTGACGATCGTGACGTGCACGCTTCTGGGATTCGCGACTGCCGCGACGCCACCGCAGTGGTTCGTCGGACTTGTGTGCGCCGGATTTCTCGGGGCGCTCGCCCCGATGACGTCGATCGCACTGTTGACGGTGCTTCGAATCCGCGAGCGGCGCTACCGAAGCGGGCTGCTTTTCCTGGCCGCCGCAGTGATCGGCGGGATCGCCTGCACGATGTTCGGTTTCCTGCTGTACAGCTCGGGTCTGACGCTCTACCGCAAATTCTGACAGTCGCCCTGCACCGCGGCTTTCGCGAACCCTGCCAGCTGATACAGATAGGTGTACTCCCAATGGACGAGGGAGAAGTCGTACGCCCGAGGCACGGCCTGCATCGATACCTCGCCGCCGAAGCACTGCCCGAAGATGTACTGCGCCCTGGGCAGGTGGTAGCGCCAACTCACGACTACGACGTGGTCCCACCCTCGCTCCTGAGCAAGTTTCTGGGTGAATATCGCCTCACCACGCGTCGTACTGGGAACCGGCTTCTCGCACAGCACGCTGTACGCGTCGGTCTGCACCCCGCAGTACTTCTTCATGACGGCATCCGATCTGCCGTACGGATTGGACAGCACGACTGTGTCCGCCACGCCCTGTTCCGCGAGTTCGATGCCGTACGCCTCGCGGCCGTCG
>NZ_LVCV01000216.1 GCF_001647195.1 Rhodococcus sp. EPR-157 | reverse complement strand
CGACCACTGTCAACGCGATGGTTCCGACACCGGCACAGTTCTCCGGCGCACTGTCGAAGTATCCGCGCTGGAACACCGCGAAAGCACCGATGGCGAGCCAGACGACGATGAGGAGAGTGACGAAGCGCATGATTTGCCCCCTAACGTAGCCGTGTCTCGGCTACCGCGAAACGGGCGAATACCCCATCTGCTGCAGCCGAAACCCCGTGCGGTGAGACCACAGCGAAGTCGGCTATCCACTCACGGGCCCCGACCCAGAGGTTTGGCGATCCTCGGTCAACGTGTCCAGCTCCCTGCCCTTGGTCTCGGGCGCTGCGTACGCCATCCACAGCACCGCCAGGACGACGAACGCCGTGACGATCGCGAAAGTGAGCGGAAGACCGAGGATCGGCCACATCACCGAGCCGAAGAGCAGCGGCGCAAAACCTGTCGCGATACGACTGACGGAGGAGGCATAACCGAATCCCGACGCCCGCAGCGGCGTCGGGTACAGCTCGGAGACGTAGCAGTACAGCACCGGGATCGCGATTTGAATGACGAACCCGAACACCGCCAGCCAGACGAGCACCGCTGATCCGACGTCGAGCATGACCGCGAACAGCACCAGCGCAGCACCCGCGATCGGCCCGGAGATCCCGATGACCCACTTCCTGCCGACGACCTCCACGAGGTACGCGGACACCGCGACGCCGAGGATGCCGACCGCCGTCATCAGCGTCGTTCCCGCGAATGCGGCGAAGTCGTCGTACCCTTCGCGACGAAGGATCGACGGCATCCAACTCAGGGCCGCGTAATACAGCAGCATGATCGAGACGAACAACAACCAGGATGCCGACGTGATCCTCGGGCTGTAGCTCCACACCGCTTTCACGCCGGACAGAGCTGTCCGCTTCGCGGGAGGTTCAGCGGTGATGGAGTACTGCTGCACGTCGGCACCGGTGCGCGCAACAAGATCGTCGATGACGGTCCGAGCCTCCTCCTCACGCCCGACGGCGGCCAGATACATCGGCGATTCGGGGATCCCTCGGCGCACCCAGAACAGTAGGAGCGCAGGCAGAATCATGAACAGCAACATGATTCGCCAGCGGACGTCGCCGTCGATCGGTACCAGCGCTGTTGCGACGACGCCACAGATCGTGGCTCCGATGGGCCACCAACCGTCCATGGCGGACAACACTTTTCCGCGTATTCGACGCGGCGAGAATTCGCTGACCAGTGCGTAGTCGACGGGGATGCATCCACCGAGTCCAAAGCCTGCACAGAATCGGAGTAGAACGAAGATCTCGAAGTTGGGCGAGAACGCGCCGAGTACCGAGAACAGCGCAAAGATCAACAGGGTGATGGCGAACGCGCGCTTGCGCCCCATCCGGTCGGCGATGGTCCCCCACACGACGGCTCCGACGGCCATGCCGATGAGATTCCCGGTTGCGACGAGCCCACGCTCGGTCTGCGACAGGTCCCAGTAGGAACCGAGCAGTGGCGTCAGGAACCCGTTGAGAGTCACGTCCCAGGCGTCGAACATGAAGCCGAGACCGCCGATGACGAAGATCCGGCCCTGCACCCCCCATTTCCAGGGAAGCTCCTGCACGATCTGTTCACCGGTTTTCACCGACGCATCCTCTCACCGAATGCCCCTATAGTGTCCTCTCCATGCGAACCGGGGTGGCCCTTCTGGCGACTGCCGCACTCGTATCGGCAGGGTGCAGCACCGGCGAATCGGAAACGGCCGGCGAATCGACCGTCACGTCCACGACGCAGAGCGTCCGCTTCGTGTCGGGGTCCGTCACCTTCGGCACTCCACCACCGACGGCTGCTGCCGAGGAACCGGCCGATTTCGGTATCTCCGACGTACGACTCGAGGACGGGCGGGTCATGGTGACGTTCTTCGGCGACGGCGTCGTCAACTACGTCGGCCACTACGTCGACGAGGCCGCGGTGATGTCGAGTAACGACGTGCTCGACGTGCCGGGTACGTCGATTCTGCAGTTGGACCTCATCTCGTCGCCGGCACCGGCGTCGGGTTCGACCGTTCGCCCGTTGCAGTCGAACTCGGCGAGCACCGGGATCGTGTCGGTGCAGACCGTCGAGCCGTCCGACGGGGTCACACAGTCGTTCCTCGGCACGTCCGCGAATCGACCCGACTTCACGGTTACCGTCCAGCCGAACTCGCCGACACTGGTGATAGCGGTGCCGTAAGCCGAGTGCGCGCAGCCCCCCGATGACCCGGTAGACTGGTACGCGGTGCGCCGGGAAGTCTGGTCGGCAACAACTTAGTGCTGCGCACATGCTTTCCGTTCCTCAGGTGTGCTGCAGCTCCGCCGTACGCACACGAAAGGCCACTCACCCAGTGACCAATCCCAAGACTCGCCTACCACTGTTCTCCCGCGGTTCGTGGTCCGAAGCAGACCGAATCGGGCAGATCCTCCGCAAGGAAACCGTCGGTGGCGCCTTGCTGCTCGCGGCCACTCTCGTCGCGCTGATCTGGGCCAATTCGCCATGGGACGAGGCCTACAACTCCCTGATGAGCACCCGCGTCGGACCGTCGGCCCTTCATCTGGACCTCACACTGTCCACGTGGGCCGCCGACGGACTGCTCGCCATCTTCTTCTTCGTCGTCGGACTCGAACTGAAACGCGAATTCGTTGCAGGCGACCTTCGCGATCCCGCGCGAGCCGCCCTGCCGATTGCTGCCGCAGTGGGCGGAATGGCAGTTCCTGCATTGATTTTCGTCATCATCAACCTCAGGACCGGCGACGGCGCACTGCTGGGGTGGGCAATCCCCACCGCCACCGATATCGCCTTCGCGGTCGCCGTTCTCGCAGTCATCAGTACCCACCTCCCGCTGGCGCTGCGAACGTTCTTGCTGACATTGGCCGTGGTCGACGACCTTCTGGCCGTCACGGTCATCGCGATCTTCTACACCGACGACATCAACTTCATTGCGCTCGGATTGACATTGATTCCGTTGGCGCTGTTCGCATTCGCAGTGCAGAAGCGCGTTCGCTCGTGGTGGATCCTGCTGCCACTCGCTGCGGCCACCTGGATCCTGATGCACGAGTCCGGAGTCCACGCCACCGTTGCCGGCGTGCTTCTCGGCTTCGCGGTACCCGTTCTCCGCAGTCAGGCCGCAGGCGGACCCGACGCCGGACCGGGGCTGGCGGAACACTTCGAACACAAGATCCGGCCCATCTCGTCCGGAATTGCCGTGCCGCTGTTCGCATTCTGCGCGGCAGGCGTGACCGTCGGCGGATTCTCCGGTCTGCGCAGTGCGCTATCGGACCCCATTGCGATCGGCATCATCGCCGGACTCGTGATCGGTAAGGCCATCGGCATCTTCGGCACCACCTACCTCGTCTCCCGGTTTACCCGAGCAACTCTCGACGCCGGTTTGAAATGGCTGGACGTCTTCGGTGTGGCGATGCTCGCCGGCATCGGTTTCACTGTCTCGTTGCTGATCGGTGACCTCGCGTTCGGCGAAGGAACGCAGCGTGACGACCACGTCAAGGTCGGCGTGCTCACCGGCTCGATCGTCGCCGCGTCGCTTGCTGCAGTGATTCTGCGCAGCCGCAACAAGGCATACCGCGCGATTCACGAAGAAGAGACCCGCGACGACGACCACGATGGCATCCCCGACATCTACCAAGGCACGCGGGACGAGAAGGCCTAGACCAGATCGTCTTCCGTCGAACGCACCGGATCGTGCTTTCCTGGCCGGGTCGCCATGTAGTCGGCCAGTTCACGCTTGACCACCGGGAGCAGCAGGTAGAGGCCGGTGATGTTGACGAGCGCGAGCAGGAACAGCGTCGCATCGGCGAAGTCGAGCACCGATCCGAGCGAGAGGACGGTGCCGATGACGGTGAACGTGCAGAACATCAGGTTGAAGAAGTTGCGTGAGAGTGGGCTGCGGCCGAACAGTGAGGTCCACGCCTGCTGTCCGTAATACGCCCAGGTGATTGCAGTGGACAGTGCGAACAGTGCAACAGCAACCGTCAGGACGTACGGGAACCACGGCAGCACCGTCTCGAAGGCGTCCGAGGTGAGTGTCACGCCGCCAGCAGGCAGTTCACCGGTCTCAGCGACGACTTCTCGTTGGTCCTGCCAGGTCTGGGTGTTCGCGATGACGATGGTCAACGCCGTTGCGGTGCAGATCACGACGGTGTCGATGAACGGCTCCAGCATGGCGACGAAGCCCTCGGTCACAGGGTGCCGAGTCTTGACCGCGGAGTGCGCGATCGCGGCAGAGCCCAAACCGGCTTCGTTGGAGAACGCTGCGCGCTGGAACCCGATGATCATGACACCCAGGACGCCGCCCGCGACACCTTCCGGCGAGAAGGCACCCTCGAAGATCGCCACGAACGCCGACGGTACCGACTGGAAATTGACGCCGATGACGACGGCGCACGCGACGATATAGACGATCGCCATCGACGGAACCAGCTTTGCGGTGACAGCCGAGATCGACTTCATCCCGCCGATGATGACCAGGCCGATGATCAGTGCAATTCCGATACCGAAGATGGCCTTGGCGCCGTCGGAACCGAGAAGTCCGTCGTCGCCTCCGGTGACGGATCGAACCTGCGCGAAAGTCTGATTGGCTTGGAACATGTTGCCGCCGCTGATCGCGAAGAACGTGATGATGATGGCGTAGAAGACAGCCATGATCTTGCCGAGCTTGGCTAGTCCACGATCGGCGAGACCTTTGGTGAGGTACTTCATCGGCCCGCCCGACACGGTGCCGTCCTCGTTGACGTCACGGAATTTCACGCCGAGGGTGCATTCGACGAATTTCGACGCCATTCCGAGAAGACCGGCGAGGATCATCCACAGCGTGGCACCTGGGCCGCCGAGCGTGACGGCCACTGGGACGCCGGCGATGTTGCCCAGGCCGACCGTTCCCGACACTGCCGCGGTGAGGGCTCGGAAGTGACTGACCTCTCCGGGCGCGTCGGGTTCGTCCTCCTTGCCGCTCACCAAGATCAATGCGCGCTTGACCCCGCGGAACTGAATGAACTTGAAGGAGACCGTGAATATGACGGCGCCGACGATCAGCCACAGGACGATGAGGGGTATGTCAGCGCCCGCGATGTTCACGGAGTAGAAGACGAAGTTCGTCACGGCCGCGGAGATGGGATCGAACGCGTTGTTGATCGCAGTCTCGATCGAGCTGATAGTCCCCCCGTCCGCAGCGAGATGGTCTATGGACGGGGGGTTGAAACTCATCCGTCGATCCAACCCCACCGGAGACCGGCGCCGCACCGGTTTGCCCACTCTGGGGCGATGTTTTACTCAGTGTTGACTATCTGCGAGCCGATCGTCAACGACGTGAGGAGCGTGCCAGCTTCTCGGCAGCACGCCGCGTATGTGCGACGACCTGCGGAACGTTCTGCCGACGGCTGCGTCGGTACAGCACGAGCGCGACGAGTCCGACCCCTGCGAGCGCGGCAGCAGCAAGCACGCGCGGCGAGGTGGATGTATCGACGATGGAGCCCACGTCGACGTCGGCCTCCCGAGCCTTGGCCTTGGCCTGATCGGCCGCGCCGTCGCCGCGTAGGTTGTCGTTGCCGGTGGCGTCGCCGGTGGCGTCGCCGACCTTTTCTGTCGCTTGGCCGGTGAGCT
>NZ_LVCV01000215.1 GCF_001647195.1 Rhodococcus sp. EPR-157 | reverse complement strand
GTATGCCGGCGTGGCAGGTGCACGCCCAGTCCACGTGATGTGCGCCATACTCCGCTCCTATACCCCCGGGGGTACTTGCATACCCCCCACGGTATGTGTCATGGTGTGTCGACACACGCCCTTCACTTCTGAAGGGACGTCGAGCGCTCGTTCCGATACCCCCACCCCCATAAGGAGACCAATGCCCCTGCCCGACGCCCTTCTGGATACCGAAGAACCACGCGTCACCTCGCCCGGCGTGCTCGGGCGCGCAGGAGCCGCGATGGTCACCCACCGCAGGTGGGTGTTCGGGGTGTGGCTGCTCGCGCTGATCGCCCTCGGATCGGCCGCACCGACGGTGTTCACCTCGCTCGCCGGGGCCGGCTGGCAGGCCAACGGATCCGAATCCGTCCAGGTCCGCGAACTGGCACAGCAACACTTCGGCGGAAACTCCTCTGCCGCCGTTCAGGTCGTGGTGCACTCAGATACGGCCTCGATCGACGACACAGCCGTGCAGCAGACACTCACCGACGTCGCGACGGTCTTCGACGGGGACCCGCGTTTCGGGGAGATCGTGATGCCACAACCGGGTATGACGATCAGCCCCGACTCACACACCGGAATTCTCATCGCCGGTGCCAACGCGAGCACCGACGAGATGGTCAAAGCCGTCGACGACGTCAAGGGCGAGCTGACCGCCCTGTCCACCGACGTAATCGAGGTCTACCCGACCGGATCGTCGGCACTGTGGTCCGACTTCAACGTCGCCAACCACGACGCCATGATCCAAGCCGAACTGTTCTCCTGGCCCTTGACATTGGCGATCATGGTCCTGGCCTTCGGCTCACTCGTCGCCGCAGGCCTACCCCTACTGCTGACCGTGGCCGGACTCGTCGCCTCCGCCGGCGGACTCGTTCTACTCAACGAAGTGACACCGATCTCGGTATGGGCGATGAACTTCGCGATGATGTTCGCCCTCGCACTGGGTATCGACTATGCACTGTTCATCGTCGCCCGCTTCCGTGACGCTCTACGCAACGCCGATCCACGGGCTGCGGTCGCCGAAACCATGGACACCGCAGGCAAAGCCGTCGTCCTGTCCGGTCTGACCGTCCTGGTCAGCCTGTCGGCGGTGCTACTCGTCCCGGCACCGGCAGTACGAACGATGGCCATCGGCATCATGATGGCAGTGTCCTTCGTGCTCGTCGCCACCATGACACTGCTACCGGCAGCACTCGGTGCACTTGGACCGAAGGTCAACGCCGCATCGCTGCCCTACGCCAAGCGTCAACACCATCGTTCGCCGAAGTTCGCCGCGTGGGGTGAACTGCTGCACAAACATCCGTGGCCATTCGCCGTCGTCTCGGTCGGAATCCTGATCGCGCTGGCACTTCCGGTCCTCGGACTGAAAGTGGCCATGCCCTCCATCACCGTCGTACCCGAGGACGCACCCGTGCGCCAAGGATACGAACTGGTCCAAGCACAGTTCGGCGACGGCGCGCCCGGCGCATTGCAGATCATCGTCCCCACCGCCGACGCCGAATCCACCGCCGCGACCGCGAGCACCGTCGACGGAATCTCGATGGTCACCCCACCCCAACAAGCACTCGACGGATCCGACTACTCACTGCTGCAAGCAATTCCAGCAGTGGACCCGTCCGATGAATCGATGGGCACCATCCTGCAGGATCTGCGAACGGAACTGCCGGAGTCGGCACTCGTCGGAGGCGCTCCCGCGGAGAACCTCGATCTACAGCAGGCTCTGAACGACTACCTGCCGATCGTGATCGGCATCATCCTCGTCCTCGGCTTCGTTCTTCTGCTCGTCGCACTGCAGGCTCCGCTGATCGCACTCCTGGGAACCATCGTCAGCCTGCTGTCCACCGCTGCAGCGTTCGGCGTCGCGAAACTGATCTTCCAGGACGGACACGGATCCTCGCTGCTCGGATTCACCCCGCAGGGCTTCCTCGACGGCTGGGGGCCGGTGTTCTTCTTCGCCATGATCTTCGCCATCGCCATGGACTACACCGTCTTCCTTCTCGCCACAGCCAAAGAACACTACGAACACTCCGGTGACCCCAAGACAGCCCAGGTGGACGGACTCGCCCATTCCGGACGCGTCATCTTCGCCGCCGCCGCGGTGATGGTTGCGGTGTTCTTCACCTTCGCGCTCTCGGATCCGCTTCCGCCGAAGGAGATGGGAATTATCCTCGGTGTTGCGGTCCTGCTCGATGCCCTACTGATCAGACTGATTCTGCTTCCGGTGCTGCTGCGTTTGACCGGACACGGCGCGTGGTGGTCACCGGCATGGCTTCGCAAGGTATTGCCCTCGATCAGTTTCTCGCACTGACCATTTCGCCGATACAGGAGACACGATGAACATCGCACTGACGACCACCTTGACCGACACCGACTTCGACGCCGCAGTTCAGAGCACCAAAGCGGCATTGTCCGAGCAAGGTTTCGGGGTACTGACCGAAATCGACATGCAGGCAACCCTGAAAGCCAAGCTCGACGAGGACATGGAGAAGTACCTGATCCTCGGCGCCTGCAACCCGAACCTTGCACACCGCGCAGTCGGCGTGATGCCGCAGATCGGACTACTGCTGCCGTGCAACGTCGTCGTCCGCGCCGACACCACCACCCCGGGCTCGGTGATCGTCGAGGCAATGAACCCGGCGATCATGGTCGAGGTGACCGACGAACCCGGTCTGTCCGACGTCGCGGCAGAGGCAACCGTCAAGCTTCAGGCGGCCATCGATGCACTCAGTGGCGCACAGGCCTGAGCCCCGAGGCCTGAAGCTGCTACCCGTTCTATGCCCCCGGGGGTACCCTGACACTACCGGCACCATCTATCACCAAGGAGACCGACATGATCGGCGACGAAGACAGCATCGCATTGGTACTCAACCGCCTGCGACGTGCGCACGGCCAACTCGCCGGCGTGATCGGGATGATCGAGAACGGCCGCGACTGCAAGGACGTCGTCACGCAGCTCGCAGCCGTCTCCCGCGCGCTCGACAAAGCCGGGTTCAAGATCGTCGCCACCGGCCTCCGCGAGTGCATGACGGGCGAAGCAGCCGACAACAAGGAGCCCATGACCGAAGCAGAGCTCGAGAAACTGTTCCTCGCCCTGGCGTGAGGGTCAGCGCCTCGAGGTCAGGGGCTTGAGCACGCGACTCGGAACCCAGTGCGTCACCGTTTCACAGCGATCCTTCGAGGTGAGCTGATAGGTGACGCGGCCGATCCAATCGCCGTCGACGGTCATGGACCACTCGGTGAGGTCGCCCGGCACGACGGTGCGGACGTCGAAACCCTCGGCGGTGAACGTGCCACTGTGATGGGGAGGCTGCGGATAGAGGATGGACAGGTCGATCAGGACCTTCACTGCTGGGGTGAGCACCTTGAACGGACGACGGCGGGGATCCACTCCGCCGCTCGATCCGTTGACCCTCACTGTTCGACCATACGTTCGAATTCCTCAGGACTCAATCCGGTCGGAGCGTACACTGTACGGTGACGAAAGGTGGTTCACCATGTATGCGCTTCCTCCACTGGGTAAACAGGCTGAAAGACTGATCGAACTCGGCGTTCATTCGCTCGCCGGCATCACCGACGCGCAGCTCCACGACGCAGTCACCGATGCCACGGATGATTCGCTCCTCGTCCTGAGTGGCGTCGATCCGTCCGCGCTTGCACCGATGCTCGCATCGTCGGGCAAGCGCGGATTCGTCGTCTCCGACATGCCGGACGTCGACCGGTTCACTCCGATCGAGTCGCTGACGATCCCGGCGAGTCCGGCATACCTGGTCCACGGCCCGAGACGTGGCGACGAGATGGAGAACTGGAGCCCCGACGAGGCTCTTCCCGCCATCCTCGCTGCCGGCCGCACACCGCTGACTCTGCTCGAGGGCATGCACTGGCTGCTCCAGGTGCCCGAGGTGCTCGAACGGGGGCATTGCTTCATGACGATCGGGTCGCGGCTACGCAAACCGAACGGAACCCTCGACACACGGACTCCCGCGGTGTGGATCAGCAACGGAACCGGACGAGACGGAAAAGACAATCGCAACGCCCCGAAGGTCGGTTGGTGCTGGGCCGGGAACCGGCACACCTGGCTCGGGTTCGCGTCCGCCGCCCACCGGACGTAATTTGCCGCGAAGCGACTGGTGACAATTTCCAACGTTCGCACCACCAACTCGACAACGCGTCGCGTAACTGTGACTGTGGAGGGCGTCCTACCCGCCCGAAGTCTGGAGAAGTACCCGTATGAAGTTCCCGCGTCGCTCGATCGTCGTCATCGCTGCAGCTCTCACCGTGGGGCTCGCCGGTTGCGGGTCGGACGATGATTCGGACAGCGGCGTAGATGCGAACGGTGGCGGAGATATCTGCACCCAGCTGGAGGACATCTCGAATTTCGAGATGGAGTCACAGTCGTCCGCCGCGATCGACCCCGCCGACTGGCCGGGAATGCAGGCTGTGCTGAAGAAGTACGGCGACGGGCTCTCCGAGCACTACGACCCTGCGATCGAATCCGCGGACGCGGACATCGCAGCCGATCTCACCACGGTGCGCGACGCCAGCGCCCAGGTGACCGACCTCGTGACCGAGTCCTCGACGTTCGAGGAGTACCAGCAAAAGACCGAAGCCAGCATCGACGCGGAAAGCTTCACCGCCGCAAGCGAAGCCAGCACCCGGATCGATACGTACGCGAAGTCGAACTGCGAGTTCGCCAAGCAGATGCAGCAGCAGCAGCAGCAGCAGGATCCGCAGTTGCAGGAGATCCCACAGCAGGTTCAGCCGGGCGGGTAACCAGTGGCGCTCCGCCCCAGTGGCGCGGTTAAGTTCACCCTGGTGCACTTATTCGTGCCACTGGAGGCGGAGCCTCTCGCTACCCGAGGATCCGGCCGGCCCACCACCGCTTGAATGGTCCATTCATACGCTCAGATAGCTACCAAGTGACATTCAAGCGGTCGGCCGCCGGGTCCCAACCAGCAACCACACGCTGAGCCACGCGATCGACGCCGCCAACACGATCAGCCCTGCGAGGAGAACGAACTCGGGAACGAAGGCGCGCAGAGCAATTACGACGCCCGATGCCGCGTAGCCCACCAGCGCTAGTGCGGGTGGCCGGTTCGGTGCCGCAGCACAGGCCGCCGAGAAGCCGATTGTGCCGATCAGGAATGCCAAGGACGCGATGGTCAGCCCCGCTCCGAGGGTGCCGTCGCGCAATACGTCGACCTGCTCCGACGGCAGGTCGTAGAACACCAGGTTGATGACTGCTTCTGCGGCAACGAGAGCTGCCAGCGCCGCCACGTTCAGCGACGTCGCCACGACGGCGAAGGTTCCGCGCATTCCCGTCACGACGGCCAGCCCGATGACGAAGAAGATTGCCAGTATCTCCGCCATCGGCGCGAGCAATTGCGTCCATGCAGTCGTCGGCAGGAGCTCGGCTCGTTTGGCTGCGTTCACAAGGAGCACCGCGGCTGCGAGGACACCGCACCACGCAGCTTGTCGTAGGGGCAAGACTTGGGAAATCGACTCTCGAGCAGGAACAACGACCACGACGCCTCCCTATAACGAACGTTATTGATAACAGACGTTATAGTGGCGGGTGACGAAGTCGAAGTCAACAGACGGAGGGTGAATTGACCTCGCCCACGATTCGTGAGCAACTGATGTCAGGCACGCTGGCATATCTGTCATCGAGCGCCGCGCGTGACACTTCCGTGCGCGCGCTCGCCGCCGCCTCCGGTCGATCGACCATGTGCGTCTACTCCAAGTTCGGATCCCGCGACGCGCTATTGAGCGCGGTGTTCGATCAGGCCGCACAACAATGCCTGTCTGCCATCGAATTCGACGACGGCACAAGCACAGTGGCAGGCCGCTACATCGAGTGGGCGTCGAGCCATCCAGGCCTGTACCAGATATTGTTCGAGCACGATCTGACATCCCTCGGTGTCGACGCTAGCCACCGAACGGCGTTGATCCACACTGTGTTGGCTGTATTTGCCCGACGATCGGACGACGACGCCAAGCAGCTGTGGAGCGCGACCCACGGGGCCATCGTGCTGGATCGACTGACGGAAAGTAGCTGACGCGCCGGTCAACTCGCCAGACGGCGAACCTGACTCCACACCCCGTCGAGCGACGACGCGTCATTGCGCAGCTTCGCAAACAGAACCAGACCCTCCAACTGGGCAAGCATTGCCGACGCGAGGCGATCCGGCGTGTCGTCGGTAGAAAGACTGCCGTCGGCAACAGCCTCGCCGAGAACCTCTGCAACCAGAGCGATTTGTTCGTCGAAGACCGATTCCAGGTCCGATCGTATCGACGCATCCCGCGCCGACAGTTCCAGCGACAGGTTCGCAAAGATGCACCCATTGACCACGTTCGACTTCTGTTCTGCGCGAATATCATCCGCTTGCATGTCGAATAGGGCCTCGAGCCGCGCCAGCGGTGTCCCAGGCGTCGACAGTACCGCGACCCACCGGGCGCGCTCACTCCGCCAATGCTCGCGAATCACCTCACGGGTAAGCGCCTGCTTGGAATCGAAGTAGTAATAGAAGCTACCCTTGCGTACTTCGGCGACGGAACACACCTCGGCAACTCCAACGGCTTCGTAGCCACGGCTTCGGATGAGCGAGCAAGCGGCGTCGAGCACCCGTTCGCGTGCAGTACTGGTTCGGCCCATGAGACCACTATACGACCGGTCAACTACCCATGGACAAATAGTTGACCGGTCGTCTACTGTCAGGGAACTTCCCGACGACGCCAGGAGCACCAGAATGACGGACTGGACACTGACCCCTTTCGCACGCGACATCGGCCTCCGGTATCCCATCGTGCAGGGACCCTTCGGCGGCGGCATCTCCCGCGTCGCATTGACTGCTGCCGTGTCCGATGCTGGCGGTCTGGGATCCTTCGGCGCACACCATCTGGAGCCGGAAGAACTCGACGCTACCGTCGGACTACTGCAGTCCGCCACGAATCATCCCTTCGCAGTGAACCTCTGGGTTCCCAAGCCCGGTCAGCCCCACGAGCTCGATCGCACCACCTACGAGAGGTATTCCGACGCCCTACGCCCGTGGTTCGAGCGCGTGGATATGTCGCCGCCGGTCTATCGGCACGCCGCATCCCCAGACTTCGACGCCCAGGTGGAGGTCCTGCTGGAGCGTCGACCCGCGGTGTTCAGTTTCGTATTCGGCATCCCGAGCCCTGAGGTACTGGCCGAGTGCCGACGGCGAGGTATCCGAACCGTCGGCGCAGCAACACATCTCGACGAAGGGACCGCACTGCAGGATGCAGGGGTCGATGCCGTCGTCGCCGCCGGGTACGAAGCCGGGGGTCACCGCCCAGCATTCCTGCGCCCCGCAACGGATTCCGTGGCCACCGGTCCACTCATTGCACAACTGTCCGCTGCGCTCGACATTCCCGTGATCGCCGCCGGTGGTATCGCGGACGGCCGCGGGATCGCCTCTGCGCTGATACTCGGTGCCGATGCCGTCCAGATCGGCACCGCTTTCCTGGCCACCGATCAGTCCGGTGCACCCGACGCCCACAAACAGGCGCTCAGGTCACTGCGGTCCCGATACACCGCCCTGACCACGGCCTTTTCAGGCAGGCTTGCCCGCGGAATCCGCAACGACTTCCTCGACGCATTCGAATTCGCCGATCTGCCGCCGTATCCGCAGCAGAACTGGATGACCGCGCCGATCAAAGCGGCAGCCGCCGAGCGCGACGATGCCGAGTTGCTCGCACTCTGGTCGGGACAGGGTGCCGCATTGCTCACCGATCGTCGCGATGCGACCGAGCTGTTCGACTTCCTCGTCGCAGACACCGACCACATCCTCAGCGCCACACCGAGACCGACCACAACACGGGAGCCCATCGCATGAATGCAGTCAGGATTGCCGTCGTATTCCACAGCGGCTACGGACACACCGCACGGCAAGCATCCGCCGCCGCTCGCGGCGCCGAGAGTGAGTCCACCGAGGTTCAACTTCTCGACGTCAGCGCCCCACCGACCGACATGTGGGACATCCTCGACTCTGCAGATGCCATCATCTTCGGTGCACCCACATACATGGGTGGGGCGTCGGCCGAGTTTCGGCGTTTCGCCGAGGAGTCGTCGTCTGCCTGGTCCACGCAGAAGTGGCGTGACAAGTACGCGGCCGGATTCACCAACTCCGCTGGGGTCAACGGCGACAAACTGAACACTCTCATGAGCTTTGTCCTGCTCGCCGCCCAGCACGGAATGCATTGGATCAATCTCGGGCTACCCCCTGGATGGTTGTATTCGACGCACGGCTCCGCCGAGGACCTCAATCGCCTTGGCGGGTTCCTCGGGGCAATGGCGCAGTCCCCATCCGATGCCGGCCCCGAGATCGCCCCATCCGAATCCGATCTGTCGACCGCCGAGCACCTAGGTCGTCGCGTGGCGACGACGGTCGCGGCCCGAATGCCCGTGCGAACGAGTTGACGGCGCTCCGCCCCAAGTGGCGCGATTGAGTGCACCCTGGTGCACTTATTCGTGCCGCTGGAGGCGGAGCCTCCAGAGAGTCAACCCATCCGATAGGTCCCCAATCCCGTCGCGATCAGCCGCTCCGAGCTCGTGGCGACAATGTCGACTGCGCAGGTGCTCAGGCTGCGACCAGCACGGACACGCCTTCCGACGATGTCGATGCTCTCCGCGAACGCCGGTTCGACGAACTCGACCGCCATCGATATCGTGACACCGCGCAACTGCTCGGGCACGCGCTCGCCTGCCCACGCGGCGGCCATGATGCCGATGTCGATACACCCGGCAAGCGCGCCCCCGTGCACCATGTCGCCAACCGTGATCAGGTCGTCCTTGAACGGCATCCGCAGCCTGGCGTGTCCCTCCGAGATATCGATCAGCTCGATTCCCAGGTGTTGCACGAACGGCGATTGCGGCAGAAACATCGTCATCGCATCTGACCCGGTCTTGGGATTCATCTCTACCCCTATCGGAATTTGTTTCTGTTATCGGAATCAGACTACGATAACTTCATGATGTTGGAAACCCCCACCGACAGACGAAAGCGCCGGACACATACGGCGGTGCTCGACGCTGCCCGATCACTTTTTCTCGAGCACGGGTACCGCAGTACGACGATCGAGATGCTTGCCAGCGCAGCAGATGTTGCCGTCAGCTCCATTTACGCCAACTTCGCGGGCGGCAAAGCGGACGTGTACGCCGCCCTCGCCTGGCATACCACCACGACCCACGTGGACGAGATGAAAGGCTCGACGTCCATCGTCGACGCCTTCGACCGGTACGTGACGTTCCATCGGAAGAATCCCCTGGCGTTGCGACTACTCAGCCTGTACGACGTCGCAACGACCGAATCCGAACTGGTCGCGCTCGCGAAGCCTCGAATCGACGCAGCGCTGCAGGCGCTGGTCGAGACAGTCACGCGGGACATCACCGCGTCCGGATGCGATACCGATCCCCGTGTTCTCGTACTCACCACGTGGGCCGCGGTGAACGGGGCGGTGTCTCTTCGTCAGCGCGGAGTCGTCGACGAGAAGACACTCGACGCCATGCTGGCCGTCACCAGAGGCGATCTGCAAGGCCACATCACGGAGGACTCCCATGCGCACAGGTGAATTGACGCGGCTGGGACAGCTGCGCGTGATCGGCGACGCCCTTGCCGCTCAGACGATCGCCATGCCTCGCCTACTGCGCGGGATCACAGCGCCGAGTAGTCCGCGCTTTTCAGGTACCCGGCCGGCACCACCGGATTCCGGACTGTGCCGCGACGCTCTGCAGGAGGCGGAGGAGACCCTGACTCCTGCCGTGCTCGCCCACAGCCTCCGGTGCTGGGAGTTCGGTAGCGCCCTCGCTATGGTCGACGGTCGGTCGTTCGATCCCGAGAACCTTTATGTCGCAGCCCTCTTGCACGACATTCGCCTCGGCGCCCCGGTGGACGATCGCATAGGTTGCTTCGCTGTACTCGGCGCCGAACATGCGCGCGAGTTCGTGACCGCACACGGGGGTTCCGCGGAAAGTGGCCACTGCGTGTACACAGCCATTGCCCGACATATGGACGTGAAGACTCCACTCGATGCGGGACCCGAGGCCGCACTGCTTCACGACGCCGCTCATCTGGACGTCGTTGGCCTACGCGCACACGAACTCGACGCAGCATTTCTCGACGACGTCGAATTGCGTTTTCCACGACGTAGTTTCGCTGCCGAATTCACGACGGCAATGCGCATCGAGGCGCAACTGCGCCCACGCTCGACGGCAGCGGCGCTGTGGAAGTCCGGAATGAAGCTTGCGATCGCACTGAACCCCCTCGACCGGGGCACGCATCAGTAGCGCGCACTTACCGCCGCGGGACAGAAATCCGTGCAGGTGTTGGGCTTTCGCGTTCCGCGGACTTCCCGAGTCCACGAGAAGGACCCTGCGGCCGGCACGTGACAACACGAGCGCTGCACTCAACCCCGCGGCGCCCCCGCCGATGATCACGCTGTCGCACTCCACTGTCGTCCCCTCTTCGTCGAGTAGAGTGACGGTAGCAAATTGTTAACTGGTTAACAAAGGGGATGCGCATGACGCTCAGGGCGAAGACGATCGAGTCGTGGCGCATCCACAATCCCGACCTCGACACGTCGCCGATGACGATCGTCGCGCTCATCAAGGAAATCAGTGAGGGCGTGGGCCGAGCGGTCGACGATGTCTACGCACAATCTCCGCTGTCACACGCCGATGTCGAACTGCTTGTGCCACTGCGATACCAAACAGAATCGGTGACCGCGATCCGACTGGCCGAACGCCTCGGCATGTCCCGAGCGGGCGTCAGCAAGACGCTGTCGCGGCTCGAGGAAAGGGGGGTCATTGTTCGCGAGCAGGACCCTGCCGACAAGCGGTCCGCATCCGTCCACCTCACCGCGCACGGCGAACACCTCGTCGACGACATCTTCCCACGGGAGTTGGCTTCGCACGCAGTAATTCTCGACCGCCTCGGCAAGGACCGAGAACACGTCGTCACTGCGCTCGAGCTGCTCGCGAAGGCGTTCCGATGAGACGCCGCGTTCGGATGGTCGCATGCGCGCCTCTCGCATGGCTTGCGGCGACCCTGATCAGTGCATTCGCATTGGCCCCCTGGTGGAATAGCGTCGGCGATGTCGTCGTCACCTGGAACGTCGTCGGCGCCTTCGGGTTGATCCTGACGCTTCCGGGAGCCGTCGTCGTACTCATTGCTTCCACCGCGTTGGATACACGCGCCGGTCGCTGGTTCACCACCGTCGGCTTTGCCGTACTCCTCGCCTTCGGTGCATGGATGATGCTCGTCACTGTCGACGAATTCAACTCTGCACCAAGACGATACGACGAACCCTCGATGATTCCCGAGCTGACGACCGCAGAACAACTGGTGTTCACGACGCCCTACGTGCTGTACATCGGTCTGATCGTATGGGTCCTGCTGCTGATGTGGCGGGGTCCGCTGGTATCAGCGCTCCCGCGTCATGCGCCATCCAGCGCGAACGAGTAGCGTGGCCACGATCCACCCGACGAGTGCGCCCACCACCGGCACGGCAAACGGGAGATATTCGCGGACGGACCACCAGAATCCGGAGTTGTACCGTCCGACCACGTACGCGTAGTTCACGCGCACCGGCTGCGACATAGCCACGAGCAATATCCAGCCGACGGCGATACCTGCGACCAGACCGAACACCGACAGTGTGACTTTCAGACCTCGCATGACCAACCGTTCTCACTCACCGCACGCGCGTGCGTGATCCAGTGGGTCGATCCTAAACGGCCCTACCGAACACGACGAACTTACGGGTTTCGATCGATAAATCGACTGTGCGATCGGGTAATTCGGTTCGTATTGTCGATTCGGTCCGTACCGTCGTGCGCGAGCCGGCGATCGGCACGATCCGAGGCCGCGACCCACGGCGCGACATCGGGTACCGTAATCAGACCGCTGAGTTCGGATCCCGAACACGTCCAGCACTGCGCAGAGAGTCATGGAGGGATATGCCGAACCGTCCGGCTGCAGCTCTGCTGCTGACCGTCGTCACTGCCATTGCACTCGCAGGATGCACCGCCGGTACCGAGGACGCAGCTCCCGCGCCGTCTACGACGACAACGTCTGCATCACCGACTTCCACCAGTTCGGAAACACCTCCGCTCGTGCCGCCGACCGTTGTCGCCTCGGCCCCACCACCGCCGGCCTTCGAGCCGCCGGCAACGTTCGTCGAACCGGTCATCGTCGACCCGTCAGGTCCGACGGTGTGCGCCGACTGTGCGATCACGCCGACCGAACCGTCGGCGCCCTCCGAACCGAGTCCACCGCCGAATCCGGTGGACTGGCGCGGATTCCCGTTGGGCACAACCTGTGGACCGATTTCGTGCACGTCGCCGGACGGCCTGATCTTCGTCAACCCCGATGCCGTACCCGGCCTCGGCGGGCGGACCTTCGACCTGTGCGATCACACCTACTGCGCGCCTCCGGGACTGCAGATCATTCCCGGTCCACTGCCGTCCACCGGCAGCTCGGGGGGCGGGGGCGGAATCCCACCCGCACCTCGGTAACCG
>NZ_LVCV01000214.1 GCF_001647195.1 Rhodococcus sp. EPR-157 | reverse complement strand
GTCGCCGGACTAGTGCTCGGCCCGCTGAAGACGCCTGTTCTGTATCTCTGGAATGCCGAGTGCTTCGGGTGGAGCACGAGCAGCGACGGACCACGGCTCGTTGCACTCGGAGACTCGATCGCCGAGGGCAATTCCGTCGCCGACTGGGGTATCCACGGCGATACCTCGTGGTACTCCCACCTCGTGTGCGGGGACGGCGCGGCTGCCGCCGACGGACGCAACGCAGGCGCCACAGGCGAGACCACCGCACAGATCGCGGCTCGTATGGACGAGGCGCTCGCCGCCGAGCCTGATGTGCTCGTCGTCAACGGTGGAACCAACGATCAGGCGCGCGGGGTACCTCTGGCAGAGACCATCGCGAATCTTCGATCGATCCTGGACCAGGCCCGAGGCGTCGACACCGTCGTACTCGCCACCGTGCCACCGTCGAGGTCGGCGCCGGACGACCGGTTGAACATCGCCATCCGAAACCTTGCCGCCGAACGCGGCCTCCCACTTGCCGACTTCGCGTCGACGCTGAAGACACCGGGCGCGACGTTCGACGGCGTTCATCCGACCGCGGACTCCGCTCGGTCGATGGCCGAGCAGATCGTCCTCGCCGCCGGCTTGCGCTGACAGCGCTCACAGCTCGTCGTTACTGATCTGTTACTCGCTAGATGCCTTACCGTGACGAAACTCGAAACGGACACGAGATCTTTCCCTGTCAGAGTTTGTACAGGCACGAAATACGACGCGAAGGGCAGAAGAGATGATCACTGCAGCCAACTCCTTGTCCGTCGACGCCGCCGCACAATCCGTCGGCGAAGCTCCCCGATACTCGGTCGAGGTCGAGTCCTACTCGACCTCGTATTCAGTACTGCGAGTATCGGGCGACCTGGATATGACCGCTCGACCAGAACTGACCGGAAAACTCGAGGATCTCCTCAGCAGTGGCGCCGACGTGTTGGTCGATCTGTCCGCGGTGTCGTTCATCTACTCCGGCGCCGCGAATGCCGTGATCGACGCAGCATCGGCGACGGATTCGCGTGTTCGCATCTTCGCGCCGACACGTCCGGTTCGGATGATCCTCGACGTGCTCGGCGCGGGCGTGCTGATTGTCGACAGTCGGTCGAGAGAGTGGACTTCATGATGAGCAGGTCAGATCACCCCGAATCAGAGCAGACGACGGAGACGCCCCGACATACGTCGGAGTCCAAACCTCAGGCATCGTCGTTCCTTCAAATGTTCCTCGAAACGCGTCCCCCCGGCGGCAGTTCCGACTGAGCCCCGCTGAGCGTCGATAGAGTGTCCGCGTGGATA
>NZ_LVCV01000213.1 GCF_001647195.1 Rhodococcus sp. EPR-157 | reverse complement strand
GTGGTCGGATCATCGGAAACGTCAGCGCGCATTTCGTGAACGACACCGACCACACCGTCGAACTGGGCTGGACATTCTCGCCCGCCTACGCCGGCCGGGGTTACGCAACCGAGGCAGTCACCGCGCTCATCGAGACAGTGTTCTCCCTGCGGCGGGTGCACCGGGCGATCGCGCAGATGGACGCCAGAAATGCCGCGTCCGCGCGGCTCGCCGAACGCGTAGGCATGCGTCGAGAAGGCCACTTCATCGAGGATTGGTGGAACAAGGACGCCTGGTCGGACACTTTTCTGTATGCGATCTTGCGTGGCGAAGTGACCGAATGACCACTTGAGTCACTCTGAGTGACTCAAATAGTCGTTCGCTCCGAAAGTGGGTGTGATGCACATCACGCAACCGCCGGCGTTTGCTTTCGCGATCCGAAACCGACTAAGTATCTGCAACTTCCAATCACATGCAGACTAGGACCCCTGATGACCTCCACCGATTCCGCAACCACCCCCGCACGACGTCGCAGCGGCGGCTTCTTCACGAAGTTCTCACTGGTGATCGCGCTCGTGCTGATCGTCGCCCTGGTGATCTTCGTTCTCCAGAACACCGTGCACACGCGCATCAACTCCATCGGGTGGAACTTCGATCTGGCGCAGGGCGTGTGGCTACTGGGTGCGGCAGCGGTCGGATCGATCATCACTCTGGCCGTCACTGCGGCGCTGCGCGTCCGCCGCGCGGTCCGCTGACTCGAACAGGACCACCATGCTCCCGTTGCTAGCGCGTAAATACCTCTACCGATACCTGTTCGTCGCGATTGCGCTTCCCATCTTGGCGCGACTCCTCGTTCTGAGCGGTCTTGCGATCGAAAAGCGTTCGGGCGAACCGAACTTCATCTCCAAGGCTCTGAAGAAGGGCGGCACGTTCGCCCAGCGTCGCGTCGACAAGGCCGCAGGAAAAGACAAGAAGTAGAGACTGTCCGGTGAGTGCGTGACGCGGTCACGCACTCACCGATTCTCAGAAGGAAGGCGGACCGAATCGATCGCGCCCAGCGCGAGGACGGCACCGATCACGACCAATCCCAGGAACGCGCGCGGTGCCCAGACGTCCAGGACCGCCCACTGCCACACTGCCCATCCGACAGCCACCGCCCCGACCACTCCGGCGAACATTCGCGAACCGGCGACGTCCACGATCACCGCCGCAGCACACACGAGCGGCGCAATCCCGAGCGCGAGCAATACGAATGCGCCCGCATAGCGGTAGTCCCAGGTATGCCAGGCCGGGAGCATGTCGACACTGAGACCCAGCGTGCCACCCCGAGGATCGGAGACCAGCGCGATTCCGTTGAACAAACCTCCCGAGCCCAGCAGCAGGAGTACGGCAGCGGTGGCGAGCTTCTTCACGCCCTCGCCATTACTGCGGCGTCTCGTCGATCGCACCGTCGCGCGAACGCACTAGGTACCGCGCCCGAGAACATGCCGACCATCGAACCCCTCTCCCAGCGTCGCCCCACCTGCACTCAAGCTAGACGACGCAAACCAACTTGTCAGTACGAAATCAGCTCATCCCGGCCGACTGCGGGCGAAATACTGTGACGCAATCGTCGGTTGTACGAGGATCAGGCAGGGTAATTGCCACTAGTTCGTTTCCTCGAGCTGATGACACTCAGCCCCGACATACGGAGAACCAGTGCTCAAACGCGACGTATCAGCGCGACTCGACGTCGACATCACCGACGCCACCACCCTCGAATTCCAGATCGCCATCGCGCCCCACCCCGGCACGACGGTGACCGAGTCACTCACCTTCGAGCTCGACGGACAGCCGATCACGCCCAAAGAGGTCAGTGGCGCCCACGGCAATCGCATCCACGTCTTCCCCGCCGGCGTGGGCAATCTTCAGGTCGCGTACGACGCCACCGTCATCGGAAACACGACGCCCGCTCCCGTCACGGACTACGACATGTCGCTGTACCTGCGACCCAGCCGCTACGCCGAGGCCGACAAGTTCTACGGTTTCGCAGCGACCGAGTTCGGCGCCTACGCGGACTCCGAGGAGCTGCTCGAGCGAATCTCGTCGTGGGTCGGTGCGCGGCTGAATTACGTGCCTGGCAGCAGTGATCCGATCGACGGCGCGACCGATACCCTCCTCGCAGGGGCCGGCGTCTGCCGCGACTACTCACATCTGGTCGTCGCAATGCTGCGGGCGGTCAACGTGCCGGCGCGACTGGTCGCGGTATACGCGCCGGGCTGCGATCCGATGGACTTCCATGCTGTCGCCGAGGCTTTCGTCGGTGGAGTATGGCGAGTCGTCGACGCCACCTGCCTGGCTCCGCGCTCGACGCTGGTCCGCATCGCAACCGGGCGGGATGCGGCGGACACCGCATTCCTCGACAACCACAAGGGCGCAATCACCTTGAACAGCTCGGTCGTCACAGCAGTGGTCGACGGCGATCTCCCGATAGACGACATCACCGAACTCGTCTCACTGACCTGATCTGCTCGGCACCAGAATCGCCGCTCGGGTTCGGGCGTGGCATATCCTGGATCGACGACGACGAGTAAGGGTGACACCAGTGCGCAGAGGTTCCGGACAGTTGGAGGAGTCGATTCTTCAGCTGCTCGGCGAGCACCGGGAGCTATCGGTGTCCGAGGCCCGTGAACTTCTGGGGGCAGATCTCGCGCACACAACCGTCATGACGGCGTTGGGTCGATTGCACGGCAAGCGGCTGGTCGACCGCGAGCGGCGCGGACGGTCCTACGTTTACGCTCTTCGAGCCCCGGTCGACGAGCTACCAGCACTTCGGGCTGCGATGCGGATGCGAACGGAACTGGACACCCGAGCTGAGCGGGCGGATGTGCTGGCCAACTTCGTTGCGGCGCTGGATCCCGAGGACGAGACGCTGCTGCGTGCGTTGCTGTCACCTGAGTCGGCGAAAGACTGAGCATGACGCTGCTTCTGACCGTCGCAGCTCTACCGTGGGTGCTCTCCGTCGCACTTCGCGTGTACAGCGTTCGGATCGACCACGATTTCACACCGCAGGCGTCGGTGATCGTCTTTCCGATTCTGTCGATGATCACCGCCTTCTCCATCGCCGCGTCGATGGTTGCAGTAGCTGCAGTACTGCTCGCGTCGGAGGACGGCCTTCCGGTCACACTGGGCGTCGTCATACTCGGTTGGGTCGCGTGGCGGTTGACAGTGGTTGCGACACATGGGCGTCGGATATGGGTGAGCGCGCGAACGGCGGCACGATTCGGTGCGGAGGCCGAAACTCGAGGCGGCACCGTGATCGTGGATTCGGCCGAGCCGGACGCCTTCGCGGTACCGTCCGGAGGAAGTGCAGTTGTGATCACGACAGCACTCGCCGACGCGCTGTCCACGAGCGAACTCGACGCGGTGATCGAGCACGAACGAGCTCACCTTCGATTTCGGCACAGCTTCTGGACGCAGATGGGAGAGATCGCAGCACAGTTCGATCCGCTGCTGCGCCCGGTCGTCCACCAGATTCGTCACGCTGCCGAGCGTCACGCCGACGAGACCGCCGCCGTTCACGGCCGGCCGGCAACGATGTCCGCCGTCGCCAGGACTGCATTGCTCCGCACGCATTCCGCCCGGCGGACAAGTACTCTCGACAGCACCGGGGGCGATGTGGTCCGTCGCGTCCGCGCACTGAACGAACCTCCCCCGGCCCCGCAGCGACGCCTGACTGTTGCCGCGGCTCTGGTACTGATTCTCTCGTTCTCGGTGATCTCCGTGGCCCTGTTCGATGTGGCCCAGGACGTGGTCGCGCCGGAAGCGGGCGAGAATGCCACGTCGGTGTTCCGCTGACGAGCGCGGACCTTCACACCCCTGCGACGCCCGCCAACTGGCCGATTCCGTAGGTCACGATCATCGCCAACGCTCCGCCGAACATTATCCGCGTCACTGCCGGTCGACGAGGAGCTCCACCCAGCGTGGCGCTGATGGTTCCGGTCATCCCGAGCGCCAACAGAACCACGACGAAGGTGACCGGTATCCGGCTGGACGCGGGAAGCAGCAGAATCGCGAGAAGCGGAAGCAATGCACCGGTGACGAAGGAAACAGCTGACGATACTGCGGCCTGCCACGGACTGGTCAACGCATCCGGGTCGATGCCCAGTTCGATGTCGACGTGTGCAGCGAATGGATCGTGCGCGGTCAATTCCTCAGCGACGATTCTGGCGGTCTCCGCCGACAGACCTTTGTCTTGGTACAGGGCGGCAAGCTCGGCCAATTCCTGTTCCGGCTCCTCGTCGAGCTCTCGCCGCTCCTTGACCAGAAGCGACCGCTCGGTGTCACGTTGGGTGCTCACCGAGACGTACTCACCGAGCGCCATCGACACGGCGCCGGCGACGAGCCCGGCGACACCCGCAGTGAGAACAGGGCCGCGTTCCGTCGTTGCAGCCGCCACACCGACCACCAGGCCGGCGATGGACACGATGCCGTCATTCGCACCGAGAACTCCTGCACGAAGCCAATTCAGCCGCCCACCGATGGCCGAGTGGGGTTCCGAGGCGTGACCGCCTGGTACGACGTCCGACATGGTCAGCTTCTTCGCTCTACTACGGCGCCGCTACTCATCCGAACCATCCTCCGCCGGTGCAGTGCTCACCGTGTTCTCCCACGCCGCACGTGCGCCGGATTCTCCGATCCGAATCACCTGCACGATTGTCGCGGCGGCCACCAC
>NZ_LVCV01000212.1 GCF_001647195.1 Rhodococcus sp. EPR-157 | reverse complement strand
GACCACGGCCAAGCCCAACGCGAAGAACAGCATCGAGTCGCCGAGCTCGGCGTGTGTTTCGACGGCTCCTGTCTCCGGAACGCGCTCCTCCAACCACTCACCGGCTTCGGTGGTCAACGGTGTCAACACCAACGTGATGACCGCAAGCGCAGCGATCAGCCACACGAGCCGGCGGCGTATCGCGGGCCACACGCTCGCGCCGAGAGCGAGGATCGCCGTCAGTGGCGCAAGCACCACGATGAAGTGGACGAGCAAGATATGAGCTGGCAATCCATTGACAACCGACACGCGAATCTCCCGACGTCTTGACGTTGCTACTACAGCGATTGTAGTAGTTAATTCCGTCGTGTCCAGATTTCGATGTGTCCCACGCTCACGCGTGCCCGCGTAGGTAGACCCTGTCGGCAAGGAATCGATCGACGCAGTCTGTGAAACGCGCGGCGTTCGACGAAGGGTGCGTAGCGTTCAGCTGCCCGTGTCAGCCGTCGAATTCCTCTGATCCGCGCTCGTCCGGCATGGTTCCGGTGATCAGGAATTCGATGCGCCGAGAGACATCGACGGCCTGATCGGCGAAGCGTTCGTAGAAACGACCAAGCAGTGTGACATCGACCGCGGCTGGAACACCGTAGTCCCAACTCGGATCCATCGTCATCGCAAAGAGCCGCTTGTGGTGGTCGTTCATCTGGTTTTCCAGGGCCCAAATGTGGTCGATCACGTCCAGATTGCGTGTAACGAGTAGTTCGCGTGTGGCTGCGACGATCGCGACCGCGATCTTGCCGATGTCGGTGAAGGCATCGTGTGCCGGGCCGGGCAGAACCGGATCCGGATGCCTACGCCGCACTGTCGAAGCGATATGGGTGGCGAGCGCACCCATGCGGTGCAGTTCGGCAGAGATCCTGATCCCGCTGACCACCGTGCGCAGGTCCCCGGCCACGGGTGCTTGAAGGGCAAGGAGGGCGAACGCTCGCTGCTCGGACTCTTCCCCGATCACATCGATAGTCGAGGCGTCGGTGATGACCTGTTCGGCGAGGGTGAGGTCCCCCTCCAGGAGTGCCTGAGTTGCCAGTTGGATGGCGAGTTCGTCGCGCGAGCACATCTCGGCGAGCTTGGCAGCGAGGTCACTCAACTGCCGGGAGTAGTTGACACGCATGACGCCGAGTATGACAACCGCCGGTAACGGAGAAAAGTCCGGCGTTCGAACACTCCGCCGCCGACGGCATCGTTCATGAATCGTTCATCTTCGTACGCCGATCCGTTCATCGGGTGCCTCTACGTTTCAACGCGGAGCGGGCGAAACGCCCGCTTTGCAAGCCATCGAACGCATGCAATCAGCGGCCAGTACTCAACGACGGGCCGCCCCAATTCTTCAGAAGGAGCTACGTGAAGCTCAAGCGATCAAGTGCAGCCGTGAGTCTTGTGGCCGCCGGTGCACTCCTGCTGTCCGCCTGTGGCAGTGACGACAACACCGCCGCAACCGGCAATGTCGGCGCCGAAGACACCTCGAACGTCGAGTGCGGCGGCGTGGACGCGCTCCGCGCGAGCGGTTCCACCGCACAGGCGAACGCGATGGTCCGCTTCGTCAACGCATTCGAGCAGGCCTGCGACGGACAGACCCTGAACTACACCTCCAACGGCTCCGGCGCCGGCGTGAGCGAGTTCACGGGCGGCCAGACCGATATGGGCGGCTCGGACTCCCCGCTCAGCGAGTCGAAGGGCGAGTACGCAGCAGCCAAGGAGCGTTGCGAGGGTGCGGACGCATGGAACCTGCCCGCTGTTTTCGGCCCCCTGGCAATCACCTACAACGTCAGTGGCGTCGAGTCACTCGTCCTCGACGGACCGACTGCCGCCAAGATCTTCAACGGCACGATCAAGACGTGGAACGACCCCGCGATCGCCGCTCTCAACGACGGCGTGACGCTGCCTGACGAGCCCATCAACGTCATCTTCCGTAGTGACGAGTCGGGCACCACCGACAACTTCCAGCAGTACCTCGCGGCTGCATCCGAGGGCGCCTGGACCACCGGTGCAGGCAAGGCCTTCACCGGTGGAACCGGCGAAGGCGCACGCGGCAACGAAGGAACCAGCGCCGCCATCGCGAGCACCGAAGGCGCGAT
>NZ_LVCV01000211.1 GCF_001647195.1 Rhodococcus sp. EPR-157 | reverse complement strand
TCTCGGTCGAAACCGCAGGCAAGACCATCGACGGTGCCGTGATCAAGGGCCAGGGCAACGACTTGGTCCTCGACACCACGTCCTTCTACACCCCCTCGGAGCCGGGCGCCTACCCGATCGTTCTCGCAGCGTACGAGATCGTGTGCTCGAAGTACCCGGATCCCGAGGTCGGAACTGCCGTCAAGGCATTCCTGCAGTCCACAATCGGCGCAGGCCAGGATGGACTGGACGAGAACGGTTACATTCCGCTGCCTGAAGCTTTCCAGGCAAAGCTGTCCGAAGCTGTTAACGCCATCTCCTGATCGGTAGAAAAACATGGCTGTGAGACCGGAAGTCACGCGCGACTCGGGATCGGCGACGTCAGAGTCGCCGAGCCCGGGTTCGGGCGGGAAGATGACGAACATGAATGACACCAACGCTGAAGTTCACGAGGTTCACGCCACCGGCGGTCAGTCCCGCCAACGCGGAGATGCGATCTTCAAGGGGATTGCCGTCGCATCCGGCGCCACCATCGTGCTCTTCATTGCATTGATCGCCTTTTTCCTCCTCGTGCGGGCTATCCCGTCCTTGCAGGCCAATACGGTCAACTTCTTCACCAGCTCTGAGTTCTTGACTACCGAC
>NZ_LVCV01000210.1 GCF_001647195.1 Rhodococcus sp. EPR-157 | reverse complement strand
TCTCGGTGGGCATCGCGGTGTACCTGACTCAGTACGCACCGCCCAGGCTGTCGAGAACCTTCGGCTCCGTCGTTGACCTGCTCGCCGCGGTTCCGTCTATCGTGTTCGGGCTCTGGGGCATCTTCGTTCTCGCCCCGGAGATCGAACCGGTAGCTCGGTTCCTCAACAGCAACCTGGGCTGGTTCTTCCTGTTCAGCGACGGAAACGTCTCGCTCAACGGTGGCGGCACGATCTTCACCGCGGGCATCGTTTTGGCAGTGATGATCTTGCCGATCATCACCTCGGTCAGCCGCGAGGTGCTCCGTCAGACCCCCAAGGCTCAGATCGAGGCGGCACTGGCTCTCGGCGCGACCCGCTGGGAAGTCGTCCGGATGACCGTTCTTCCCTTCGGTCGAAGCGGCATCATCGCTGCGTCGATGCTCGGACTCGGTCGCGCGCTCGGCGAGACCGTGGCCATCCTAATCATTCTCCGCGCGGCAGCTTCTGCCGGTAGCTGGTCGCTCTTCGACGGCGGATACACCTTCGCCTCCAAGATCGCCTCAGCTGCTTCCGAATTCAGCGTCCCACTCTCCACCGGCGCCTACATTGCTGCCGGCTTCGTACTGTTCGCACTGACCTTCGTGGTCAACGCCATCGCACGCTCGATCGCCGGCGGAAAGGTCAACGGATGAGCATCACAGACGCACCCGTCAAAGCGCCCACCTTTCAGAACGTCGGCGGTGTTCGGAAAGTAAAGAACTCGTTCGCGACCGTCATCTTCACCGGCGCGTTCGTGATTGCTCTCATCCCGCTCATCTGGGTTCTGTACACCGTGATCTCACGCGGCGCAGAGGCAATCGTTTCGTCGGGATGGTGGACACAATCGCTCTCCGGAGTGCTGCCGGAGCAGTTCGCCGGCGGTATCTACCACGCCCTGTACGGCACCATCATCCAGGCATTGATCGCCGCCGTAATCTCCGTCCCGATGGGACTCATGGCGGGTATCTACCTGGTGGAGTACGGAACCGGCCGCTTCGCAAAGTTGACCACCTTCATGGTCGACGTGCTGGCCGGTGTGCCCTCGATCGTCGCAGCCCTGTTCGTGTTCAGCCTGTGGATCACCACCTTCGGTTTCCCGCAGAGCGCTTTCGCCGTCGCACTTGCGCTCGTGCTTCTGATGCTGCCAGTGGTAGTGCGGTCCACCGAAGAAATGCTCAAGCTGGTGCCGGACGAGCTTCGCGAAGCGTCCTACGCGCTCGGCATTTCCAAGTGGAGGACGATCGCCAAGGTTGTCATCCCCACCGCACTCCCAGGAATCATCAGCGGCATCCTGCTCTCGGTCGCCCGAGTCATCGGTGAAACAGCGCCAGTGCTGATCTTGGTCGGCTACAGCCGGTCGATCAACTTCGATGCCTTCGAAGGAAACATGGCGTCGTTGCCCCTGCTGATTTTCACCGAGTTGATCAACCCGACGGACGCCGGACAGCTACGTGTGTGGGGCGCCGCCTTGACACTTATCCTGCTGGTTGCATTCCTCAGCCTCCTCGCGACGCTCGCGAGCCGGTTCCTCTCTGCAAAACAAGGCTAGAACGTCCCAGGAGACACCATGGCAAAGCGCCTCGACATCAAAGATCTCGACATCTACTACGGTTCGTTTCATGCCGTCGACTCGGTAACCCTGTCGGTTCCCCCACGCAGCGTGACTGCCCTGATCGGTCCGTCCGGTTGCGGTAAGTCCACGGTGCTTCGCTCACTGAACCGTATGCACGAGGTCACCCCCGGTGCCCGCGTGGAAGGATCCGTCCTGCTCGACGGGGCGGACATCTACGCCTCCAACGTCGACCCGGTCGGTGTTCGACGCACGATCGGCATGGTCTTCCAGCGCCCCAACCCGTTCCCCACGATGTCGATCAAGGACAACGTGGTAGCAGGGTTGAAGCTTCAGGGATCGCGGGGAGGCAAGAAGCTCGACGAGGTCGCTGAGCGCTCACTGCGCGGAGCCAACCTGTGGAACGAGGTCAAGGACCGTCTCGACAAGCCCGGCGGCGGACTCTCTGGTGGGCAGCAGCAGCGTCTGTGCATCGCCCGCGCAATCGCCATCTCCCCGGACGTGCTGTTGATGGACGAGCCGTGCTCTGCGCTCGACCCGATCTCCACCCTCGCCATCGAGGACCTGATCGGTGAGCTCAAGAAGGACTACACGATCGTCATCGTCACGCACAACATGCAGCAGGCTGCACGTGTGAGTGATCAGACGGCGTTCTTCAACCTCAAGGGCGTCGGCCAGCCAGGCCGTCTCATCGAGGTCGGCGACACCGAAAAGATCTTCTCCAACCCGGATGAAAAGTCCACCGAGGATTACATTTCCGGGCGCTTCGGGTAACCCTTGCGACTTGATCCTTATCGAGCGCAGCGGGAAATCTCGGTGTCGGTCGACAAGGCCGGGACTGTGCAACGAGTTTCGAACGGGGGGTACGTGAGCGTCGAATCATCGGACGATATTTCCAATGTCGACGCCACTACCCCCACCGCGACGCTACTGCTCAACGAATCCGACCCGAACATCGCCGAGCCGCTGATGGATGCCGCCGCTGCACGCGGAATCGACACCCGTTGGTATCGGGACGGTGCAGCAGTGTTGCTTGCTGTGGGAGCCGAAATGCCATCGCTGATGGTTCTGTCGGCCGAGACCCGCACAGTGTCCGCAGAGGACATCATCGCGAGCATACGGCCACTGTCCGCGATCCCGATCCTGGTCGGGGCCAGCGCATCCGCCGCAGAAGAGGGTCGGCGAGCGCTGGCAGCCGGCGCCTCGGCGGTGGTGGCCCGACCGTACGACATCGACACGATCGTCGCTTTCGCCGGGCTCGCCGGATCAGGCGACGACTCGGGTCCGATCGTAGCGGCCGGACCGGTGCGGATAGATCGTCGAGCGCAGGCCGCGTGGTTGCACGGTCGCGAACTCGCACTCAGCCACCGCGAGTTCGAACTGCTGACGTATCTCCTCGAACAGCACGGGCGGATCGTCAGCCAAGAGCAGATCAGTCATGTCGTGTGGGGGCACAGCTCCGAGACCAATACCGTTGCTGTTCACATCAAGCGGCTGCGCGACAAACTCGGCACCGATCCGGTTTACGGTCAGATCATCCGCACCAGCCGAGGTCGCGGCTACGGTCTGTCTCCGTCGCTGTATCAACCAGTCGCCTCCTCCCCAACATGAAGTCCCTGAACTAGCGGGAACTCCCAGTCGGAAGTGGAGAACCGCAGTGCGGCCCACCCAACAGGTGAACTCCGAACGAACAACCTCGAAGGCAATTGCCAACTGATTTGATGTCTGTCAATATAGACGAATGTCGATCTATGAAGACACCGCCTCCGATAGCTGTTGTTCCCCACTGACGCGGGAGCCCTTGACCGCCGACTGGGCCGAGGACCTCGCGCGGATGTTCAAAGCTCTCGGTGACCCGGTTCGACTGCGCCTGCTGTCACTGGTGGCCAGCCACAAGGGCGGCGAGGCATGCGTGTGCGACATCTCCGACACGTTCGACCTCTCCCAGCCGACCATCTCCCACCACCTCAAAGTGCTCCGCACTGCGGGCATCCTCGACTGCGAGCGCCGCGGCACGTGGGTCTACTACCGCGTCATTCCTTCCGCGCTACATCAGCTCTCGGCTGTCCTGGTCGACGCCGAGCCTCTTGCCACCACACAGATCTGCGACGCTGCGGCGGTGGCCGAATGAGTAACACGGTGAATGCACCCGACGACACAGCCGTCGTCGGCAAGCTCTCCACGTTGGATCGAT
>NZ_LVCV01000209.1 GCF_001647195.1 Rhodococcus sp. EPR-157 | reverse complement strand
GTCGTGTCCTTGTAGTCGATCTGCGTGTTCTTTTCCTTGCAGAAGGAACACGCCTTCTTCTTGAGCACCTTGTCGCGCAATGGCGGTTTGGGCATGGTGTGTCTCCGTTACATCTGGTTGTTCTCGATCGCAATGGATCTAGAACGGAGGCTCGTCGTCCCCGCCACGTGATCCGCCGAAGGAGCCGGAAGCCGCGGGTGCACTGCCCCACGGGTCGTCTCCACCGGAATTGGATCCCGAGCCGGAGTTGGAGCGTCCTCCGCCTGATCCGCCTGAGGAACCAGAGCCGCCGCTGAATCCGCCGCCTCCGCCTCCGCCACCGCGGTTGGCCTTGTTGACCTTGGCCGTGGCGTAGCGCAGGGAAGGACCGATCTCGTCGACCTCGAGTTCGACGACAGTCCGCTTCTCGCCTTCACGCGTTTCGTACGAACGCTGCCTGAGCCGTCCGGTTACGACCACTCGCGCGCCGCGGGTCAAGCTCTCGGCCACGTTCTCCGCAGCCTCGCGCCAGATGTTGCAGCGCATGAAGAGTGCATCTCCGTCTTTCCATTCGTTGGACTGACGGTCGAACGTGCGCGGAGTGGACGCAACGGTGAAGTTGGCCACGGCCGCGCCGGCCGGGGTGAAGCGAAGTTCTGGATCTGCCGTCAAGTTCCCGACGACGGTGATGACGGTCTCGCCTGCCATGGTTCCTCTTTCAGTAGTAAGTCTTTGTTGATGCCAGCCTAGAGGCGAGCAACGACAATTACTTGCCCTGTCGCAGGACCTTCGTGCGCAGTACGGACTCGTTGAGTCCGAGCTGGCGGTCGAGTTCGCTGACGGTGGCGGGCTCGGCGTTGATGTTCACAACGGCGTAGATGCCCTCGGCGTGCTTGGCGATCTCGTAAGCCAGACGACGCTTACCCCAGACGTCGACCTTGTCGACGTTGCCGCCGTCCTTGCGAACGACGTTGAGGAACGTGTCGAGAGACGGAGCGACGGTGCGCTCGTCCAGGTTGGGGTCGAGAATGACCATCAATTCGTAATGACGCATAAGACCTCATCACCTCCTGTGGACTAGTGAAAACGGCCACGGACTATCCGTGGCAGGAGGGTCGTTGCGTCAGCAACCCTTGGAGGGTACACGAGCAGGCCCTGACCTGGGAAATCAGTCGACGATTCCAACCCCCGCCACGCGAGAACATAGGCTGACCGCATGCAATCGGGTGGACAGTGGTCCCGTGGGCTGCGCCCGCGCGGACCCGGAACGTCGACGACCACCACAATCGTCGTTGTCGCCCTGTGTGCGTTCACTCTGCTGCTCGGCTACCTGAACAAGGCGAGGTGCGCAGTCGCTCCGTTCCTGGACAACGGCCGAAGCACCGTGTTCGATGCCGTCAAGGACAGTTCGGTCTGCTACTCCGACATCCAGTTCCTATGGCTCGGCCGAGACATCGACAACCACGTCTTTCCTTATCTCGACGGTGCCATCACCTCCAACGGTGTGCTGACCGGCGGGACCGTCGAATACCCGGTGCTGAGTGGGGTTCTGATGTGGGTCGGCGCAATCCCTGCCCACACCGACGCCGAGTTCCTTCTGTACTCGGCCTTGCTGCTCGCTCCGTTCGGGCTGCTGACCGCCTGGATGCTCAGCCGGTTGGCCGGCAAGGCGGCACTGCTTTGGTCGGTGGGTCCACCGCTGGTGCTCTACGCGTTCCATAACTGGGAACTGCCGGTGGTGGCCACCGCCGTCGGCGCAGTCTTCGTGATGACCTCACGAATGCCGCTACGCGTGAAGGCAATGGTGGCCGCCGTTCTGCTCGGCATCGGGTTCTGTCTCAAGCTCTACCCGGGCGCATTCGTGCTGCCGTTGGCGGCGTTCGTCGCGTACGGCGGAGCGGCAGGCCGAGTCGCCGGAACGAAGCTCGACATCCGCGGCGGGTTGGCGGTTCTCGCTGCGGCCACCGCAACCGTCGTCGCGATCAACGCACCGTTCGCCATCCTCGGGTACGAGGGCTGGCGTGCGTCGTTCGCTTTTCAAACGCTGCGCCAAGCCGACATCACGACCAACTCGATCTGGTACTGGGGACTCCGGCAGCTCTACGTCACCGACGCGACATCACTGGAGAGCTACGCGCACGCGGAAGCTGCGTTTCAGGACACCGTCGACATCGCGTCGCCTCTTCTCGTCTTCGCCGCCTTCGCGGTGGCGCTGTGGCTCGGAGCCCGCCGAGCAGGAACCGAGCACGTGTACCCGTGGGTCGCAGTGAGCGGGTCGATGCTGTGCGGCTTCCTGCTGCTGCACAAGGTCCATTCGCCCCAGTACACGCTCTGGCTGATTCCGTTCTTCGTGCTCCTGAGGGTGCCGTGGGCACTCGTCGTCGCGTACCTCGTGGCTGACCTCTCGATGGGAATCGGCGTCTTCAAATACTTCGCTGCACTCGCCCAGGGGACCGACGCCGGCACCGAAAAGTTCTTCGTCGAGGTCGGAGTCTGGGGCCGTGCGTTGCTCCTCGTCGTTGCGTTCTTCGTGTTCGCGAGGGCCGGACTGCGAAACGAGGACCCACCCGGGGAGCACTTTCCCGAACAGCGCGACACTCGTGCGTCACCGGCAACGACCGCACCGTGAACGTCCGTGCCTGCGGCGCGTAACGAACCGACCCTTCCGTTCGACAATCGATCAGGAAGCCGAAATCGCCGAGGGGGCGGAAGATGACTTTGGGTACCGGGGAATCGACTGGGGTCGAAACTGGAGCGACCGAGCAGGTGCACCTACGCCGAATCGGTCTGGTCGAGGATCACGAATCCGTGGCGGTCGGGCTGCAGGCAATTCTCTCCGACGAAGCCGACCTCGCCCTCGTGGCGGTGGCAACCACCGTCGACGAACTTCTGTTGCGGGGCCCACAGCTCGACCTCGTCGTACTCGATTTGCGTCTCGGCGACGGATCGTCACCACGCTCGAACGTCGAGAAGCTACACGGCATCGGCGTCCAGGTGCTCGTCTACACGGGAGCCGAAAATCCCTTCCTCGTCCGTTCGGCAGCCCGCGCCGGAGTATTGGGCGTCGTGCGGAAGTCCGAGCCCGCCGCCGCCATCGTCTCGGCCATTCGCCGTGCCGCAGACGGGAATCAGGTCGTCACGACCGACTGGGCCGCGGCGATCGACGGCGATCCTCACCTTCCCGATGTCGGTCTCAGTCCTCGTCAACGCGAGGTCCTTGCGCTGTACGCGTCGGGAGAGAAAGCGGGACGTGTGGCGAGGCTGGCCGGACTCTCCGAGCAGACCGTCAACGACTACCTGGTTCGAATCAGGAACAAGTACGCCGAAGCAGGCCGTCCGGCACCGACCAAGACCGACCTCTACAAGCGCGCCGTCGAAGACGGTTGGCTTCCGATGCCGGAGTTGCCACCACGATCCGACGTGTCGCCGCAACAATAGATAGCTAGTTGTAGTTTCAATGCCCCTAGTTTTCCGGGCAGACAACCTGGCAGCTTCCTGTGAAAATCGTCAGTACTGGTTGTGCCCCGGCACAACCTCGACAACTCGGGGGGACACCACATGACAGCCAACTTCGACACCTCGGCGATGGTCTCGACAGGCGGTCAGGCCACCGAGCTCCACCGGCGGCGAACTATCTCGCTCGTTCCCCCGGCCGTCCAGGTTCCGGCGCCACAGGTTCAGTCCCGCCCGACTCGGCCGCGGCCGATGCTGACCAAGCGCGAAATCCAGGTACTCACCGAATGGATTCGATCCGATTCCAAAGTCGAGGTCGCACGGTTGCTGTACCTATCACTCGGGACGGTCAACACTCATCTGACCCGTATACGCAGCAAGTACGCAGCCGTCGGCAGACCCGCCCCGAGCAAGGCATCTCTCGTCGCTCGGGCGCTGCAGGACGGTCTCATCGACATCGCGGAGCTTTAGCAAGTGGCGCGGTTGAGTGCACAGGAGTGCACTCAACCGCGCCAGTGGGGGCGGAGCCCCCAGTGCTGAAACGGACTAGACGTGCACGTGGGTATCCGCGCCCTTCGCGTCCAACTTGCGGTTGCGCATCACGGAGCTGACGAATGCCGCACCGATGAAGAACACTCCGACGAGTCCGGTGATGATCTCGTTGATGTGCACACCGATCGATACCATCAGGATGAGCGCCAGCGCACCGATGGCCCAGTGTGCACCGTGTTCGAGGTACACGTAGTCCGACAGCGTGCCCTTGCGGACGAGGAACACGGTGATCGAACGGACGAACATCGCACCGATGAAGCCGAGGCCCAGAGCGATGATGATCGGATCCGCGGTGATCGCGAACGCGCCGATGACGCCGTCGAACGAGAACGACGCGTCGAGCACTTCGAGGTAGAGGAACAAGAAGAAGCCGGCCTTGCCTGTCGCCTTGGCCAGCTGCGTCGGGCCGCCCGAAGACGTGCTCTCGGCGCCCTCCTCGTCCTCCTCTTCGATGTGGAACAGCTCACCCAACCCGTTGACGGCGATGTAGGTAATCATGCCCAGCACACCGGCGACCATGACGGTGGAGATCTTCTCGTCCTCCGCCAGGAACTCCGCGGTGAGGACGAGAATGATGCTGGCGACGACCACGGAGAGCTGGTCGAGCCTGCCGATCCTGGCGAGCGGCTTCTCGAGCCAGCTCAGCCACGTGATCTCGCGGTCCTCGAAGATGAACCCAAGGAACAGCATCAGCAGGAACATGCCACCGAACGCCGCGATCTGAGGGTGCGCATCGGTGAGAAGCGTCTCGTAGCTCGGACTTCCGTCTGCGAAGTACGCAGCGTCGTCCGGCGGCGGATTCAGCGCCAACCGCACGGCAGCAACCGGTCCGAGCCCGGATGCAGCCCAGACGATGACGAGCGGGAACAGGAGCCTCATTCCGAACACGGCGATGATGATGCCGATCGTCAGGAAGATCTTTTGCCAGAACTCGCTCATCCGGCGCAGAACCGTCGCGTTGATGACGGCGTTGTCGAAGGAGAGCGACACCTCGAGGATGCCGAGGATGAGGACCAGGAACAGCGCCTGCCATCCCCCGTAAATGAACGCCACGATCACCGAGACGATCGTGACTCCGATGGACCAACCGAAGATGCGTAGAACCACGGGCTAGTGGCCTTTCTGTAACCGGCGCAAGGAAAGGACAAAATAGGAAATCCCCGCCTCATCATGAACGACGAAGCGGGGTAGTCCCAATCTTGACCTGCGCTTTACTAGACGTTTACTCCGAAATCGCGGGCGATTCCGGCGAGGCCCGAGGCGTAGCCCTGGCCGACGGCGCGGAACTTCCACTCGGCGCCGTTGCGGTACAGCTCACCGAACACCATGGCGGTTTCGGTCGAGGCGTCTTCACTGAGGTCGTAGCGAGCCAGCTCGGAGTTGTCCGCCTGGTTGATCACGCGAATGAACGCGTTGCGCACCTGACCGAACGACTGCGAGCGCGCATCGGCGTCGTAGATCGAGACAGGGAAGGTGACCGTGTCGACGTTCGGCGGAACGGCAGCGAGGTCTACCTTGATCTGCTCGTCGTCGCCCTCGCCCTCACCCGTGGTGTTGTCGCCGGTGTGCTCGATCGATCCGTCGGGGGACTTGAGGTTGTTGAAGAAAACGAAGTGCTGATCGCTGAGGGCCTTCTTGTCGGCTCCGAGCGCGATTGCGCTGGCGTCGAGGTCGAAGTCCGTGCCGGTCGTGGAACGAATGTCCCATCCGAGACCGACCGTCACAGCGGTCAGGTTCGGAGCCGCCTTGGTGAGTGAGACATTGCCGCCCTTGCTGAGGCTGACGCCCATTGAGAGTCCTTTCGCAGTGAGTTCCCCTACAGAGTTCACCGTAGTGGTCTCGTGTCCGATTCGTGCCAGTACGTCGGTTGTCCTAACGCCAACGCACACCCCACACTGCGAAGTTCCCGTCAGTACTATCGGGCGAGTGACAAGTCGCCGACCTGGACTCTTCCGCCGCTCCGGCGCGCCGGATCCCAGTGCGCGCGCGGCACAGGACAGCGCGGTGGCCGCGTTCCTCGACATGGACAAGCGTCAATCGATCGCATCCTCCGGAGTGGACGCCGTCCGTAGCGTCACTCCCGAACGCGACCTCTCGGCGCAGTGGGCCTCGGCGGAGAAGGCATGCTTCGACGCCGGCGCCGCCTATCTGGCGGCTGTCGAGCAGTTCGACGGCATCGTCACGGCGCAGGCTCAGGCCGCGTTCCAGAATGCAGCTCATGAGCTCGGTGAAGCCGCCAAGGCCGTCGACCGGTTCTACAGCGCGCACCGGGACGCGCTCGAACACGCTCGGTCGGCACTCGCAGCGACGCCTCGGCTCGCACAGGACGCGAAGGCCGCCGCGGAGAAAGCCCAGTTGGCCGTAGCGTCCGCGGATCCCGCGTTCACCGACTATCCGTCCATCCGCTCGGCATGGCGGGCCGTCGATGCCGCGGTCGCATCACTCGACACCGTGATGAGTACTCGAGATGCCCTCGGCGCACGCACAGCCGCAGCAAACGTGCGGGAAGCTGCGGCCGCGCTCGAGGAAGCCGTCGCTGCTGCACCCGGCCGCACCAACGAGGCCAGATCGGCGCTGGCATCTGTCCGCACCAGGGTCGAAGCGGTGAACACGCGGTTCGACCGCCTCGCGCCTGCGTTCTCCTCGCTGCTGCGCGAGTTCAACGCCGCGAGTTCGGCCGACCTGTCCGGCAACGAACGCCTCAGCGCGCGCCACATCGAACAGGCGCAGGAAGACCTGTCCGCGGCACGTGCATCGGCCGAGTGCGGCAATCCCGAAGAGTCGTTGGATTACATCGCGCAGGCCCGCGCACATCTGAGCGACGCGGAGAAGCTCGTCGACGCGGTGACCGAGCGCCTCGCAATGCTCCGCCAGGTGAAATCGGACCCAACACGCAAAGAACAAGCGGTGCGTTTCACGTTGCGCGACGCACAACAACTTGCGGTCAATCGCGGTCTGGTTGCCGAATGGGGGTCGGTGTTGGATGCTCAGCTGGCTCGAATCGACCGCGCCAACGCAGCACTGACCGGAACGCACCCCGACTACTGGTCCTATCTCCAAGATCTCGACAGCATTTCCAGCTTCATCACCGGAGTGATCGACCGAATGCGCGGCTCGGCTCGCTGATCACCCGCCACGGACATTAAGGACATCGGTGCAACACTTCAGACATCTCGACGCAGCAGTGCTGGACCGGCTGTTCCTGCGCGCGCCGCAACAGATCGACACTGCGGGCGACATGGCAGTCATCGCAACGGCTCTCGGTGCCACCTTGTACATGCCTGCGACTCGGCCGGACCTCGCCGAGACACTCGTCAAGCGATCCGCCGAGGGCGTGTGCTCCCTCGTGATCGATCTGGAAGACGCGGTCGCCGATCACAACCTCGAAGAAGCGATCACCAACACGGTCGACACGCTTCACACTCTCGAATCCACGGACGTGTTCGGGGCACTCGTGTTCGTGCGCGCTCGCAATCCGAAGCAGATCAGCCGCATCTGCGAGTCGATCGGCCCGGGCACGTCCTCGCTGGCGGGCTTCGTGCTTCCGAAATTCACGGCAGCCGGAGGCGGCGCGTTCCTCGACGCCATTGCCGACGCATCGGTCGCGCACGGGCGGAGACTGCTGGCCATGCCGGTTCTCGAATCCCCCGAGATCGTGTTTCGCGAAACCAGAGATGCCGAACTCGTCGCCATTCGTGCACTGCTGCACCGACACCGCGATCAGGTCCTCGCCGTCCGCATCGGTGCCACCGACATGTGTGGCATGTTCGGAATCCGACGCGATCGCGATCTGACGATCTACGACGTCCGCGTCGTCGCCGATGCGATCAGCGCCATCGTCAACCATCTTGCGCGAACGAACGACTCGGGGTTCGTCATCACCGGTCCCGTCTGGGAGTACTTCGCCGACCACGAGCGTATGTTTCGCCCCATGCTCCGCCAGACGCCGTTCGCGGAGCAGGAAGCCGTCCGCTTCCGTCAGCAACTCGTCAGCCATGATCTCGATGCGCTACTGCGCGAGGTCTCCCTCGACCGCGCCAACGGAATTCAGGGCAAGACCGTCATCCACCCATCGCATGTCGCCGCAGTGCACGCACTGTCCGCCGTCACCCACGAGGAGTACCACGATGCAGTCGACATTCTGGAGTCCGACGCCGGAGGCGTTCGCGCGTCCGGCTACCGGAACAAGATGAACGAGCTCGGCCCCCACCGAAACTGGGCGCGCCAAACCCTGTTGCGGGCAGAGGCATTCGGCGTCACCAACGAGGGCATCACGTTCGTCGACCTGCTGACGGAACTGGCGGGCCGATGAGCGACCCCACCTCGGGTATTCGTCTCACCGCGACCGGAAGTTCCTCGCCGTGGTCGGTCGAGACACTGGTACGCCCCGGCCTACGCCGCAACCCCCGACGTGCGCACCTCCTGGTCTCCGAAGTACTCGGCAAGCACATCCCGGTCGACCCGGCAGTCGTCACGGACGCGGCCGATCGGCTCGCCGATCTGGTACTCGCCGCTGTCGGCGGTTCGGACGTCGACGTGCTCGGATTCGCGGAGACAGCAACAGGATTGGGGCACGGTGTTGCCGCCCGACTCGGCGCACACTGCTACCTGCACTCGACGCGTCGCAACGTCCCCGGCACCGATGTGTACGCCGAGTTCCAGGAAGGCCATTCGCACGCGACGGATCACCGCCTGCTTCCCACTTCGGTGGGAGTCCTGGCACCGCAACTCCCACTCGTGTTGGTCGACGACGAAATCTCCACCGGGACGACAGCGCTCGAAGCGGTACGTTCGATGCACGCCGTCACCCCGCGCACCCACTACGTCATCGCCTCCCTCGTCGACATGCGGACGCCCGAGCACCGGAGCGAATCAGATTCCGTTGCAGTAGAACTCGGCGTTGTGATCGACAGCGTCAGCCTCGCTCAGGGAAGCGTTGCGCTCGACGAAAATCTGGTCGCCTCGGTCGCCGGCCTTCCCGACCCCGAGTACAACCCGGTCAGCGCGGCCGCCGGAACCGTCACCCGCGTCGATGCCTCCTGGCCGGCCGCCGTTCCCGACGGTGGTCGGCATGGCTTCCTCGCGACCGACGCCGCACCCTTCGAAACCGCCGTCGCCGACGTGGCAGCCGTCGTCGCAACCGCGGTGACAACGGGTCGGGCCGTCATCGTCCTCGGCCATGAGGAACTGATGTACCTGCCGCTGCGGCTCGCGTCCGCGTTGGCCGACCGGGGACATCCTGCGCTGTTCCAGACGACGACTCGGTCCCCGGCATACGTGCTCGACGAGTCCGGCTACCCGCTTCGTCGCGGGTTCCGTTTTCTCGCACCCGAACTCGGTGAAGCCGAAGCTCGCTACGTCTACAACGCGTCGGGACCGGAGGACGCGCTGATCGTGTTGGTCGTCGACGAGCCTGCCGACACCGAGGTGCTGTTCGATGCCACAGGTCCGGCCAGAACGATCGCGGCGTCGGGCGCAGACGTGCTGGTCGTCGTCGTTCGCGGTGCGGATCCGGCGGCCCTGACGGTGTCACGTCGAGCCGTACCGTTGACAGGCCCCGAGTTCGGCTCGTACGCCCCACACGAGGTCACCTGGCTGCTGAAGGATCTTTCGGCGGTAGCACTCGAAGCCGACATCGCCGAACGTGAGAAGAAGATTCAGGAAGGTACCGCGCACTACGCCGAATCCTTGCCCGTCGAGTACCAGCCGGACTCGGCGTATCGGGAGTTGTTCGAAACCGTGTTGCACGACAGTGCATCTCGTCTTGCGCTTGCCGTGGGTACCGTCACCGAGCTCGTCCTCGCCGAACGCGGTCACGACATCGTGCTCGCATCGCTGGCACGGGCCGGAACACCGGTCGGCATCCTCATGCGGCGTTGGGCATTCGAGATGCACGGACTGGAACTTCCGCACTATGCGGTCTCGATCGTGCGAGACCGCGGCATCGACGCAGTGGCGCTGCGTTACCTGGCCGATCATCACGATTCGCGTTCGGTCGTGTTCGTCGACGGGTGGACCGGAAAGGGCGCGATCGCCCGCGAACTCTCGGCGGCGTTGGCGGAGTTCGACGGCGCCGAGTTCGACGACGATCTGGCCGTCCTCGCCGATCCCGGGCACTGCGCCCGCACCTACGGCACGAGGGACGACTTCCTCATCGCCTCTGCATGCCTCAATTCGACTGTGTCCGGACTGGTTTCGCGCACTGTACTCAACGATTCCCTCATCCGGGACGGCGACTTCCACGGCGCAAAGTACTATGCCGATCTCGCCGCAGACGATGTGTCGAACCACCTGCTCGACACGGTGTCCAGCCAGTTCGCCTCAGTACGCACGGCTGCGGAGACGGCGGCAGCGGAAGTCGCAGAATCGGACCGAACCCCCAGCTGGAGCGGCTGGGCGTCGGTGGAAAAGGTGCGCCAGCAGTTCGGGATCTCGCATGTGAACTTCGTCAAACCCGGCGTCGGCGAGACCACGAGGGTGTTGTTGCGCCGCGTACCGTGGCGCGTTCTCGTACGTGACGAGACCGCTCCGGAGCACAAGCACATCCGCATGCTCGCCGAAGCCCGAGGCGTCCCCGTCGTCGAAGTGCCCGACCTGGCGTATTCCTGCATGGGACTCATCAAGGACGTCACGTGAGAAGCACTCTCGCTTCCGTCGATCTGGATCGGACGATGATCTACTCGCGTGCGGCGCTGGGCTTCCCCGTCGACGACTCGGTCACCTGCGTCGAGATGTACGACGGTGGGCCACTGTCCTACATGACCATCGACGCCGCGAGCCGACTCGAGAAGTTCTCCTCGGTTGCCGTCGTGGTGCCGACGACGACGCGCACCATCGAACAGTTCCAGCGGATAGCCCTTCCGGGTGCACCGTGGCGGTACGCCATCACCAGCAACGGCGGCAACATCCTCGTCGACGGTGAACCCGATGCGCAGTGGCGAGCGAAATTCCACGAGGTGGGTCTCGACCGGATCCGTGCCGAGCTGGATGCACGCGCTGTCGGCGAGTGGGTACTCAAGCGACGAACCGCGGACGACCTGTTCTGTTATCTCGTCGTCGAACCGGC
>NZ_LVCV01000208.1 GCF_001647195.1 Rhodococcus sp. EPR-157 | reverse complement strand
CTCGGTGGACGGTGTGTCACTGCCGATCGCGATCGGGCTGTTGATCATGATGTACCCGGTCCTGGCGAAGGTTCGCTACGACCGGCTCGACACCGTCACCGGCGACAAGCGGCTTCTGATCGGATCCCTGGTTCTCAACTGGGTTCTGGGCCCGGCGCTGATGTTCGCACTCGCGTGGCTCTTCCTCCCCGATCTACCCGAATACCGAACCGGACTGATCATCGTCGGTCTGGCCCGCTGTATCGCCATGGTCATCATCTGGAACGACCTCGCCTGTGGCGACCGGGAAGCGGCAGCCGTACTGGTCGCGATCAACTCGGTATTCCAGGTGTTCATGTTCGCCGTACTCGGCTGGTTCTACCTGTCCGTGCTGCCCGGCTGGCTCGGCCTAGAACAGACGACCATCGAAGCCTCACCGTGGCAGATCGCCAAGTCGGTGTTGATCTTCCTCGGCATCCCACTTGTCGCTGGTTTCGCATCGCGCTACTTCGGCGAACGCACCAAGGGCCGCGACTGGTACGAATCCAAGTTCATCCCGAAGATCGGCCCCTGGGCGCTGTACGGTCTGCTCTTCACCATCATCATTCTCTTTGCGCTGCAGGGCGATCAGATCACCTCGCAGCCACTCGACGTCGTTCGTATCGCACTCCCACTGCTGGTCTACTTCGCAGTCATGTGGGGCGGGGGCTATGCCCTCGGCGCCGCAATGGGTCTGGGCTACGAGCGCACTACGACGCTCGCATTCACCGCCGCGGGCAACAACTTCGAACTCGCCATCGCCGTCGCCATCGCTACCTATGGCGCCACGTCCGGGCAAGCACTCGCCGGGGTCGTCGGACCACTCATCGAGGTCCCGGTCCTCGTCGGCCTTGTCTACGTATCACTCGCTCTACGTAAGCGTTTCTCCCCCGCACAGTCCGTAAACACAGCGACAAAGGAGTCCTGATGTCCGACAGCCCCTCTCGCGATCGTGACCGCCAGCAACCCGAACTGTTGATGCCGCGGGCGGCGCTCGCACGCTCGGCCGCACAACTTGCCAAGAAATACGATGGGGTGTTCTCCCCTCAGACGGTCGAACGCTACGTCTTCGAGTCCTACGCAGCACTTCGGCGCACCGCAAAGGTTCAGGTGCACCTGTCCGCTCTGGCGGAGCACTTCGCGGCGGACCGGTTGACCGCTCTCGCACAGTCCGAAGGCTCTGTCGCCAAGGACGTTCCCGAGGTGCTCTTCATCTGCGTCCACAATGCAGGCCGCTCGCAGATGGCCGCAGCCCTGCTGAACCATCACGGCAACCGCCGCGTACACGTCCGGTCCGCAGGTTCCGCACCGGGCAACGAAATCAATCCCGCAGTCGTCGAGGTCATGTCCGAGATCGGAGTAGACCTGGGTAGCGAGTTCCCGAAGCCCCTGACCGACGATGTCGTTGCAGCAGCCGACGTCGTGGTGTCCATGGGCTGCGGTGACGCGTGCGCGGTGTACCCCGGCAAGAGGTACCTCGACTGGTCCTTCGACGATCCGGACGGCCAGCCCATCGACACCGTTCGTCGGATTCGCGACGAAATCGACGTCCGGGTGCGCGAGCTTCTTGTCGAGCTCGATTCCACCACGACCGTCTCCACCTGATCTCACCGCCGAAAGAAGGCCTGCCATGACCAGCACCCCCAGCGTCCTGTTCGTCTGCGTCCACAACGCCGGCCGTTCCCAGATGGCCGCCGGATTCTTGAGCCACCTCGCCGGCGACACCATCGAGGTTCGTTCGGCCGGTAGTGCACCGGCGGACACCATCAACGCCGCCGCCGTCGAGGCCATGGCCGAACTCGGTATCGACATCTCGGCACAGTCTCCGAAGATCCTGACCCCGGAAGCCGTCGAAACCTCCGACGTCGTCATCACCATGGGGTGCGGGGACGCATGCCCGGTCTTCCCAGGCGTGAGCTACCGCGACTGGGCTCTGCCCGATCCAGCCGGCAAGGGCGTCGAGGCGGTCCGTCCGATCCGCGACGAGATCAAAGCGCGCATCGAAAGCCTGATTGCCGAGCTGTCGCAGTCTGTGCCCACTCGATGAGCATGCCGAGCGTACTGTTCGTCTGTGTCAAGAACGGCGGCAAGTCGCAGATGGCTGCCGGACTGATGCGCAAAGCGGCAGGCGATACCGTCGAGGTGCATTCGGCCGGCACCAAGCCGGGCAGTGCAGTGAATGCGTTGTCCGCAGAATCTCTGCTCGAGGTCGGTGTCGATCTCACCGGCGAGCAGCCGAAGCCGATCGATCCCGAAGTACTGGCTCGGATGGACTACGTCATCACCCTCGGCAGTGAAGCGAAGCTCGACGCCGTCGACGGTCCGACGTATCTGAACTGGGACACCGACGAGCCGTCCGAGCGTGGTATCGACGGCATCGAACGCATGCGGCTTGTTCGTGACGACATCGCCGCCAGGGTCGACGACCTCACCGCACTCCTGTCTCGGTGACCGGAAAATGGGCAGGAAGCCACACTTGCGACCACATCACGCGGGTTCCCGCGTGAAATCCGCGCAAGTGTGGCTTCCTGCTCACTCGCGCCTCCCGGTGCGGCCGTGACCACGGTCGTCATCGGTGGCGGTCAGGCCGGCCTCGCCGCCGGGTACTACCTGCGCCGGACGGGGTTGGACTTCGTCATCCTCGACGACCAGCCCCGACCGGGCGGCTCCTGGCAGGACTACTGGCCCTCACTGCACCTGTTCTCGCCCGCCGAGTACTCACGTCTGCCGGGATGGCCGATGCCGCCGTGGCCGCAGGGCTTTCCGCCCGCCTCGCACGTCGTTGACTACCTCACCGCGTACGAGAAGAAATACGACCTTCCCGTGCACCGGCCGGTACGAGTGGACTCGGTTCGACGAGGTGACGTTCATCGGTATCGCGTCGAAACCGACAACGGGGTATTCGACGCGGAAGCAATCATCAACGCCACCGGAACGTGGTCACGTCCATTCTGGCCGACGTATCCGGGAATGCGCAGCTTCGGCGGAGTGCAGTTGCACGCTGCCGATTACCGCTCCCCCGAACAGTTCGCGGGTCGACGCGTCGCCATCGTGGGTGGGGGCAACTCCGCGGCGCAGATCCTTGCCGAGGTTTCGACAGTCGCAGACACGGTGTGGTTCACCACTCGCGAACCGCGGTTCCTCCCCGACGATGTCGACGGACGAGTCCTGTTCGACGTTGCCAGTGATCGTGCCCGCGCGCTTGCGGCCGGCGCAGCCGACTCCGGCGGCGTCGCCGGGTTGGGCGACATCGTCATGGTTCCGCCGGTCAAAGAGGCACGCGAGCGGGGTGTCCTGCACAGCCGACGCATGTTCACGGAGATCGTTCCGGACGGAGTGCGC
>NZ_LVCV01000207.1 GCF_001647195.1 Rhodococcus sp. EPR-157 | reverse complement strand
ACGGCGACTGGACAGGCCCAGCGTCCGCGACGCTCATCGGGGTGGGTAGGACCGCGCGTTCAGCAGTGACTGCACTCGCGGAGACGCTGTCGTGAATCCGGCGGGCCCGCACTCAGTCCGCGCGGCGGCGTTCGAGCATGACGGTGTCGCGCCAGACGCCGTCGAGCTGGGCGACACGCTCACGGATCCCGACCGTTCGATATCCCGACGAATGATGCAGCGCGATGCTTGCGCGGTTCTCGGGAAAGATCGACGTCTGCAGCGTCCACAGACCAGCAGCATCGGCTTCGTTGACCTGCTTGTGTATCAGCGACTTTCCCACGCCGCGGCCGCGGAACCCGTCCCCTACGT
>NZ_LVCV01000206.1 GCF_001647195.1 Rhodococcus sp. EPR-157 | reverse complement strand
ACGGCGACCCAGCGGTGGCCGACCGACCACTTTTCGTCCAGCACCTGCTGCGAGGGGACGTCGGTCTCGAACGTCGCGTAGCCGGTAGCGATGCCCTCGGCGTAGATCCGGCGCACCGCATCCCAGTCGGACTCCGTCATCGCGCGGACCGTCACATCGTCCGGAAGGTCCGCCGGGCAGCACGGTCGGGGCGTCAGCAGACCCATGACTGCATCCGCGGCGTGCGGGAGGCCGGTGCAGCACGTCGGGTTGACCGAGACGATCGTCGTAGTGCCCCTCTTGTCCAGGGTCACGAAGCCGACGTCGGCAAGCTTGCGAACGTGATGCGACACCGTCGGCTGCCCGATGTCGAGCGCGTCGGCGAGTTTCCCGACAGCGATGCCCGATGGGGATCCGGCGACGAGATGCAGAATCCGGACGCGCATCGGTTCGGCCAGGCATGCGAACCACTGGGCGTACGTCGCCGCATCATCGGCGGCTAGTGGCTCGACCTGGACTGGAAGCGCGACTGCGGTCATGACGCGAGTGTATCGACAGCGATCGATGGTTGCCAACATCGACGAGCATCGATATAGTCGGGACGGCAAACATTGATGACCATCGATGAAAGGGAAGAACAGATGACCGAGTACCCCGTAGTAGTGGTCGGAGCGGGACCGATCGGCCTCGCCGCAGCTGCACACTTGACCGAAACCGGCTCCGAGGTCGTCGTGCTCGAACGCGGCGCTGGTGCTGGATCCTCCGTCGCGGAGTGGAATCACGTCCGCCTGTTCTCCCCGTGGTCCGAGGTCGTCGACCCCGCCGCTGCGCTGCTGCTCGCGCCGACCGGATGGACCGCACCCGACGGCGACACCTACGCCACCGGCCGCGAATGGGTCGAAAGCTACCTCGCGCCTCTCGCTGCAGTGCTCGGTGACGCAGTCCGATTCGACTCCGAGGTAGTCGGTGTCGCGCGACGCGGACGCGACCGCGTCGTCGATGCCGGCCGTGACACCGAACCCCTCTCGGTCCACGTTCGTCACGGTGATGGCAGCGAGGAACGGATCCTGGCGCGGGCCGTCGTCGACGCCTCGGGCACGTGGGGATCCCCCAACCCGCTCGGCAGCGAGGGACTCCCGGCCATCGGTGAACGCAGCGCTGCCCAGCGCATCGACTACCGCGTTCCCGATCTCGCCGACGATGCGATCCGGTCCGAGTTCGCAGGCAAGCACATCGCCATCGCCGGCAGTGGCCATTCGGCGCTGACCGCAATCATCACGTTCGCCGAGCTCGCAGCCGAGCACCCCGGCACACGACTCACCTGGGCAGTGCGGCGCGGCGTCACCGACTCGGTGTTCGGCGGCGGTGAGTCCGACGAGCTCGCAGCACGCGGGGCACTCGGTCTACGGGCCAAGAAGGCAGTCGACGACGGCTACCTCGACGTGGTCTCCGGATTCCGCACCGAGGAAGTCGTTGCGGACGGTGACCAGCTCACCCTCGTCAGCGATTCCGGAGCCCGCATCGAAGGCGTCGACCGCGTCGTCGCACTCACCGGATTTCGACCGGATCTGTCCTGGCTCTCCGAGGTTCGCCTCGATCTCGATCCCACGCTGCAGGCCCCGAAGTTCCTTGCAGCGCTGATCGATCCGAACATGCACTCCTGCGGAACCGTCTACCCACACGGCGTCGAGGAACTCACTCAGCCGGAGCCCGGGCTCTACCTGGTCGGGATGAAGAGCTACGGCCGTGCGCCGACGTTCCTGGCGATGACCGGGTACGAGCAGGTCCGAAGTATCGCAGCCGAACTCGCTGGCGATCATGACGGCGCGCGGAAAGTCGAACTGACACTTCCCGATACCGGCGTCTGCGGCGGTGCCGGACTCTTCGACGAGCCCGACGCCGATGCTGCCGGAAGTGGTGGATGTTGCGGCGCGCCGGCAGCACCGGAGCTGATCAGTCTCAGCGCACCGTCCAGCCGTGACTGAGTCGGTCACCGACCCGGCGTCGAGCCAGGAGGAAGCACATCCTGGTCGACGCCGGGTCCTGTCGATACTGTGCCTCACCGCGATCACCAGCTGGGGCATCCTGTACTACGCATTTCCTGTTCTCTCCCCGGCCATTTCCGCGGACACAGGTTGGTCGACCACCTCGATCGTCGCGGCGTTCTCGTTGAGCCAACTCGTCGCGGCGGTTGTCGGCATCCCCGTCGGGCGGATCCTGGATCGTCACGGACCGCGCTGGGTGATGACCGTCGGATCAGTCGTTGCAGTGCCGGCGTTGGCGATCGTCGCCACATCACAGAACCTGGCGATGTTCTACCTCGGGTGGATAGTCGCGGGGACGGCGATGGGCGCAGTGCTGTATCCGCCTGCGTTCGCAGCGTTGACGCGGTGGTGGGGAACGGACCGCGTGCGCGCGCTGATGATCCTCACCCTCGCTGCCGGGTTGGCCAGCACGGTGTTCGCGCCGCTGACGGCTCTACTGTCGGATCAGAGCGATTGGCGTCGAACATATCTGGTGCTCGCAGTCCTACTGCTCGTTGTCACGGTGCCGGGTCACCTCCTCGGACTGCGGGGGCGCTGGCCCGACGTGAGCGCTCCACATCACGGTGCGATGCACCGGTCCGACGTCGTACGCAGTCGGCCGTTCATCATGCTCACCGCGTCCCTGAGCCTGGCGGCATTCGTCGCGTTCGCAGGCGTGTTCAACCTCGTGCCACTGCTGCTCGAGCACGGCGCCGAACCTGCCGTGGCGGCCACCGCACTCGGGCTCGGTGGCCTCGGCCAGGTTCTCGGACGCATCGGATACCTACCGCTGCAACGGTTCACCGGAGTTCGCGGGCGAACCGTCGGCATCATCGCTGCCACCGCCGTGACCACTTTCTTCCTGGGCATCGCGACGTCGACGGTTGGACTCATCGCGATCGCTGTCGGCGCCGGACTCGCGCGCGGGGTGTTCACTCTCGTCCAAGCCACTGCGATCACCGACAGGTGGGGGCCCTCCGAGTACGGACACTTGAACGGCGTCATGTCCGCACCGGTGATCGTGACGATGGCATTCGCACCATGGGTGGGCGCTCTGCTGGCTACATGGACTTCGAGCTACTCGGGTGCGTACATCGTGCTCGGTGTGCTGGCAATCGTCGCTGCCGGGATGTCGGCCGCGAGTGTGCCGGCCGCTAGCTAGCGCCCCCCGTCAGTGTCAGCTGAGCTTGTCCGAAAGCTTGGGCACCAGCAGGTCTGCGATCTCGGCGTGCGCGAGGGGACCGAAGTTCCATGCGCGACCGAAGTGGCCAGTGAACTCCTGCAGTTCGCCGTTGTAGGTGACGGTCCGTTCGGGTGACAGGTTCAGCACGATCGCTTGGTCGTTGTGCACGCTGGGGAGGCGTGCGATCAGCGGACTCGCGAACCATGCGTCGAACTCGGCCTGATCGGACGCTTGATTGGAGATCACCAGCACGTCGCCGGTGAGTGTGTCGAGGAGTTCGTCGCTGATGGTTTCGTCGGGGAAGCTATCAGCGTTGGAATTCGCAGCGAAGCCCATCCGAGTCAGCAGCGCTTCGGGGTCACTGCCCGCGATGTTCAAGTATCCGGTCCCAGCGCCCCCTCCCCAGAACACGAGGTAGTCCACCGTCTTCCCGGCAAACTCGGGGTGCTCGGCGCGAACGTTGTCGAAGGTGGCGTCGTAGTCGTCGATGACCTGTTGTGCACGGGCAGAGAGGTCGAGTGCCTCACCGAGGAGTAGAAGTCGTTCCTGCCTTTGCGGATCGTCCGGGTTGTCTGCCGGTGCGCCCAGCACGGGTGAGATGTCACTGAGCTGCTGAACCGTCTCGGCGTCGGATGCGAGGGTGTCGACGATGAGGTCCGGCGACGTGTTCGCGACCTGCTCGGCCGGGTACGCGTCGTCGCTGACTGGCCAGACGGTCTCGATCTCGCCCGGAATCTTCTCCTGTGCCCACGGGTAGAACTCCACCTGGGCATCGGTACCGACCGGCGTCACACCGAGTGCCGCGAACAGATCGGCGTCCCAGGAACTCGCCATGACGACACGCTCGGGACGGTCCTCGAGTACGACCTCACCCACTGCGGTGCTCATGGTAAGCGGATATTCGGTCGTGCCTTCTGCGGCGGGAAGGAGCGAATCGGTCGCTTCCGCAGACTGAGTCGGTTCTGTGCTACCCGAGCACCCGGCGAGGGCGACGAGTGCGATCGACGCGATGGTGAGGGTGCGAAGCGTGGTGGAGATCCTGGCCGTAGCCGACATTGTCGAGTCCTTGAGCATCGTGGGGAGCCAGGCGGCGTCCCAATGCAGGCTAGGCTAGCCTATCCATTCGTGAAAGGTGTCGCCGCCTGCAACTACTCACTCACGGGTGGACAAGAGATTCAGCCGCGTCTCGTTGACGACCAGGACTCCTCCCCCGGTTTCCTGGAGCGCCACCTGCTCGGACCTACCCTCGGTGTTGCCCAGCAGGCCCTCGATGGACACGGATGCGCGACGGGCACCTGTGGCTGGTTCGATCGCCAGGATCTCCTGCCAGTCCACGACGTACGCGGCGCCGCCATGGACGGCGGCCGGCAGAGCGTGAACGGGCTCGACATCGGCTGACCACAACTGCCCGCCCGTGCGGAGATCCCGCGCCGGCACGGACGGGGCGATCACCGCACCGTCGACTACCGCAACATCACTGGTGAAGTTGTAGTCGTCCGTCGCCCAGAGCTCTCGGCCCGAAATCGGGTCGAATGCGGTGCCGCCGAACATGACCGGATCGTCCGGCGCGTTCAGCGCATCGACCGAGGTCCGCTGATACAGCTCGGCATCTACCGTGGCGATGGTTCGGCCGGTCGAGTCGACGAGGTCCGAGCGAAACACGAACAAGTCGGAGCAACGCCTACCGACCACGAAGAAGACCTCGTCTCCCCGCTCGGATCGTCCACGCACGCAGTCGGGAGACGCGAAGTTGTCGACGATTGCACCGGTCTCGACATCGAACAAAGTTGTCCCCGAAGAGAACCGGGCCACCCCATTGCCGCCTGCAATTGTCACGATCTCGAGCCGATTGTTCGGTTCCAACCACGTGTCGTCCACGGTGAGTGACCACCGCGCATCGAAGTCGCCGAGAGTCCCACGATGTATACGGACGGAGTATCCATCGATTTCACCTTCGACCACGTAGATATCGGTGCCGTCCGCGGTCACGCCGAACACGTTCCACCCGGTGGGGTAGCGCGTCACCTCCCCGGACGCAGCATCGATCGCCACGACATCACTTCCACTGACACACAACACTATCGAACCCATGACCGTCGACGAGCAGTTGTCGATCTCGTCCGCCGACGCCGACCACCGCACGACACCGGTCGAGGCATCGAACCCGACCAGTTCCGATTGCTCGAACTCCTTCGACTCCTGGTTGATCAGGCCGGCCTTGGCGACGAGCACATCACCTGCGTCGATGACGCCTCCGGCCACCTCACCGAATCGCCCACCGACAGGGTCTTCGAACGTCGCGAACTCGGCGCCGAGCACGTCGGCGGCGTCGAGTGTCCAGACGGCCCCCGGCGACGCGGTGGTCGAGCTTGTGGGCTCCGCGTCCTCGCGGGGTGCGTTGGCCACCAACGCTACTGCTGCGCCGACGCTGACGATCGCAACCACGGCAGTGACGGCCAGCCTTCGGTAGGGGTTCACAGAACGTCCAATCCGTCCGCGGTGGCGATGGCCCGCAGCGCGTTCACTCCGAGAGGCTCGTCAGGACGTTCGGCGTGTGAGCGAACCTCCACCTGCGTTCCCGATTGGTACGTCACCGTGACGGTGCGACGCAGCCCTCCTGTCGACCCTTCCTGCGGCGCCGGCGAATAGGAGTAGGGCATCTCGTCGATCTGAAGAACCGCACCGTCGTCAAGGGTTTCGGTGGCCAGCGGACGGTTGTCGTATGCGGGATCGTAGATGTCGGGCACCGTCGGCAGGTCCTGCCCGCCCATGATGGAAATGGATATGTCGGCACCGGTTCCGACCACGTCGACGTGCGTGCACACCACTCCCGTCCAGAAGTCGGCGAGCCTCAGCGTGTTCAGACCTGGTTCGAATTGTTCGTCGATATCGACATCCGCCAGCGCGTCGTTCAATTTCTGCGCGGCATCAGCGTCGATAGGGGGTCCGTCGGACATGTACGCCATCTCGTCGCACCCTGCCATCGGCCCAGGAGTGTTCGCGGGCACCGACGCGGTGACTCGCAGCTCCGGTAGCGCCACAATAGCTTTCAGTTCTTCGAGGGTGAGCACTGTGTCGCGCTTCCCTGCATTGACCGACCGAAATCCCTCGGCGTCGGATGCGGTGGCGGTGATCTCCGATCCGTCCGGAGCATAGGCAGTCACACTGCGGAAATTCGTTCTGTCCGTGCCGTATTCATACCAGGATTCGATGACGTCGGTGACCGTTCCATCCGAAGACGTGGTCCGTTCCTGGACCGAGCCTGCAACACACGGCGGAACCGGGGTACCTGCCGACACGGACACGGACAGCAGACCGACGGTGCCACCACGTCCCATCTCTGCAGAGGCCGACGCCCAGCCCGGCACGGCAGGTTCTCCCGGTTCGACGGAGGTCTGCGGGATCGGCTGGAACACCAACGACTCTCGGTGACTGCCGAATTGGACGTTCACGCCCTCGGGCAGTGCCTGCTGCAACGCTTCGGTCATCATCACCGATCGAGGTCCGGAATACCAGGGGTACTGCGGATTGTCGTACGCGTCTGCGCTGGTGGAGATCTGACCCCATATCGCCGATCCCTCGGACGGCGGTTCGACGACGTCGCAGCCCGGGATAGTCGTCGGGAAGGTCACTTCCGGAGTCCGGTAGGTCGAATCAGCAGGGGCTGCCGGGGCTTCCGTCGTGGCCGCAACGACAAAACGAGAGGACTCGGGCGACTCGGGCGGCGACGGGCTACGATTCACCACCGCCGCAACACCGATACCGAGGGCGACGATGGACACTATCGTCAGCGCATCGGCCAACACGCCGGCTCGACGAGGACTCAGGCTGGGCACCGAACGACAATACCGCCCACCAGTGATCCGAGAGGTCAGCGCGGGGTCGGAGTGGAACGTCCCCACCCCTCCTCCTTGCCGAGGTGCTCGAGCAGCGGTTGTATCCGGTAACGCAGCGGGGTGGTCAGGGCGATCGTCGTCGTCGAGTGCGACACGCCCTGCACAGACACCACTCTCTGAGCGAGAGCTTGCAGGTCGGCCTGCGTCGCGGTGGCCACTCGAACGAGAAGGTCCTCACGCCCCGTCGTCGCGTGAATCTCGAGCACTTCCGGCATCGACGTCAGAGCGTTCACGACCTTCTGGATGCGGCCCTGCTCCAACTCCAACGCCATGAACGCTTCGACAGCGATCCCCACTTCGGTGAGGTCCAGTTCCGGTCGGAATCCGGACAGGACGCGCGCCTCGACCATGCGCGCCAACCGGGCCTGCACGGTGTTGCGAGCGACGCCCAACGCGGACGCCAGCTCCACGATTCCCACGCGGGCGTTGCGTGAGAGAACCCCGAGCAACTCGATGTCGAGCCGGTCGATACTGAGCATTGTTTTCAACTCCAGACGTGACGGGCGTCTCCAACTGAACCGATGGTGCAGTTGTCGCGCTTTCCTTTGATTGAAGAGCCGAATCGATGCACGCTTACACCACGTTTTGTTCATCTCGACCGCGTGCAAGTGTACTGAAGTGGAGCCTCTTCATGACCCAAATCGACGACACACGCGTTGCGCCGAGCGCGGTCGACCTCGACGACCGCTACCGAACGGACTCCGGACCCGTCTTGATGACGGGCGTGCAGGCCATTGCCCGACAGCTGGTCGAGCAACACGAACGCGATCGCCGTGCGGGCAGGAACGTGGCGACCTTCGTGTCGGGATATCAGGGCAGTCCGCTCGCCGGACTCGACCGACTTCTGGCCGGCATCCCCGAGCTGAAGAACGAGCACGACGTTCGACTCGTACCAGGAATGAACGAGGAGCTCGCGGCCACGTCCGTATGGGGCAGCCAGATGGAACTGCCGAAAGGCCAACGCACACACGATGGAATCGTCGGCGTCTGGTACGGCAAAGGCCCCGGCCTCGACCGGGCAAGTGATTCACTTCGCCACGCCACCATGTACGGCGCCCATCCGTCGGGCGGAGCACTGGTACTGGTCGGCGACGACCCGGCAGCCAAATCGTCGACGGTCCCCGCTGCCAGCGAAAAGTCCCTTGCCGCATTGGGAATGCCAATCTTCTTCCCTCGCAACGCCGAGGAAGTGATCGCGTTCGGTCTTCTCGGTGTCGAATTGTCGCGGCTGTCGGGATGCTGGTCCTCCATGAAGATCGTCGCCGACGTCGCCGACGGACTGTGGACGATGAGCACCGACTTCGCCGACTTCCCCATCGTCAGCCCGACGCTGGAATGGGAGGGCCGCCCCTGGACCTACCGTCAGCGGATCATGGCTTCGCCGCCGGACAGCCTTCTCGCCGAAGCCGACATGTACGGTCCGCGTTGGGAAATGGTGCGGCGCTTCAACGAGGCCAACAACATCGACAGCATCGACATCGATCCGCCGCGTGCGCAGTTGGGCATCGTCGCGGTCGGGACGGCGTACGACAGCGTCCGGCAAGCCCTCGATGAACTCGGCCTCGGCAGCGAGCGGCTGTTCGAGCTGGGCATTCGCGTCATGCGCATCGGAATGCCGTTCCCGCTCGGGGAGAAGAAGGTCCAACAGTTCGCCGACGGTCTCGACACGGTGCTCGTCGTCGAGGACAAGACGCCTTTCGTCGAATCCCAGGTCAAGGAAGCTCTGTACGGCACGGCGAATGCGCCGAACATCGTCGGCAAGTACGACGCCGAGCGCACGCCCCTCGTGCCTGCGGACGGAGAACTCACCGCGGCTCGCTTGCTCAGGCCCCTACGCCGGGTCCTGAAGGGGTACACCGAGCTGCCGAAGCCGCCGCCGCCCGTCCTCGACCTCACCGTCCTGCCTGCCAAGCGAGCGCCGTACTTCTGCTCGGGATGCCCACACAATCGCTCGACGGCAGTGCCGGAGGGATCGTTGGCCGGCGGTGGAATCGGGTGCCACACGCTCGTCACGATGTCCTCGCGGACCGATTCCCAGGTCACCGGACTCACCCAGATGGGCGGCGAGGGTGCACAGTGGATCGGTCAGGCTGCATTCACCGACATCGACCACATCTTCCAGAATGTCGGCGACGGAACGTTCTTCCACTCCGGTCAGCTGGCCGTCCAGGCGTGCATCGCTGCCGGCGTGAACATCACCTACAAGATCCTCTACAACTCTGCCGTCGCGATGACAGGCGCCCAGGACGCCGAAGCCGGTCTCACCGTCCCCGAGTTGACGCACAAGCTCGCCTCGGAGGGCGTCCGTCGGATCATCATCTGCGCCGACGAGCCCGCGCGGCACCGCAAGGCGAATCTCGCCGCCGGAACGGTTCTGTGGGAGCGTGAACGTCTCGACGAGGCACAGCGCATCCTGCGCGAGGTCCCTGGCGTCACCGTGCTGATCTACGACCAGCAGTGCGCGGCCGAGGCCCGCCGCAAACGCAAGCGCGGTACCCTGCCTGCGCGTCGAACACGCGTCGTCATCAACGAGGCGGTCTGCGAAGGCTGCGGTGACTGCGGTGTCAAGAGCAACTGCCTCTCGGTTCAGCCGATCGACACCGAGTTCGGCCGCAAGACCACCATCGACCAGACGTCCTGCAACACCGACTACTCATGCTTGGAAGGTGAATGCCCGTCGTTCGTGACGGTGGAGATTCCCGAAAACGCCTCGCCCGCACGCAAGGCCGTCCCCGAACCGCCGACAGCGCCGGAACCGAAGCGCGACGCGCTGACCGGGATTCACAACATCTTCCTCGCCGGCATCGGCGGGACCGGAATCGTCACCGTCAACCAGGTTCTCGGTATGGCGGCGCTGCGTTTCGGTTTGCACGTGGAAGGCCTCGACCAGATCGGTCTGAGCCAGAAAGCAGGACCGGTCACCTCGCATCTACGCCTGGCCACGGATGCTCGAGAATCGTCGAACCGCATCAGTCCGTCCTCGGCCGACTGCGTGCTCGCGTTCGACCTCCTGACTGCAGCCGACGCGAAGAACGTCGGATACGGGAGCGCCGAACGCACCGTCACGATTGCCTCGACCACCAGGACCGCTACCGGCGACATGGTGTACGACGCCTCCGTCCAGTATCCGGACGAAGACGACCTTGTCGGCAGGCTCGCGGCGGTTTCCAAGTCCATGTACTCGTTCGACGCGTCGGCTGCATCGGAGATGCTGTTCGGCAACACGGCAGCTGCGAACTTCCTGCTCGTGGGAGCCGCGTATCAGGCTGGTGGACTTCCTGTCTCGGCAGCGTCGATCGAAGAGGCCATCACTATCAACGGGGTTGCAGTGTCCGCGAACATCGCCGCGTTCCGCTGGGGACGCGCGCGAGTGGCCGAACCGAAGGCCTTCTCCGACGCAGTGGAGTCGAACGTCGCTCCCATCCGCAGCGACACGGTAGTCCCGACACATCTGCTGACCGATCTGACGATCGAGGGCGACACTCTCGACACGGTCGAACGACGGTCCGCGCAGCTGATGTCGTACCAGGGATCGGCCATCACTCGGCGCTACCTTTCCCTCGTCCAAACCGTGTGGGATGCAGACAGTTCCGTAGGAACAAGCCGTGAGTTCACCGACGCCGTCGCGCACGGCCTGCACAAGCTGATGGCATACAAGGACGAGTACGAGGTCGCACGGATGCTGACCGATCCGGCATTCCTGAACTCGGTGGCAGCCGAGGTGCCCGGCGGTGAGAAGCTGACCTACAAGCTGCACCCACCGGCACTGAAGGCGCTCGGGCGGAAGAAGAAGATCGGGATGGGGCCGAAGAGCCACGTCGCGCTGAAGGTTCTCGCGCGTGGTCGGGTTCTTCGCGGAACACCGCTCGATCCGTTCGGTTACGCGAAGGTGCGGCGCATCGAGCGCACACTGCTGGCGCACTACATAGCGACCGTGCACGAATTCGCATCGACGCTGTCGACCGAGAACTACTCGACCGCTGTCGAATTCGCTCGAGCTGCCGACATCGTCCGCGGTTACGAGGACGTCAAGCTGCGAAACATCTCCACCTACCTCGGGACGTTGAAGCGACTCGGCGTCGAGGCACCCGCCGTAACACTGCGCTAGAGAAGACATCCCTTCACCCACGCACAGGAGCACATCCATGACGCACGCCGCCGAACACCACGTCGACATCGACACCTACTCCGGCGTATTCGACCGCCCCGACTTCGCCGACGACTCACCCCACGAGCAGGTTGTCTTCTGCCAGGACAAGGCAACAGGTTTGAAGGCGATCATCGGAATTCACTCGACGACGCTCGGTCCCGCGTTGGGTGGCACGCGGTTCTACCCCTACCGCGACGAGCAGGCTGCACTGACCGATGCGCTCCGGCTCTCCCGCGGCATGACGTACAAGGCTGCCGCGGCGGGGTTGCGGCTCGGCGGAGGTAAGGCAGTTCTCATCGGAGACCCGGCGCTGGACAAGACACCGGCCCTGCTCGAGGCATACGGCCGGTTCGTCGAGACACTCGACGGGCGCTACATCACTGCGGGAGACGTCGGCACGACCTCCGACGATATGGACATCATCGGACGGTCGACCGAGCACGTCGTGTCCCGGACGCCGGCAGCAGGAGGCTCGGGTGACAGTGCGCCGATGACTGCCCTCGGTGTCTTCAATTCGATGACTGCCGCAGCGAAGTCGGTATGGGGATCGACGGATCTCACCGGACGCCGGGTCGGCGTCGAGGGGACGGGAAAGGTCGGGTACAACCTCATCTCCCTGCTGCTCGACGCGGGAGCCGTGGTCACCGCCAGCGACGTCAATACCCTTGCACTGCAACGAGTGAAGACCGCGTTCCCGGGTGTCGCCATCGCCGAGACGGTCATCGACAAGGACATCGACATCTACGCACCGTGCGCGATGGGCGCCACGCTCACCGACCTCAGCGTGCGCACACTGAACGCAGCCGTAGTCTGTGGAGCGGCGAACAATCAGCTCGCGGTCTCACGCGTCGAAGAGTCGCTGCGCGCCAAGCGTGTCGTCTGGGTTCCGGACTTCGTGTCCAACAGCGGTGGCCTCATCCAGGTCGCCGCGGAAATCTCGAACACTCCCCGCAGCGAGGTCGAGGCTCAGGTCAAGAACATCGGAGTCACCGTCGAACGGATCCTCTCTCGACAGCACGAGCAGGGGATACTGGCCGGTCAGGCCGCCGACGCCATCGTTCGGGAACGCTTGAGCACGGTGGCGGCACGCTGACGGTCGTGGCACCATTCAGACGGTGAACACA
>NZ_LVCV01000205.1 GCF_001647195.1 Rhodococcus sp. EPR-157 | reverse complement strand
AGATCACCTACACGGGCCGTAAGTCCGGCAAGGAATTCACCATCCCCGTCGGATACAAGCGCCGCGGTGACGAGGTCACCATCGGCGTCGCCATGCCGGACAAGAAGTCGTGGTGGCGCAACTTCTATCCAGACGGCGGTCCCATCCGTATCGAGCTCGACGGGACCACACGGACGGGTCGAGCGGTGGCCCACAAGGACGGTGACAGCGTGCACGTGAAGGTCCAGCTCGACACCTGAGTTCTGGCCGACATCACGACAGCACTCGGTAGATCCTCCAGTCCGGCTGATCCGCGCCCACATTGGGCACTTCGAATTCGAGGGTCGCGATCGTGCCGCCGTTGTCGTAGACCGTCGGGTACCGGCGGTTGAGGGCGTCGGACTCACCGCGTCCACTGTTGGGCACCGTCAGGAGGTATTCGACGCCGGCTGCGGCGGGGTCGTTGAGGATCGTCGTGAAATCCTGGTCGGACGGCACAACGAAACGCTTCGGGTGAGCGGACGCCGCGAGGACGCCGAATCCGTAGACGGTGTCGACGAGGATCGACCCCTCCGGTAGATCCATACGGTCGAGATACGCCGCAAGTTCCCGCTCGGTGGAGAACGATGCGATGACCTTGCGCGCCGACACCGCATCGACGTCGCGGGCGTCCGGGTGCGTATCCAGCAGGTACCTCAGCGCGTACTGCTGGCTGGACAACGACGGCGTCAGCATCGCCCACCCCGTGATCGGCACAGCCAGCATGGACAGCACGACCGACAACACAACGACCGGACGAGCGGTCGACGGCCTGTCCGGACGCACCGTGACAAACGCCCCGCGCCGACGAGTGCGCGGATTCCCCCGCGCCGGAGCGAGTTGAACGACCATGACGACTGCCAACGGAATCGCACAAATGTAGAACCGCAGGAAACCGAACGTCGACCCACTGATGTAGGTCAATGCCTGAAACGCCAGAATCGCTCCGAACACAACCGGGGCGACGAGGAATTCCAGATCACCGCGCGCCTTGGCGAGCACTGCGCCGACGGGCAGCAGCAGCGGAAGCAGCGGCCCCATTGCGAGGCCGGCGACCAACGCGAACGCCGCGTTGGCCAGCGGCGTCCCCGTCGACCCGCCCGATTGTTCGAGAATCGCCGAATTGCCGTAGCTCGAGGACAGCTGCGCCAGGAGTTCACCGGTGATCAGCCAGCTCGTCGCGCTCCACACCAGGAACGCGACGAATCCCGGTCCGGCGACGAGAACTGCATCCAGAATGGCCTGACGCCGCATCGCTCGCCACTCGCCTCGGCCACGACGCAGAAGCGTCACACCGGCAACGAGGAACGCCGCCCCGGCGATCGCGACGACGGCGTCGTATCGGGTGAGATAGGCCAGCGCCAAAGCGATTCCGGCGACGATCAAGTCGTGTACGTCATCGGTGTGCACCCACCGAAGCAACCGGCGCACCGCCCAGCACGTGAAGAACAGGAACACCGCCTCGCTCATCCCGTTCGCGCCGTAGAACACGATCATCGGGTTGAGAGCGAACACGGCAGTGATGAGGGCGCTGTGCCATCCGACGAGCCCGCGGTCGCGGCAGATGCCCAGCACCATCACTGTCGCACCGGCCATGAACAGCGCCGATACCGCGATGCCGGAGATGTTCCACCGCGTGATCGCCGACCACCACGACGACAACGCGACCAGCGGTAGCTGCAGCAGGGCGGTCAACGGCGTGAAGATGAACCCGATCGCCGATACGTGCGGATCCCGGCTCAACAGCACTGCCTGTGCTGCCGACGTCCTCGACAACGCATCGCCGAGCAGGTAGCCGAACCGCAGGCTGAGCGTCAGCCCGACCGCGAAATATCCGGCGAACGCACCCAGAAACAGTCTCATTTCACCGACTCTGCATCGGGCGTCGGCGTCGACAGGCCGTGAAACGTCTTCTCCCAATACGACGGATTACGCAGCAGCTGCCAGCAGCCCTTGATCGCTGCGACGCTCATCATCAGCCAGTACAGCGGCATCGTCAGGCTCGGGACCAGCAGGTACGCGTTCCCGCTCTCCCTGCTGGCGATGAGGTACATGTACACGGTCGCGACGTTGCCGATGATCAGCGATACCAGGGAGAAGTAGTAGATGTACGGCGGAAACAGTGCCGCCACCAACGCGGGTTGGCCGAGTATCCATGCCGCAGTGGCGAACCAGAAGATCATGTTGATGCACGCGGTGATCGGAGTGCCCGCCAACAACAGTGTGAACCGGTACGTCCCAACCAGGCCGAGTGCACGAAATGTGTCCCGAGGCCGACGCATGTGCACCAACCAGGTCTGCAGGTAGCCCTTGTACCAGCGGGACCGCTGCCTGATCCAGTTGATCGCGTCGCTGTTGGCTTCCTCGAGTGTGGTCGAGTCCAGGACGGCAGTCGAATAGCCGGACGCTGCGATACGCACCCCGAGGTCCGCATCCTCGGTGACGTTGAAGCCGTCCCAGGCGCCGACCTCCTCGATGACGTCGGCGCGCAGATGATTCGAGGTGCCGCCCAACGGGATCGGCGACGTGCTCCGCATCAGCCCGGGCAGCAGATAGCCGAACCACAACGCGTAGTCGGCGGTGAACCATCCGGTCAGCAAGTTCTGAGAACCGTTGTGGAAAGCCAACTTCGCCTGAACACAGGCCACGGTCTCGGGCAACCGAGCGAACGCCGCGACGACGCGGCGCAGCTGCAGGCGTTCCGGTTGATCCTCGGCGTCGAAGATCGTGATGATCTCCCCTGTCGCGAAGTGCAATCCGTAATTGCAGGCCTTGGGTTTGGTCCGTGGATCACCGGCCGGAACGAGCACCACGTCGACGACGTCGCTGACGCCACTGGCCTTCGCCGCGGCGATGGTGACGTCGTCGTCCTCTTCGAGCAGCAGCAGGACCTGCAGTTTCTCTGCCGGGTAGTCGAGGCTGCTCATCGCCGCGATGAGATCGCCGACTACTTCCGGCTCGTCGTACGCCGGCACCAGGATGGTGTACCGAGGCAATTCGTCGTCGGGAATCGCCCACGCTTCTTCGTCGGTGACGGTGACGATGGCACTTGCGTCGAGACCCCGGGAGAACAGCAGTAGCCGGTCCGCCATCATGGCGATGTAGCCGATGGTGCACAGCACGGTGATCGTCAACAGAGTCGTCAACGGCGCCAGACCCGCGCATACGACGGTGATCGCCGCGATCGTCAGCGCGGTGCGCTTCTGCCAGGGGACGAATGCAACGGCGGCCGACGCAAGCGGATGACGACGAGCGAGCCCGTTGACGGCGTCGTCGAGCGCCGCGGCTCGAAAGCTCTCCGACTCTTGCCCGACGCGCGGAATCACTTCGCACCCCATTGCGCGGCGACCAGTGCGGTCCCGAACGTCGTCAGCAGTCCCAGATCCTTGTAGTCGGGATCGTCGTCGGTGGCAATGGTGTTGCCGCGCAGGAAGATCGCCAGCGAGGTACCGAGGTTCGACGCCATCGACGGCATCGGCTGCGGAAAGTCCGCGCCGGGATCGTGATTGTCGACGCTGATGACGGTGACCCGCTGCGTGAACTCGCCACGCACCCAGGTGAACACCAGCTTCGTCCACGTCAGGAGCAGCGCGTCACTGACCGAGGTGTACAGCGAACCGACGACGTCGTGGCCCAGTTTCACCGGCAGTGCCTCGCTGCTACGGGTGTTGCTCAGTCGGTACAGCGTGCTCTCCGGGTACACCCCCAGGCTCGCGCGGTTCGTCGTCGTCAGCACATCGACGACGACCGTTCGCGGCCGCGACTGCAGGTCCCACGCTGGGTTTCCTTCGTCGGCGCGCATGGTCTGACGATTCAGCGACGACTTCTGGCCGAAGTACGACCTCACCCAGTCGAAGTTCTCGGTGCCGGTCTGCGTCCATCCGTCGGGCACGATGAGCGGCGCCGACGCAGGCCCGGGCGGGCCCGGAGTGGACGAAATCACCGTCTGCGCCGGGATCGGGATCACGAACAGGATCACCGACGCCACGACGACCGTCACGGCCGAGCTGAGCGACCTCTTCGCCGTCACCGGAGCAACAGGACGCGACAACGGCCGCAGCGATTGTCCGCGCCGCGCAGCGAGATAGAACCCGATGCCGACCACCGCTGTGGCACCCACCGTCGGGATCAGCTGCAACCACGCGATGTGCAGGTTCGGCCACTTCGCCAACATCGCCGCGAGAATCACGAATCCGGTTGCGACCGTGCAGACGAAGCCTGCCAATGCTCGTCGAAAGGTACGACCGACAGCGATTGCCCCGGCCAGGCCGGCAAGCAACACGAGTACCGCACCGTAGGCGAATCGGCTACCTCCCGCAGTGATGGCCACCATGCGATACCCCAACGGACTCAACGCAAGTAGCAGTAGCCACACCGACCAGAATCGCCCGACCGGCCGGAGCCCGAACAGCAGAATGGCAGCACCGAGGAAGAACACCAAGCCAGCGAGCACGTCGAGATGGGAGAGCTGATACTGCTCGACGTAGCGCGGCACCCACAGCGCCTTGATCGCCACCGCGGCCAGCAGCGCCAGACCGCCGACGATGATGTCGGTCTGCCGATCGTGGATCGGCAGCTCCCCGGCTCGACGACGCGCGATCCCCTGCGCCGCCACCGCTGCGAGGAACGGTAGGACGAAGATGTAGGTCGTGATCGCGCCGTCGGCTGCTTCCTGCGCCAATCGCTTTCCGGTCGGATAGGTCGCGATACCGACGCACATCACCAGCACTACCCAGTAGAAGAAGATGATGCTGACGGGTCGACGCGTCCGCAGGGACAGGATCCGATGGACTATCGATTCGGTATTCCCGGCCTTGGGGACGTCGACGTCTGTCGTCATGGCGCGCGGGAGTCACTTCTACGCGAGCGCATCCAGACGATCAGTGCTGCAGCGAGTCCGATCACCACCAACACGACGGCGGCGACGATTCCCGCGACGAGCAGCCCGTTCGAACCGTCGGGATCGGCGGCGGCGTCTGCTTCCGGGCCGGCGAGGTCGGCGCTGGACAACGACAACGGATCGGAGCCCGCGGCACCGAACAAGACGTCACCGCTGAGCCCGTACCATCGCGACGGGTCGGCGTCGAGCCATCCCAGCAATCTGTCCAGCTCCTCCGGCGCACCGTTGGACGATGCAATCAGCTTCGCCGCGTCACCTTCGGCGGCTGCCACTTGAAGGCTCGCGAACGGCAGTGCAGCATCGAGGGTGAGCACGGTTTCCGAGCCCTGGGCAGACACCGTCGTGAACGTCGTCGCGCCTGTGGACGACAGCGGTAGCGTCACGGTATCCGGCAACCCGCCGTCGGGGGCGATGACGATCGCCGGTTCGGTCCCGTTCAGGGCGTCCTCCAGCGAGATGACGCTGACGTCGAGAGCCCTGCTCGACATCCGCTGCAGTCCGTCGACGATCGAGACTGCACGCACGATGTTGGCGAATGTGTTGTCCGCCAGCGCGATACCGACGCGAGGCATCAATGTCTGTGGTAGCGAACCGAATCCCAGGGGCGCGTACGTCGACGAGCCGGAGGATTCGACGACGCTCGAACCGTCGACCGTCACCTCGGAGACGACGGTGCGGCCACATGCGGCTGCGCTGTCGGCGGGATGCTCGACGGTGACGTCGAGGGTGGTGATCCGCTCCAGCGTCGCGTTGGGAATCTCGATCCACCGGTCGAGAATGCCGCTGTCGTCCGCAGGCCACGCCGCGAGGGTCGCACCGCCGACCGTTGCGGTCAGGGAGCCGGAGCCCGGAGTGTAGGTGCCGATCAGGTGCACCGACACGTTCGCTACCGACCGACCGAGACGTGTCTGATCGAGCGGGATCGAGGCTGTGCGGGTTCCGGTGACGGTACCGATGCCGAGGTCGTCGAGCGTGGTCGAATTCGGTGCGAGCACGGCAGGAGGTACGGATGCTCCGGCGAATGCCTTCGTCGACAGCGCCAGTTCTGCGACGTTGCTCGTCACGAGCCGCGCCTGGTCGATGAGCTCGGCGCCGGAGCCGGTGACGAACAGACGCGGCGGAGCCTGGTCGAGTGGGAAGACGAGTTCGGCGCTCGCATCGTTGTTCTCGGACAGAACCACCGACCGTTCGAACGGCCCGTCCGAGACCGCGCCCTGCAGCTCGGAATCCGGCCGCACGACGACGTTCACGGTCTGCGCGCCGTAGTAGTCGGTCACCGACGTCGTCATCGTCAGGGCTGCGGCGATGACGTCGGAGTCTGGCTCGGACGGAACGAACACGGTGAGCTGCCGGAGAACCGGGGGCAGGAAGTCGGCGAGGGTCCGTGGGATCGCGGGGAGGCCGGCGTACGCGACGGAGGCGTCGATGAGTCGGAGTGGGTCGTTGCGCACGTCGGGGCAGTAGGTGGCGTCGGGGATCAGCGTCGAGGACAGCTCGAGCGTCACAGTGCCGCCGACGACGGCGGCTGCGGTCAGCGGAATCGACACCGGAACCGTCGATGCGTTCGTATCGAGGACGATGCGGGCGATCGGGCGGTCGGCGGATTCGACGTCGAGCCAACCACGGTCGAGCCACGCAGGGATGGTAACGGTCCCGGTCAACTCCGATGGCACAGTTCCGGTGGGAACTGGAATCGTTATCTGGGCCGATCCGTCGAGCCCGTACAGCGGAAGCGATCTACCCAAGCCGAGACCGCCGAAGTCGAGGAATGTCATGACCGCGTCCGACGCGGTGTCGGTGGATTCCGTCTCGTCTGGTTCCTGGCCCCACGCAGGGGTCCCCGGGAGTAGTGCGAGCGCAAGGACACCTGTCGTCACGGCGACACGTGCGCACCATGAAGACATGCGGGAACTACGGAACATGATAGAAATCCGACCTCGAGTGTTGATACTGCCGAGTACCATTATGGTTTGAAAACGTAACTGGCGCAGCCGAAAATGGCGCTATCGTGGTAATGCAAAGAAACTACTCGCCAGTTACATTGCTGCACATTCGGTCACGGAGATTGTTTATCAGCTATCCACTATCCATATCGCCCATGTTCGATCATTCAACTGATGCACTTCGCTGTTCGCGCAAGAGATCCGATTGTCGTTGTGCGTGTCAGCTGACTAGCATCGTCGAATGCCCCGGACCACTCGGTTGAGTCGATGCGCTGCGATGACCGCCCTCGCAGTACTTTTCGTGTTCACGGCGCAGACGCCGGCGATCGCACAACCGGCGAGCCCCGCATCCTCTGCCCGGGTCACCGCAGACTCCGATGGCCTGAGACTGGACGGCTCACCGTGGTGGCCGACGGGATTCAACGCCTATCAGCTGGCGACGAACTGGTCGGTCAATGCGGGATGCGGTGCCATGGTCGACCTGAACTCGTATTTCTCGTCGCTGCCGGCGCATTCCATGACGCGGTTCAACGCATTCCAAGCGTTGGCGACCAATCGATTCACCGGTGCACTCGATTTCGGTCCGATGGACGCGGTGTTCGCAGCGGCGGAGGCGCACGGTCAGCTCGTCGTTCCCGTGCTTTCACCCCAGGACGGGGCCTGCGAGGGAGACGTGTTCAAGGACCGCCAGTGGTACATCGACGGTTGGACCAACCCACCCGCCGCAGGTGCAGTGCTCAGCTTCCAGGATTGGGTGACGACGGCGGTCGACCGATGGAAGAGTTCGCCTGCCCTCGCCGCGTGGGAGCTGGTGGGTGAACCTGAGACCAGCACCTGCGCCGACGCGAGTTGTTCGTGGTCGACCCGCACGTGCACGTCGGACGCTGCACAGGTATTGCGCACCTTCTTCGACACCGCGGGCGCTCAGGTCCGCGCCCTCGATCCGGACACCCTGATCACGGCCGGGCTGACCGGCGGCGGACAGTGCGGGAGCCAGGGCGACGAGTACCGCTACCTGGCGGAATCTCCCGCCGTCGACGTTCTCCAGTACCACGACTACGGCGCCGATGGGGTCCCACTGCCCGGCGATCAGTGGAACGGCCTCGCCCGCCGGATCACTCAGACCGCCGAGGTGGGAAAGCCGTTGCTGGTGGCCGAGATCGGCGAACTGGCCGGGTCCTGCGGCGAACTCGACGACCGGGCGACGAGCATCGCCACGAAGATCGACGGTCAGAAGCAAGCGGGTACGGCGGGGGCTTTGCTGTGGGCGTTCGTGCCCGACCCGAGGCCGGCGGAATGCACCTACGACATCGGCTACGACGACCCACTGTGGGATCTGCTCGGGCCGTAGCCTCTTCTCGCCCATGGGAGTTCGTTCTGCCCAACGACTCCGAGGCTCCGCAGTGGGGACTCGGCGTCCGGATTGCCAGCGGGGGCGTGGATGACTACATCCACGCCCCCGCTGGTGGTGGCAATCTACTGGCGGGGTGCAGCGAAATCGCCTGCACCCCGGCATCGTTACTCCTGTACCGCCGCTATTCCTGTACCGCCGTCATTCCTTGTATCGCCGCGAGGACGGTGCCGCACCGTTCTGCGGTGCGCTTCCCGACGCGCGCGTGGACGCCGACGGCGGACGAGGCGTCGCTGCCGGTGGACGCGGGACGGATGACGGCGGACGAGGAGTCGACCGAGGTGGTATCGGCGCGTATACCGGTGCCGCGGCCTCAGGTTCGGGTTCGGCCGGCGGTGTCGACGCGTGCGGAGCCGGCGGTGCCGATACATACGGAGCTGCCGGCGTCGCAATAGGCTGCGGCGCAGGTGCTGTCGGCTGCGAGACCTGCGGTGCCGACGGCATCGACCCGTCCCATGCAGTGGCTCCGGCTACCGGGTTGACGATGGATCCCGGAGCGACGGGGTGGGGTGTCTGGCGCGGGATGGTGCTGTCGGTCTCGTAGTAGTACGAGTAGTTGTCACTGCCCTTGC
>NZ_LVCV01000204.1 GCF_001647195.1 Rhodococcus sp. EPR-157 | reverse complement strand
CTCGGTGGTGTGGCCGAAACGAGCGACCATGAGCGCGCCGTCACTGTGTGTGGTGAGCAGCGCAGAGTCGGTCACCGGCAGCAACGGAGCACCGTCGATGATGACGTAGTCGAACCGACCACGCAGTTCCTCGATCACGCGGCGCGACGCCTCGGAACCGAGCAGTTCGGACGGGTTCGGCGGAAGAGGTCCCGACGCAAGAACTTCCAGGCCCTCGTAGGGGGTCGGCTGCAACACGTCGGACAGGTCGGCCTGATTTGCCAATACGGTCGACAGACCGACCGAGCCGATCAGATTCAGGTACTTCGAGACGCGAGGACGACGCAGGTCGCCTTCCACGAGGGCAACGTGGTGCCCAGCCTCGGCGAGCGCGAGTGCAAGGTTGACGGCAACCGTCGTCTTACCTTCGGCGGGGACAGCACTGGTGACGACGATGACGCGCGGCGGGTGGTCGACCTCGAGGAACTGCAGATTGGTACGCAGTTCGCGGTACGCCTCGGCACTCGGCGAATGCCCGGCACCGAACTTGACGACCGCCGTCTCCTTGAGCGTCTTGTCGAACGGCAGGGTGCCGACGAGCGGCGTCTTGGATGCAGCTTCGAGCCTGATGCGCGTCTTGATGGTGTTGTCGAGACGGTCACGAAGCACTGCGAGCGCGATGCCGAGCAGCAGACCGACGGCCGCTCCGAGCGCGAGGTTACGTGTGGTCTTCGGGCTGACCGGTGTCGCGGATTCCTTTGCTTCCTCGACCAGACGCACTCCGGCGGCCGGTGATCCGCCGTCTTCCGGTGTCTCGAGTTCACGGACCAGGGTGGTCAGCTGCGATGCGAGGGAGTTCGCGATGCCGCTGGCGAGGGCAGGAGCGGAGTCGACCACGCAGATATCGAGCAGCACGGTGTCCGGCGTCGACGTCGCTGTCACTTTCGATGCCAACGCGGCCGGCGACATGCTCAAGCCGAGGTCGTCGATCGTCCTCGACGCCAATGTTTCACCGGTGACCAGTTCGGAGTACGACGCAACGCGCTGCTGTGAGAACAGGTTGCCCTGGTACGACTCGCTGACGGTCGACCCGCCGGAGGTGGAAACGAACACGCGACTGCACGACTGGTACGTCGGCGTGGTGAGTAGCGAGACAGCAAGTGCCCCCAACACCGCCACAGCAACGGTGACGACGATGACCATCCATCGTGCGCGCAGGATCTGCAGGTAGTCCTGGATTTCCACTTGGGGCTCCCTCATTCTTTGTGCACAGCTTCAGCAATAGTTTCATGGTCTTCGGTGGTGCCGCTCGGTCAACTCATCGGCTGTGGCCTCGGCGTCTGCGGATTTCCACCCATATCGGACAGAGCTGGCCTGCCGCCTGGGGCGTTGTCTTCCATGATGAACCGAACCTGTGGTCGAATTAGTGTGGTGTGCGGGAACATTCCTCTACCCCTGGACCGATACGAAGCAGAGAGTGCACCGGTCACGTCGGCCGGGCCGACGGTGACGCACTTCTCCCCCGAGCTGGGATGGTTCGGTTCGCACTCGTAGACGTCGACGCTGCACTGACATGGACGACCGGCGAACTCGAGGTGGGTGTTCATTTGGGCACCAGAAGTCGGGGAGTGCCCAAAGTCAGGCCGAGTCAACAGCCCACTCGCAACTGCCACTTCTGCAACCCCTCCTCAACGATCTCGACGACTGTGCGTTCTTACCCCGAACGTCGCCCAGCAACGTTGATTCTCAGCGCCCCCATGTACAAACTAGTGGACACACGGAAATTGCTCTACTCGTCGAACATTGTCGTGCACATTCTTCGACCGTTAGATCTACGAATTCCGGTGGACACTCGAAAAGCCGTCGAAAAAAGGTCCAACCGCTTGTTTCCGCACCCGCATCCGGTGAGTCAAACAGTTTCGCGTCCGTACCGAACTTTTCGCGCGGCGGCGAACAAGATGTGGATGTCTCGGGAAAGCGACCACGACTCCAGGTACGAGCGGTCGAGCGAGAAAATGTCCTGTGGCGTGAGTTCGGTACGGGGAGTTAGAATCCACAGTCCGGTCATGCCCGGGTGGAGTTCGACCCGCACCGATGCCGGAGTGTCCAGGGTGCCCACCCGAGTGTCGTCGAAGGGCCGGGGACGTGGGCCGACCAGGCTCATCTCTCCGCGCAGGACGTTGATGAGTTCGGGCAGGTGAACGAGCCCGTACGTGATCATCGGGTGGCCGGGTGCGGAGCGGAAGTTGAGTACCTCGAACCGGCGTCCACCGAATCCAATTCTGGGCAACTTCACGATTGCGGGCTTTCCAGGATTGGCACTTTTCACATATGCCCAGCACAACAAAAGGATCGGTGCCAGCACTACGAGCATTCCCGTCGAAACGATCTTGTCGAAAATCGATTTGACGCCCGCATCCCACGAACTCAAGGCCACGGTCGCGGCAGCCGAATGGGACGACTCATCGTCGCTTCGGTCCACCCGTTCACTCGACACGAACTCGTTCCACCTTCCCGACACCTCACTTCAATGTCGTATGTAATCACCATCACGTTACGATCACGACACCCGGTGGTGATTCTCCGGCACCGACGACATCTAATTGTCATTCAGGTGAATTAAGTTCGACTCATACGCATTTCCAAGTGTCGACGTGTTACGGCTCCCAGACGCGATCGCATCGAGACCGAGGACTCACCTGCACCGCCACGACGAGCCCCTACACCCGACACCAGGTCGCGGCGAGCGTCCGACCGCGGAGGCGGCAGGATCGACCTGGCTCCGTCCCTGCCCTCCCCGCCTTCCCGATCGTCTCGACGTTCGACGAGCTAGTTGCGCTGTCGGCCCCCACCGCGTGCCGCCCCTACCAGCGGTCGTAGATCGACGTGGGCTGCACGGGTTCGGCGACGGCGTAGTCGTCGTCTCGTCGCCTGGGCCGGGTCGGTATCGGCGCGGGCGGGTCGGGCTGCGCCATGGTCTGATCGACCAACCGTGCGACGCGCGGGTCCTCGAGCAGCTCCCGCCTGATGCCGTGCGCGGCCTGGTTGGCTGCTGTCAGTGCCGCAGCGTGGGTAGACGCGATCAGTTGAGCGCCCGCCTCGGCGGGAAACATCGAAAAGGACTGGCTGAGAACGATATCGGTGATCGATCCGTCGACACCCACCTCGATGCGCACGTGTCCGCCGTCGGAGACTGCGCTCCCCCGCACGGCGTGCACCGCGCGCTGGATGCGGGCGGCCCTGACCGTGAGCTGTTCCCACTCGGTCATCGGTGCCCGATCGCGCGCACGTTGTCGAGGTTCTCGAACGGGAAGCACGGCGACGAGACACCGAGGCTCAACTTTCCGTCCTCGTTGAGCCTCGCGACGAGACGGTAGTCGTCGCTCGAGGTTGCGCGCGCCGATCCGAGTCGCTGTTCGGACCGGTCGTCGACGGCCCACCCCCACTGAGTCCATCGTTCGATCAGCAGCGTCAGATCGGCTCGGCCGTCGCTGCCCACCACCCAGAACGTGGCCGAGAAGCGGTGTGGTCCATCGATAGTGGTGTTGTCGTCGTAGCAGGGTTCGAATTTCGCGAATCCGAGCTGCGCCCAGGGAAACTCCGGGTGAACGCGGTCCAACCGGACGCCTGCGGGCAGCACGGACAGCGATTGCTCCAGCGCGTCCATCGAACGGTCCTGCGCCTGTGTCGAGGTCATCGATTGGTTCATGCGCTCGCGCCCCGCCCGACGATGATCGCGCCGATCGTGTCGAGCCCCGGGTTACCCCGATCGAAATAGTTGTTGTGTGAAGTCGGTGTTGTTTCGGGGTCGCTCCCGAACACCGTGGCACCGAAGTGCGTTGCGACGGGGTTGGATCCGTGCGCGTCAGGAACGACACCGCCTGTCCATGCGACGGGGTCGGACATCGCGGCGGTCGCATATACGTGGGCTGCGTTCTCGGACGGGTCGAATCCGTGGAACGAGAGTTCCTCGGCTGCGGCCACCCCGACACCGGGGCTTCCGACGAAGACGACGTCGTCGACGTCGAGTGAGGCACCGTCGCGCATCGCGTGTCCGATGACGGTGCTGCCGTAGCTGTGGCCGATCACGGTGGTGTGTGCGGGCAGTCCATCGTGTGCCGCCCGGAGACCGTCCTGGAATCGGTCGAGCCGGAGCGCGCCGGCGTCGGCGAATTTCTCCGAGGTCGCAGCGTGCAGATCGGGCGGTGCGGTGTAATTGAGCCAGGTGACAACCGAATTGGGTCCGGGACTGGCCATGTTGGCGGCGTCGAGCAGGTTCTCGGCGCGGCTCATGTCACGGTCGATGGAGGCGAGCACCGTCGACGTCCCCGGCACGTAGGTGGCGACGTTCTGGGCGGTGTCGGGGTTGTTGAGCGCCATCGCCCCACGGCCACTGTCGTCGATGTTCAGCAGGAACGCGGGAGCGCCGTCTCGGCCCAGTTGGGTGTGGACGTTCTCGTAGCCGGCGAGGCTGACTTCCGCGGCGTCACGGTCGTCGAGCCACCGTGCGTATTCGCGTAGAACTTCCGCGTCCTCGGCCGGATGCGCGCCCACCTCGCGCGGGAGATTGCGGTCCGTCATCCAGTCGGGGTGGCGGGCTTCGATGGCGTCGAGGTTGGCCCTGGCGTCGACGGTGAGAGTGCCCAGCAGTTGGGTGTTGTATCGGGATTTGTCGACGGCGGGGAGTCCGTCCCGGTTACCGATGGTCGGATCCCACGCCGCGAGGCCGTCCTTGTCCGTGGGTGTCAGCTGATCCCAGAAGTCGGCGAGCGCCGCCGGTTCGTCCGGCAGGTGTGCGTGCCCGTCGAGGATCGCCGTGACCTGTGGACTGTAGGACTCTGCTGCACTTTCCGTGGGCTCGAGGCCGCGGACGGTGTCGACGGCCTGCTGGAGTCTGGCGGCGCAGGTTCCGTCGGTGTCGGCGGCGTCCGTCAGCAACGGCTTGAGCTGCGCCTCGATGCCGCGTGCTCGCTCCTCGAAGTCCGACTGCAGAACGAGATCGACGACGGCATCGCCGGTCGAGCTGACGGGGGCGAGGACACGTCCGTCGTCGAGGACGCTGAATCCGTCGGCGAGGGCCGAGTCGACCACGGCGAGGACCGAATTCCGGACGGCGTCGATCTCGCGTGCTGCGGTCCCGAATGCTGCGGAGTACGCGTCGACGGCGGCGATGAGGTGAGTGTTGGCGAGTTCGTCGGCGAGTGAGCGGGCGTCGGCTGCATCTGCGGCGGTGCCTTGCCAGTGCGGACGTGTCTCGCTGACGGTGCGCCGGGCGTAGTGGACGCGTACGTCGAACATGTTGTTGACCCGGGCGATGTCCTCGGCGATGCCGGTGAGCAGGACCGGATTCCACCCCCGTAGCTGCGATACGGATACTGCCATCACAGCCCGCCTTGGTATTCGATGAGCTGGTCACGGAAGGCTGCTTCGGCTTCGTCGTAGCTGTGGGCGCTGGCCAGTGCGGCGTCGGCCATCGCGCGGATGCGTTCGGCTGTTGCTCGGTAAGCGGCGAGTATCGGTTCCGCGGATGCGGCTGCCGCTGCTCCGAACGCCGAGTTGGGCATGGCTGCGGCACCGGTCTCCACTGGCGGTGACGGGTCGAGCGCGGCGACGGCGTCCGCTGTCTCGATCAGCGATGACGACAACGCTCGCAACGACTCCGAGTCGACCTCGAGCATCTTTCGCTCCCCTCGCTCGGGCGAACGCGCCCAAGCGCCCGCCGACCGCACCACCCCTACACTTTCCTTTGACGCACCAGGTGCGCATCCGGTTCCACCGAATTCTCGGGCCACTCCCAACCCTCCCGCCGAGATCGAAGTTGTGCATCGTTGGGATGCCCCCGTGTGTCAGGCGGTGCGTTGTCGTCGGCGGTGGTAGCTGGGGATAGGTTGTCGGTTCGGGTCGACGGCGGCGGGCGGGATGGCGTGTGGGTGTCCGTCCTCGCCGAGGACGACTTCCCAGTCTCCGTGGTGGATGGAGCGGTGGCAGCGCCCGCATACCAGCGCCGAGTTGGTCAGATCGGTCGGTCCGCCGTCAGTCCAGTACTCGATGTGGTGGACTTGGCACCAGCCTGCGGGTCGTCCGCACATGACACAACATCGATCTCGTGCGATGACTGCGTTCCGCAGTTCCGGTGGGGCGAGGCGAACTTCTCGGCCCATCGCCAGGGGCACGCCTGCGCCGTCGACGATGATCGGCGTCATATCGGCATCGCAGGTCAGGAGTTCGGCGAGTTGTCCCGAGATCGGTCCGGTCCACTCCATGTCGAACGGCCATTCCCGATCGAGCGGACTGCCTTCCCCGGCACTGTGGTGACTGCAGGGTCGTTTGAGGAGGTCGGCGAGGTTGACGATGAGGTTGACCCGCGCTGGGGCGGTGAACGTCGTACCTTTGCCGCCGGCGAGGTGGCGGTCGAGGATCTCGGCGAGACCATCAGCGTTACGCCGGGCGGGGGACCGCGGGTCGAGGGCGCCGCCGGGTCCGGGTTTCGGTGCGGTCAGTGGGGAGAGGGCGGTGCGGAGTTTCTCGGCGGTGAGGGTGTCGAGGTTGCCTTCGACTCGGCTCCGCCCGTCGGGGAGCTGGAAGATCTTCAACACGTTCAGTGCGGGGTTCTCTGCCGCTGATGGTGGGCGGGGGCCGTCGGGCAGATCGGGCGCGGGGTCAGCAGTGTCGGTGTCTTCGGGTTCGGGGTCAGGTGAAGGTGTGCCGGTGCGGCGGGCTTTCTCTTCCGCGTCGCGTCGGGCTTGCTCTTCACGTGCGCGCCGGGCGGCTTCGTGGGCTTCGGCGGCTTTGCGGGTGGCGTCGTGTCGGGCTTGGGCGTCGGCTGCGGCGTGGTGGGCGAGTTCGCGGGCGCGTGTGGTGACGGTGGAGGCGAGGGAGCGGGTGGCGACGTCGAGCAGCGTCGCGACATGGGCGGCCATCGCAGCGTCGTCGAGGGCGGGGTCTGCGGTGTGGATGAGGGTGTAGCCGTCGGCGATGGCGGTTGCGTGGGCGTGGTGGATGTCGGCGTCGGTGAGTGCTTCGGCGACGGTGGGGTGTTCTGTGAGCCAGTAGCCGAGGCGGATGTGGTGGGTGGACTGGGCTTCGCGGGTTCGGGTGGATTTGGCGTGCCAGTAGGCGACGGAGGAGTAGCCGAGTTTCAAGCCCAGTCCTCGGCGGTCGGATTCGGCGAGGACTGCCAGTTTCGATGCGGCGAGGGAGGTTTCGGTGGTGTGGATATGCGCCAGTGCGGACACGAGCTCCTGATCGGAGAGCGTGTGTGCGCTCTGAAAGTCCCCCAACTTCTGCATGCCCCGAAAGCTACAACCGAGCACCGACAAGAACTTCCGTCGGTGACGGCGCTCATCCTTGGCCTACTATATGCGATTCGCATACACTTTTGCCATGACCATGAATTTGGAAGCGGCCATCAACGAATGGCACGCAAGCGTGAACGCTGGGGCTCTCATGCGGTCCGCTGCGGCCGTCGGCAATCCGGTAGTCGTTCTCGGGCCGAAAGGCGCGGGCCCGATCACACCTAGCCAGTTCGCCGACTGGGTCGAACGATCAGGCATCCGATTGATCCCGCGTTCCTGGCACCCGATAAGCGAGCGTCTGATGGTAGTAGAACAGGATGCGACCTGGCCGGAGAACCAACAACCTACGCGCGTAGCGACGGTCTTTCGCGTCGCCGACACCAAAGTGACTGCGGCCTTACGGCTACCGGATTTGAGATCAGCTTTGGAACTTGCTTACATCTGCCGCGAGATGGCCGCGTCCGAATGAACACGTCAGGGCCGGGCCAGCTCCTGTTCACCTTCGTTCGGCATTGGTCACGGCGGGCGCCCAGTGGCGATGCTCTGCTCCCGGAGCAGGGCCGGCTCATGATGACGATCGAGGCGGTGAACTCGTTGATCGCACGCAACATACCCGCTTCGGTGAACGCGATCGCACGCGAGCTCGGAATCGATCAAAGCGGGGCCTCCCGCCTCGTCAAAAATGCCATCGACACTCAATACCTTGAGATGTCCCGGTGCGCGGGCGACGGGCGTCGCCGGGAAATAACCGTTACTACTGCTGGGCATGCGATCCTGGACCAGGCTCATGCCTGGCAGGAGAAGGTTTTCGCCGAACTTACAGCGGGTTGGAATCAACAGCGACGCTCAGACTTTCGAGATGCGATGAGCGATCTCATGGTTAGGTCCGACGCCATCGAAGCATGACCACTCGAATAAGCAACGACCCCGGCACTTTCCAAACCCACCGCCTGCTGGCTTCGGACCCATCCGAGGAAGGACGTTTCGATGACAGAGCCACCACCGGACTGTCCAGCAAGCGTCGTTCGAAGATGCGCGAGGCAACGAGGGAAACGCCATCCCGCTGTACCAGGCAGCTCTTGCCGAGGGACTCGATCCCGATACCGAACAGCAAGCCCGAATACAGCTTGCCAGCTCCCTGCGAAACGTCGGGCGCCAGTCCGAAGCCCTCGATCTTCCGAATACGAACCACCGTAGTGATCCGATGATTGGCAGAACCAACGTTGTCATCGTCCATTCGTGGTGGCGGCCTCTTACTTCAGCCAATTGCAATCAACAGCTCCGCGCGGGCCGCCGATCCAGCACCGAGCTCGGAACATTCCCCACTCGATGGAGGATTCGATCCACCCACGTCGAAGTCGGCGGTACGGTCCTGCAATGGGCAATCGCGCGGTCGCACTGCTTCTCCTCTTTGTGTTCGCCGTGGCCGGGTGCTCCACGGACTCTGGTGGATCCGATGACCGCAGTGTGTCCACGTCGTCGGAAGCGCCACCAGTGTTCAGTCCGGAAGCTCAGATCTACTCCGCTGTCGTTCATCGCCTGGTCTTGACGGACCACACCTTCGGAGTTGGCTATCCGTCACCGTTCAAGGCCGTGTACGTCCTCGATGCCCTCTCATCCGGTAGCTCGGACCTCTTCATCGACGCGGACGGCGCGCCGTTGGAGGAAGCATTGAAGTCCGAGATCGTGGAACTGTCCGATGGGTTGCCGCCCGTCGAATTCGTCGATCAATTCGATACTCGAGCCGCTCTAGGCGGACAGGGCGTGACCGGCGTGCAGAACGACGGAGTTGTCATCGGCCTCTCGGCTATCGAAGAACCCCCTGAGGGCACAGTCGTAGTCGGCGCCGGCTTCTGGTGCGGCGTCGATTGCGGCTTCGGAACTACGTACTTGGTCGAAGAATCGAACGACGGCTGGCACGTCACGCGGAACATCGGCCCAATATCGATTTCGTAGCCACGAGCTGTCACCCTTTCCATATACAGTCGTCGCCCTCACGCAGGTAGCGGTTAGCGCTGCCGATGATTCGGTCGGAGGGGACACAGATGAGCACGCCGTCACGAGATGAGCCACAACTTCAGCGTCGACTCGGTGTGTTCGACGCGGTGGTGATCGGGCTGGGGTCGATGATCGGCGCGGGCATCTTCGTCGCCCTGACGCCCGCTGCTGCGGCAGCGGGGTCGGGATCGGGTCTCCTGGTCGGGTTGGCGGTCGCCGCAGTGGTGGCGTACTGCAACGCGACATCGTCGGCGAAGCTGGCTGCTCGATACCCGGTATCGGGCGGGACATACGTGTACGGGCGAGAGCGGCTGGGCGACTTCTGGGGCTATCTGGCCGGGTGGGCGTTCGTCGTCGGCAAGACTGCATCATGTGCGGCAATGGCGTTGACCGTCGGCGCCTACGCCTGGCCTGCGCATGCCAACGCTGTCGCGGTCGCAGCCGTCGTCGCGTTGACCGCGGTGAACTATCGGGGCGTGCAGAAGTCGGCGCTGTTGACCCGCGTCATCGTGGCAATCGTTCTGGCGGTCCTGGCGTTCGTCGTAGTGGCCAGCTCGTCCTCGATACAGGCCGATGTCGCGCGTATGGATATCGGTGCAGACGTCAGCATCGGTGGAGTGCTCCAAGCAGGCGGGTTGTTGTTCTTCGCGTTCGCCGGCTACGCCCGCATCGCCACGTTGGGCGAGGAGGTCCGCGACCCCGCTCGCACGATTCCGCGTGCGATCCCGCTGGCGTTGGGGATTGCCTTGGTCGTGTACACCCTTGTGGCGGTTGCGGTGCTGGCTGTCTTGGGAGCCGACACGTTGGGCGCGTCGACTGCCCCGTTGGCCGATGCGGTACGCGCCGCAGGTGTGCCGTGGCTGGTGCCGGTCGTGCAGGTAGGAGCTGCGATCGCCGCGTTGGGTTCGCTGCTGGCCCTGGTGCTGGGGGTGTCGCGGACCGTGTTGGCTATGGCCCGCGATCACCACTTGCCGCATGCGCTCGCCGCTGTGCACCCGCGGTTCAAAGTCCCTCATCGCGCCGAACTGGCCGTCGCCGCTGTCGTCGTGGCGGTCGCCGCGACTGCTGATGTGCGCGACGCGATCGGCTTCTCGTCGTTCGGGGTGTTGATCTATTACGCCATCGCCAATGCCGCAGCGTGGACCTTGACTTCGGCTGAGGGCCGTCCCAACCGGATCGTGCCGGTGGTGGGTCTTGCCGGGTGTGTGGTGCTCGCATTCGCGCTGCCGCTGGTGTCGGTGACGACGGGAGCTGCGGTCATCGTGGTCGGTGCCCTGATCTACGGCCTGCGGCGCGGGATGGCCAACCGATCAGCGGAATCGCGGTGACCAATCCGCCAGCAGGCAGTCCCATGAAATGCAGCGGGCCGCACCCATGCCATGGTCATCGCCAGTACGGTTTCTTGATATGAACCAGAATCGTCGCGCGAGTCTCATCGCTGCGGCGCTGGTCGTCACTGGGATTCTGCTAGTGCTCGCCGCATACGGCGCGTTCACATCTCTCGGGCTTGGCAGATCGGCGCAAGAACTCTGCGCC
>NZ_LVCV01000203.1 GCF_001647195.1 Rhodococcus sp. EPR-157 | reverse complement strand
GCATACGAGGTGTACGAAGTCGACCTTTGGTCCAGTATCGCGCTCGTGGTTGGCGCCGGAATGATCGTGACAGCTGTAGTGATGACCTCGAGAATTCGCAGACGCAACCGGATTCTGATGCACACGTTCTCGAACTAGCACCACCGCCTCCATGACCGCGAAAGGAAGGATGGCATTCATGACGAACTCCACGGCGCCAGCGACACGACTCACGCTGGGAGTGACCGTCGTGGTTCTGCTCCCGTTGCTGTGGTGGTGCCTGTCACTGGCCGCCGCTGCACTAGGGCTCTGGTGGGAAACCATCGGCAACGTCGTGGTGACCTGGAATATCGACACCGCGGTCGGGTTGATCCTCTTGATCCCGGCCGCGATGTTCGCGGGGAACAGCGTCGCGCACCTTCAGTCTCCGACGACGTTCCGCCGAGGTCGTCGGTATGCCACCGCAGGATTATCGTTGACTGCACTGTTCTGCCTGCTGGAGTTGTCCAATCCAATCCTCAACACGATCGATCCGCCTGCCCCGCGCGACCCGACCAGCTGGAGTCCCGAGTTGACGGCTGGCGAGGAGTGGGTTGTCGCAGCTCCCTACGCCGTCTTCCTGATTCCAGTGATCCTCACAGTTCTTTCACTGTGGCGTCATCGTCCTGACGATTCGTTGCCACCTGTCTATCACCCCTAAATGGCTGGGCGGCCAGACTTTCCATTCGTACTTCGCAAACCGCCGTTGCACGCGACACACAGCGCAGGCATGGAACATCGTGTCACCAACAGGCAAGCGACCGGGCAGCCACGCTATGCCGATTGCGTTCTTAGAACCGGCCATCAGGGCTGCTCGATCACCCCGGGAGCCTGCGCGTCCAGATCGGTGCCGTTCTCGAACGGGAAGCACGGTGACGACCCACCCAGACTCAGAAATCCATTGCTGCTGATCCTCGCTATCAGAAGGTAGTCGTCGGATGACGTTCCACGCGCTGAGTTTCCGCCGTCGACCGTCGCATCTTCTACTGTCCAGCCCCATTCGTTCCATCGCGCCACCAGGGCATTCACACCTGCTAGCCCGTCACCGCCATCGACGACCCAGTAGCTTGCGCCGAAATATTCCGGCCCCTCGGTGATCGTGTTGCTGTCATAGCAGGGCCCGAACCCGCCAAATGCCAGGTCCGCCTGCAGTTCCGGGTGCACGCGGACCAATCTGGCACCGGCGGGAAGCGCGGAAACAGATAGTTGGAGGTACTCGATCGTCTGCTTCATCGACGAGTCGGACGTCAAGGATTAGTTGAGGCTCCTACCTCCGCTGGTCGAGCACGCAACTACTGCAGTCGACAGGACCACAGCGTCGACAGGGTTACCAAGACCCGGCGATACAAGAGTGTCATCGTCTACCTCGTGCCTGCAATGATTCTGCCCATTTCTTGCAGTCCCGGATTGTTGATGACGAAGTAGTCACTGTGAGTGGACGGCGAGACCCCGAAGTCCATGCCGCCGATATCGATGCTCGGGCCTGGGTCGCTCTCGAAGACGGTCGCTCCGAACGACGAGTTGGTCGGGTCGGATCCGTGTATCAGGCTGATGTCACCGGGAAGGCCTATCACCGAAGCTGTTTCGGACAAACTGTCGGCCGCTCCGCCGATCCAGGTCACCGGGTCCGTCGCCGCCGCCGTTGCGAAGATGCGTTCGTGATTCGACGACGGGTCTACGTTGTCGAGTCTGAGGTCTTCCACCCCGTCGATACCGTTTCCGACGCCCGGGCTTCCGACGAAGATGACGCTGTCGGCGTCGAGTGAATTGCCGCCGCTCATCGCGTGCCCGATGACAGTGCTGCCGTAGCTGTGTCCGATCACGGTATTGACCGACGGTGCGCCCTCGTGCGCTGCCCGCAGCCCGTCCTGGAAACTGTCCAGCCTTGGTGCGCCTGCTGCGGCGTACTCGGAGGATCCGGCATTGTGAACTTCGGGTGGGGCGTTGTAACCGACCCATGTGACGATCGAAGTGGGCGAATCGTTGTCGAACGAGGCTTCGGCCAGCAGATTCTCGGCTCGGATCATATCGCCTCCGAGGGACGGCAACCCCGAGCTCGTCCCGGGAACATACGTGGCGACGTGGCCTGCGCTGTCGGGGTTGTTGAGGGCGATGGCACCTCGGCCCTCGCCATCGATATTCATCAGATAGCGGGGCACGCCGTCGTTGTCGAGCTGTGTGCGAACCTCGTGGTATCCGAAGGCGGCTTCTTCGGCTGCGGCCCTCTCGTCGAGCCATCGGTCCAATTCGCGCTGCCTATCACTGTCCTCGTCGCTGACGATTCCCTCGGTCGGAGGGAGGTTCTCTCCCCTCATCCAGTCGGGGTGGCGGGCCACGATTGCATCGAGATTCGCATCTGCGTTGGCGGACAACGTCTCCAGCAGTTCTTCGTTGTAGCGGGACTTGTCGAATGCGGGCAGTCCATCACGATTGCCGATGGTGGGATCCCAGGCAGCAAGTCCGTCTTTCTCGGCCGGTGACAGCTCGTCCCAGAACGCTGCGAGCGCCACCGGATCCTCAGGCAGGAGTGCATTCCCGTCGAGGATTGCTCGGACCTCGGGCGAATACGAGGATGCAGCAGGCGACGCAGTGGTGATGTCGGCGAGATCGGCCACGGCGTCGGCCAGGCGTGCGGCGCACGCGCGATCGACTTCCGCTGCAGACTCGAGTAGAGGGACGAGGCCGGCTTGGAAGGTTCTGGCCTTCTCATCGAAGCTCGACTGCATGAGCATGTCGATCACGACATCACCGGTGGAACTGGACGGGGCGGTCACTTTGCCGGAATCGTCGACGGAAAAGCCCTCTGCGATCGCAGAATCGACGATTCTCAGGGCTGGATCTCGCACAGCAACAAGTTGGCTGGCGGCCTGCCCGAATGCTTCGGAAACAGCGGCTACAGCTGTCACGATGTGAGTCCCGGCAATCCGGTCGGACAGGGAGCGAGCCAACGCAGCGGCAGCCGCGTCGCCTTCCCAATCCGACAAGGCTTCGTCGGTGCTGCGTTCCATCTGAGTCAGTCGGGCGTCGAAATCAGCGTTGATGGATCCGACGGCAGTCGAGACATCGACCAGCGCCTTCGGCGCCCACGAACGCAGCTGCGAGACGAGCACGCCCATCAGAGCGCGCGTCCGTGTTGATCCATCGGACAGCTGTGCCCGCTATCCCCCATACGTCCTTCTCCTCCCCCTGCGCCCTCCCCGGCGCGTGGGTCAGAATAGCAGCGGCATCGTGTGATCGGAGAGGGATTTGAAGCGCGAGCACATCCCTCGCGGTGAGGATAAAAGTTATTACTCCACCCGTATCCGCAAAGAGCTGTCGTGCCCGCCGTTCAGCTTGGACGGCTCGTGCCAGTGACAGCACCGGCCGTTATGGCTGCTCGATAGTCCCGGGGGCTTGCGCATCCAGATCGGCGCCGTTCTCGAACGGGAAGCACGGTGACGACCCACTGAGGCTCAGAAATCCGTTGGTGCTGATCTTCACCGTCAGACGGTAGTCCTCGGATGACGCTCCACGCGCGGAGTTTCCGCCGTCGACCGTCGCGTCTTCTACTGTCCAGCCCCACTCGTTCCATCGCGCCATCAGGGCCTTCAACCCTGCCCGCCCGTCACCGCCGTCCACTACCCAGTAGCTTGCGCCGAAGTACTGTGGCCCGTCGGTGATCGTGTTGCTGTCGTAGCAGGGCTTGAACCCGCCGAATCCGACGCCGCTGCTCGGAAGGTCGGGGTGAACTCGGTCCAGTCTCGCACCGGGTGGCAGTGCGGCCAATGATTGTTCGAAATACTCCGTTGTCCGATCTCGCGCGTCGTCGGACGTCAAGGACTCGTTCACGTTTCTACCTCCGTTCGACGAGCAGGAGACCACGCTCGCCAGCACTACAGCCGCCGAGATGGCAGCAACTGCCAGGCGGTACGACGCGATCATCTTCTTTTACCTCGTCCCCTGCGAGCAGTCACCGCGGCCGTCGCTAGGATCTGGTGCTGGTCATTCGAGATCAGGACGCCCATCACAGTGCGTATCCGTGCTGATCCGACAGGCAACAGTGACCACGAACTACACAGTCGCCCCCCATATGTCCTTCTCCTCCCCCAGCGCCCTCCCCGGCGCGTGAGTCAGGTTAACAGGGGGACTTGGATCAGCGCCCCAGAACTCACAACTGGTCAGGGCCCTCAGTCGACTCCGACAACCGGTCTATCGCTGGTTATTGGGTGATGTCACAGCGCACTTCGCCGTTTTGCGTGACTACGCCGTCACCGTTCTTTCCATGTGACATGTCCGAGATGTCAACGTCCGCGCACTCTTATAGTCTGACGCTCGACGAAGGGACCGTTTCGACTCATGAGCAATGGCAGACCGTCCAGCTACGACGCTTACGGCGGCTGGACCGACACATCGAGTCGCCGCAACCGCGAACGGCGCAGGCGCCGCAGCTCCGCACGTCAGCGGCGCCATCCCCTTCGCCGTCGGATTCTGATCGGGTGCGGAATCGGCATCGTTGTCGTGGCGGCGCTGCTTGGATGGCTCGGCTACACAGCAAAGACGGCGTACTCAGATCTGAACATTGCAAAGAACTCTGCATCGGCAGCACGGGCGTCCGTGACTTCAGGAAAACCGGACGATGCCGTGAAGCAAGCCGCAGAAGCAGTCGAGGCATCGGCAAGCGCGAAGCAAGCCTCCGATTCACCCATTTGGCGTCTTGCAGCGGCTGTTCCGTTCTTGGGCAACCCACTCGACTCGGTTACACAGATCATTGACGTGGTCGACGGTCTCGCAAAGAACGTGTTGGAACCCGCGGTGCAATTGGGTCCCGTTCTCGACCCCAGCCAGCTTCGCTCCGCCGATGGCCGGCTCGATGTTCAGGCGTTGCGCGACGCAGCGCCGGTTCTCATTCAGATTGCCGACTCCGCCGATGAGCTGAAAGTCCAGGCCGACGCCATCCCTGAGTCCACGTCGATCGACCAGATCGGTGACGCGCGTGTGCAACTGCAAGAGCAGGTGACCGACCTCGCCGGCCTACTGTCCAACACGAGGATCGCCGCTCAAGTCTTGCCGTCGATGATCGGTGCCGACGGTCCGCGCAGCTACTTCATGGCGTTCCAGACCAACGCAGAGTCGCGTGGGACCGGCGGTCTGATCGGAGGATTCGCCATTCTGTCCGCGGCCGACGGCCGGGTCCAAGTCGACGATCTGGCGAGCAACAAAGAATTCTCGAGGAACTACGACCCTATTGATCTCGGCCCTGACTTCTACAACGCCTACGAACAACGGTTCCAGGCAACGTCGAACTGGCAGAACAGCAATCTGAGCCCTCACTTCCCCTACGCGGGGCAGATCTGGCAATCGATGTGGCGGCAAGAAACCGGGCAGGTCATCGATGGCGCGATCGCCACGGATCCGGTCGCGTTGAGTTACATCCTCGAGGTCGTCGGGCCAGTCCAGCTTGCCGACGGTGAAGTCATCAATGCAGACAATGTCGTTCGAATTACTCAGTCGGATGCCTACTTTCGGTTCCCAACCGATCAAGCCGCGCGAAAGCAGTACCTGCAGGACATAGCCGCGGCAGTCGTTCTGAAGATGCAAGGTGGCATCGCATCACCGTCTGCACTACTCGACGCCATCGGAAAGGCAGCAAGCGAAGGGCACCTTGCCGTATGGAGTGCCGACCCGGAGATTCAGCGGATCATCGGTCCGACGAAGATCGGCCACGAGGTCCCCGATTCGCCAGCCCCGTACGCGGCGGTCGTCGTCAACAACGGTGCAGGCGGAAAGCTCGACTACTACCTCGAGCGTTCGGTCACGTACACCGGAGGCTCGTGCGAGGGCACGACGCGGCCAACTAAGGTCACTGCCTCAATCACCAACAATGCTCCGGCACAGGACTATCCGGTCTATATTGCTGGCCGGCAAAACGACTCCACCCGGTACGACGGACCACCTGGAACCAATCGATCTGTAGTCTCGCTGTACGCGACGCAGGGAGCAGTGCTGAAGAAGGCGACACTGAACGGCACGTCGCTGTTCCTTCTCGGCGGCGGCTTGGAACGCGGTCACCCGATCTACTATGTTCCGGTCGTCACCGAGCCCGGTCAGACGAACGTCATCGAGTACGAGTTCGAGGAGCCAGTCGCACCGGGACAGGCGCAAGCACCGATTCAGCCACAGACAGAAGACGCCGAGGCGGTCATCGAGATTCCTTCCTGCTAGCGAGCGCTCTTCGCTCCTTCCTGCAGGGTTGAGCAACCGCCACCTGCCCGGGTCGTCGATGGAGGTCCGCGTTCGCAAACGGGAGCACGGGGACTAAGCACCGATACCCAGGTTGCCGGTTGGCCTGAGCTACGCGACCAGGACGTACATATCCGGTGACGTTCTCGTGCGGATTCCCCGGTCGAAGGTTCCCCGACACGTTCCATCAAGCCACCATCGTGTTCGGGCCAGCGTGTCAGTGGCCGGAACCACTATCTAGCTGTCGACGCCGACGTACTGCGACCCGATAGAGACGGTTTCTCTATCGGCGTATGGCGCGAATCCATTGAGCTCGAATTGGCCCTGAAATTCCGCGTGCACGCGATCCAGTCTCGCGCCTGGCAGGAAGCGCAACGACTGACTGCTCTTCACTTAGGGTTCCTGCGTTGGATCCGACCTCAGCCGCGCCTGCGGCGTCCACAATCGCAGCTGTGAGACCAGGACACCCATCAGACTGCGTCCCCTTGTCCATCCAGATGAAGGCTCCGTCCCTGATCGACACGTCATCCCCGACACATCCCTTTCCTTCCCCAGCGCCCTCCCCGGCATTTGGGTCCGACGAGCGGCCACCGTCTCTCTCCGAGGGGTGGCGGCACGTCGGTACTACGGCCTTGCCTTCTGCTGTGGTTGTCGCCGCGCAAAGAGCACAATCGATGGACCGATGCGGGACTCCTGCACCTGCCAAAGCGGGGCCGAAAACGGGCGGACCGGTGGCGGGGCGGGATATTCTGGGCGATTTGACTGTTTTCTGAAAGATTTATTCGCCTCTGACCAATTTATCCTCTCAATATGCACGAAACGCCTTTGTCGCTCCTGATTAACACGCATAAGACCACCAATGACAGAGTTTGATGAATACAGATTCGGTTTATATAAAGAAACCGATCTGGCCGATTGCCTCAATCGATCTCAGATTGACAACATTCCGCCGAACGTGTGTTATTTAGCTAGATGACGAAAATTCGCAGCAATTCGCCATCGACATTGGTCCAATCAACATCCAATGACATCCGCCCGGTTGAGCTTGGGTCTACAGCCTTCCCAGGTGCTTCAACCAGGCAAACTTCGTCGGGAGTATCACGGTGGTACACGAGTTTTCGGATGCTGACTACAATATTCCAGATGTTCTACATGTCTCCGAAGCCTATGGCGGCGGCGTCCAATCAGCCATGTCGAGATACATCGAGAATTCACCAAGACTCGTTCATCAAGTATTGGTACGCACTCGGACCGAACATGACATCGCCGAAGTCTGTTCAGCACGGGCCGTATGCTACAACGGTACTCTTCCCGGTTTTTTAGTCGCTGCACGCACGCACATCTCGCAAAGTCGCCCCCCAATTGTTCACCTACACTCCAGCTTTGCCGGGCTCTTGCGAATGTTCGATTTCGGACCGGATATCAAGATCATCTACACACCTCATGCGTACGCGTTCTTGCGTCGGGACTGCTCGCTGCTAGCGCGCGGAGTCTACAAACTCGCTGAATCGGCTCTGAGCAAGCGCACCCAGACAATAGCCGCCATCAGTCCGTTCGAGGCAGCATCAGCCGCGAAGATGGCAGGCAAATCTACCGAGGTCGTGTATCTGCCGAATGTTGTACCCCACGTTGCCCGCCCTGCACCGTCGTCCCCAGCCTCGAACAAACGGTTCAAAGTAGTGATGGCTGGACGAATATCTGCCCAGAAAGACCCTGCCTTCTTCGCAATGACTGCCCGTGCGGCTCACAGTGACGTCAAGTGGACGTGGGTAGGTGACGGCGACGCTGACATGAGGAATGAGCTGGAGCGGGCCGGGGTTACCGTCACCGGTTGGCTGCCGAACGATCTCGTCAAGCAACAGATCGCCGAAGCCGACCTCTACTTGCATTCCGCTAAGTGGGAAGGAGCGCCCATTACGGTGCTAGAGGCTGCCGCTGTCGGGACTCCCGTGCTTGCGAGAGGGGTTCAATCCATGGAAGGCCTTGGATACCTGCTCACCGATGACTGTCCTCGTGCAGCCGCCCAAGCGGTGGATCGCTTCTTCAGCGACAGCAATTACCGGAGAACAGCCCAGGCTGCGACAGAAGACTCCGTTCTGGTGCACTCCCCAGTTATCCAGTCCGCTGCATTGACCGCACTGTACGGGAGGGCTGGGTGAGAGTTTCGATGCCGGGCCGGATCCTGGATCGGCACGTTGGAGGCAATACCACTTACGCGCGCGAACTTGCACTGGGCCTCACAACTCGTGGAGTCGATGTAGAGTCGATGGCGTTTTACGGAAATGCCGTCGCGACGATGGTCTCGGAGACGGCCCAAGGTATGCGGCAACGCACCGACAGTGTTCTGCACTACGTAGCTGACACCGGTCCCCTAGTACGCACGCGCACGCCATCGGTTGTGACCGTGCACGGAGTTGCGAGTCGGTGGCTAGACGGCGTTCGTTCACCCACCCAGGAGCGAGTCTGGAGAACGCGTGTTCGACGCGCTATTGACTCCACCGACACCGTTGTCACAGTGTCGAATTCGAGCGCGACTGACATTGCCAGTGTATTCGGCTGCGACATCGACGACATCAACGTCATCCCGCACGGTATCGACTGGGAGAAGTTCAACCGCTCCGAGCAGATGTCTCCCAATATTCGCGAGCGGGTACCCGGTGATTTCCTGTTGTACGTCGGCAACATCGAACCTCGCAAGAATATCTTGGCCCTCGTCGAAGCCATCACGTCTCCTGATGTGCGTGCGCTCGGCCTTCCACTGGTGGTTGCGGGAAAACCTGCCTGGAACTTCCAGACAGCTCTCTCCGCGATCGAAGGCAGTCCCGACGTCATCCATCTTGGGTTCGTCTCGGATTCTGACAGAACCGCATTGATGCAGCGCGCCACTCTATTCGTGTTTCCGAGCCGCTACGAAGGCTTTGGATTCCCGGTACTCGAAGCGATGGCCGCAGGTGCTCCAGTACTCACTACCCGTGCTGGCGCGCTGCGGGACATTTCGGGTCCCTCCATGGCCCTCAACTCCACCGAGCCGGAATCAATAGCCGAAGGGATTGTGCAGGCCGTCACCGACGAACACTGGCGTACCCGCGTCGTGCAACTCGGCCGCAGGTGGGCTTCCTCGTTTACCTGGGATGCCAGCGTCGAAGCGCACCTCGGCATCTACAAGAAGGTCCTTGACAGATGAAAGTTGTTCTACTCCACTGCTATAGTGCCGACAATGCCGGGGATGGGTTGCTCGTCGACGAAGCAATTCAACTCGTGAGGTCGGCTCTTGGGGATAGCGTCGAATTTGTGCTGGCGGCTTCTCATCCAGAAACGTTCACCGGAATCGACGCCCGAATCGTCGACTCCAGTCCATCCGTGACCGGCTACGACAACGAGTACCGTCGACTACTCCGTTCGCTAGACGACTTCGACCTCGTCGTTGGCGTCGGAGGAGGTTACCTACGAGCGGGATACGGGCTGGAGGCGGTCAAGACGTTACTCGTACACGGCCCCCAGTTGCGCGCGGCAGCACATACAGTCACCCCAACCCTCTACCTGCCGCAGAGCGTCGGACCTGCCGCATCAGTGGTCAGACGAATCTTGGCACGTGCAATCGGACGCATTGACGCATTCTACGTCCGAGACGATCGCAGCTCGGCTGACTACGCCACGGCGAAGGTCCGTCGCACCAGTGACATGGCGATCCTGGGAGCCGGTCAGATCCAGCGCAAGGGCCTCCAGGTCGATCCCGTCCCAGTGCTGACAGTGCGCGCGGTTCGTGGCAAAGTCGGTCCGCTGGTCTTGGACCTTGCGCGCCAGCTCGGAACCTTTGACGGCTACATCCAAAGCGCCACCGGGGGCAACGACGACGTGCATGCAGTTACGTCGCTGGGCGCACGTAGACTGCTCCCACGCTCGGAGCTGATGTCCGAACCGGGCGTGCACTCACGCGTCGTCGTTGCCGTGCGTCTGCACGCCGCGCTAATGGCAATCCGAGCGGGCCACTTCGTAATCCACCTCGCCTACGAGCGTAAGGGATTCGGCGCCTTTCACGACCTAGGTCTGGGTGTCTATGTCCACAACGTCAACAAGTTCGAACCCGCCCGAGTGCTCCGGCAGGTGCACAGACTGCTAAACAACGAGTCCGAACGGTCCTCATACGCGGAGACGGTGACCGTCGCACTCGCCCGGTCGTCTGAAGCGCGTGAGAATCTGACCCGGGACTTGCTCACTCTGGTCACACCAGTTGAACAGCGGAGTAGTTCGTGACAGAGGCTCCAGCCTGCGGTACCGGCGGAGCGACCAGTACCGATTCTCCCGTCGCCCAGCGCAGATACCTCGACAGTCCCGGCCTACCGGAGGGCGCCAACGCAGATTGTGTTGCGCTCATCGACCGGTCCGAGCTCGTGCTGCTCAAGACAAAGAAGTTCGAGTCTGACGTGCAAGTTCGCACATTGCTGGAGCGTTCCCACGGGCCGGCGGTGGACCATGGCGTCAACTGACACCAAGACAGGTACCGCCGCCCTCGCGCTGCGCCTCGTCAAAGGCGGGTTGCCGGCCATCGCCGCGAGCGCCTTCGTGGCCTTCGTTCCGATACTCGGTTCTGTTTATCTCTCAGTCGACGACTACGCGGTATGGGCACTGGCAGCGACGCTGTCGACCATCTTCATAGTGTTCGACTTCGGCACTCCCACGCTTGCCACGAAGTTGGCAGGATCGGGCGAATTGGATTTCCGCACTTCGTTGACCCTGTGCGGGCTCTCGGCAGTTCCACCAATTGCGCTCGGAGTGCTATCGATTGGCATCTGGCCGGCCTACTCAAACGCTGCGGATCTCAACTCCGACAACGGAACAGCGATACTCCTCATTGGCCTAATTTCGGTCGGTGGAATGTTACGCAGCATCGGAATCGTGTACGGCGCAGCCGCCCTCGGCCGAATGCACTTCTACCGTCGCACCGCCGTGTTGTTCTTTGGCGGGTCCGTGCAGCTCGCAGTGACGCTTGCGGCACTCGAAGCCGGTACCGGACTGGTGTCGCTCGGTATCGGCACGATCGCAGCGGGGTTCGTGCAACTCGTCATCGGATTCGCGATGGAGGGCGGCAAGAGCAGGAACGATATGAGACTAGGACCCGATGCAGGCGCAGCAGTTCGCCGAATGATACTGCTGTTCATGAAGACGCGCGTGTTTGTTGCAATGTTGGGCTTGTGGATCACCCAGCTGGATCGATGGGCTTTGGGGCTTCTCGGCGATGCTGAACTACTTGCCCGCTACGACATCGCCACCCGGTTCGTGATGATCCCAAAGATTGTTCTCATCGCGTTGGCCGCTGGGCTGGTCGCCGACTCCAGCAGACTGGCGACGAAAGACGAGGGCACGGCCCTCCTCGCTCGGGTCCAAAAGCTCGTCCTCTTGCTGATGGTGCCGCTCATGGTCGGTGCAGCCGCCGTGGCATATCTGGCGCAGCAGACCGCACTCGGAATCGCACCCTCGCTCGCGGTTGTCGCACTTATTGCGTTGGCGCACGGCGCAAATTGCATGACAATCGCGCCAGTGAACGTCCTGGCCGGTGCGGGGCGCCCCGATTTCGAACTCCGCTACCTCGTGCCTCTCGCAGGCATCGTCGCGATCGCGTACGCCACTGGGATCGCGACGGACAACGGCACTGCCCTAATAGCGCTGTGGGCGTCGGCGATGATGGCGCTTTCGCTGTGGTTCACCGCTTCATCCGTCCGCTACGTCCGGGAGGTACTCACATGATCGGACACGCACTAAAGATATTGGATCCCAACAGATACCGCCGACGAGTACTGCGCAAACTGATCGCATCAGGTCGAGTCACGATGGGCGCCCACAGTTACGGCATCCCGCAAGTGCGTTTGTACTCGGGCGATGACTCCACGCGTTTACACATCGGAAGCTACAGTTCGATAGCGGCTGAGGTCAACATTCTACTCGGAGGCAATCACCCGACTGATCGATTGACCACGTTCCCTATTCGCCACAAATTGAACCTAAACGGCGCCGGTACCGACGGGTTCCCCTCCAGCAAAGGGGATGTCGTTATCGGAAACGATGTATGGATCGGATTCGGTTCAACCATCGTTTCGGGTGTGCACATTGGAGACGGCGCCATCATTGCCGCAGGGAGTGTGGTCGTCCATAGCGTCGAGCCCTACTCCATCGTGGCGGGCAATCCCGCGAAGGTAGTCCGCCGACGCTTTGGCGACGAGGACATCGCCCGTTTGCGGTCGCTCCGATGGTGGGATTGGGATGACGACGTGGTCGCAGACCGTGTTTCGGACCTGTGCGCCGTGGATGCCGGGAACGCATTGCTGCGGCTGGAAAAGCAGAGCGGTGCAACATGACTGAATTGTCTACCTCAAGGCCCATTGTCGAAAGACGAGGCCTGCTGGCGCCGACCGTGTTCGTCGCTGCAGCAGTGACCTTCTTCGTTCCAGTCGACTTCGTGCAGGTCGGTCAGGTGTGGCGCTATCTCACCTTAGCGAGTCTTCTCGTCGGAGTTCTTGCGTCACTATTGCTGCTCAGCCGCAGGACGACAACGGTAGTTTGGCCGACGCTCGCATTCGGGTTCTGCATCATTTCTGTGAACCAGCTTATGAGTTTTAACCCAATCGGCTTCCTAACCCTCCTGGCGCCAGTGGCTGTCGGTGCAGGTCTTGCAGTTGCACTCAAAAACCCACTGGCAGTGATGGTAGGGATGTCGATCGTCCTCGCGGTGGGAATGGGTGCCGACTACCTTGCACAGGATCATTTGTTCGGTCCGCTTTTCGGTGTTGAGAACTACACGGCCAGCTCCCGCGACATCTTTCGGTCACGTGGCCTTATCGGACAGGCTGTGCCCGCGAGCATGATCGCAGTCGGTCTCGGATCAGCAGCATTTATGCTTTCATCGACTGCCAATCGCTATCGAGCAACAATTCGATGGCTGGTTGTTACGTCCACCGGGGTATCGGTGATCACATCCGGCACCCGGTCGGCGATCTTGTGCGCATTGGTCGTCGTAGCCGTAACCGTTGCCTGTTCTATGTTCAGAAGCTCCAGCAGACGGACCAAGATCGACAGCCAATTGGCCTGGGCAGCACCGTTGCTTCTGGCCGCAGGCGTACTCACATTGGCACTCTCATGGAAGACGTTGTCCGAGCAGCGAGTGTTCAGCTTCAATGAGCTAACTGGGTCAGCATCACTCGAAAACCGAAACTACGCCGCAATGGTATTCGCAGATTGGGGCCAATCCTGCAGCGGTGCATGTGTTGTCTTCGGTTCGGGCGCCCGAAGCCTACTCGGCGCGCTCAGTAGTGGACTCGGGTTTCGCGGGTTCTCCACGGTGGACAATCTGTTCTTGAGCTTGTTGTGGGACTTCGGCATCTTAATGCTGGTCGGCATACTCGTCATTGTCGTGTTGGCCATCCGGACACTCGCCCAAGCCAGTTCAGCGCTCAATCGTGCCGGGGCCCTGCTGATCGTGTCCGTCGTCGTCTCAGGGATCTTCTACGACGCGCTCTACATCCGATCTACATTGCTGTTGTTCGGGGTCGGGATCGGCCTTCTGGGTCTGCGTTCATACTCATCCAAGGAGTCCCTCAGTGCCGGATAATACAAAGGTGGATGTCGTCATCGTCTGCTTCAACTCCGATCCAGAACTATTGCAGCTCTGCACAGATTCGGTCCATGCGTCGTACAAGGCCTGCGGAGTCGAAGGATCCATCATTCTGGTGGACAACGCGAGCGATAAGCCCGTGGACGAGACAATCGACACGACTTCCATGCAGACCTTGCGCATGGACATCAATGTGGGCTTTGGCCGCGCCGTCAATTACGGTGTCCGGACCTCCGTGGCTGACTCCATCTTGATGCTGAATCCCGACGCCGCAATCGCGCCTGACGGGCTAGCGCAATTCCTCCAGTCCGCCGCGCATCATCAGCGATCTCTGGTGGGCGGCTGGCTGCACCGAGATGGTGTGGTGCAATCCGACGCGTACATGCAGTGGGACTTTTCAGTCTCGAGATTACGAAAGCGTAGGAGGTTTGCTGCTGCCCTAGCTGCCGTTGATGATGACCTCATCGTCGAGAAGGTATGTGGTGGAGCTCTGTTCGCTGATCGGGCGCTACTCGCGCAGTTGGGCCCCTTCGATCCGCGGTTCTTCCTGTACGGCGAAGACGCCGATTTGTCGCGGAGGGCGGCGGCCGAGGGCGTGTCACTCATTCTGGCAAGACGAGCTGAAGTCGCTCACGTCGCCGCCTCGTCTCAGACGAGCTACGGACACTTGGTGGAACGAGCGCGGGCTGATGCTGCTATTCGACTCAGTGCGTACCACTGTAGACGATTCGCAAGCTATTTTCAGCGCGTCGAGCTCGCGGTCGTCACGCTATTAGGGGCCATCGCTGGCGGCGCATCGTCATCGTCGCGGGGCGCACGTCTAGCCCGGTTGGAACAAGTTTGGCGCTGGGGATTCAAGCGCGATGTCGCACCGTTCCAACCATAGCGTCTCTAAGTCAACGACCGGAAGGACGGCCAATGATTCTGCATTGGAACATAGTGAAACAACTACTGGAAGTATTGCGGCCCATTCGCCCCGAATCTTCGGAATGCACGTGCTCGGCCTGTTGTTGGACTCGTGAGTAGCTAATCGGAACGAATTTTGGTTCGAGTCAATCAATCGATCAACTGAGTAGAGTGCCTTTTAACCCGGGTGCAATTGAGAGCCACCACACAACCGTTGCCGTGAAACGGTTTTGAGGATCAGCCCTCGTATGTGGGCAAATAG
>NZ_LVCV01000202.1 GCF_001647195.1 Rhodococcus sp. EPR-157 | reverse complement strand
CGGATCGATGTCCCGGTCCAGAGACGGGGTGTACTCGATCGAGCACAGGTACATCACCGTCGAACCGTCCTCGAGCGACAAGATCGCATGCCCCAAACCTTCCGACAGATACACCGCACGCCGATCGACATCGTCGATGAGCACACTGTCCCACTGCCCGAACGTCGGCGACCCCACCCGCAGGTCGATGATCACATCGAGAAAAGCGCCACGGGTGCAGGTGACGTACTTCGCCTGCCCCGGTGGGGTA
>NZ_LVCV01000201.1 GCF_001647195.1 Rhodococcus sp. EPR-157 | reverse complement strand
CCACGACACTTCCTCCGGCGCCCCGATCTTGAGACCCTGACGCTGCTCGATGGTGCGCACATAGTTGGAGGCATCGAGCAACGAATCGAAGGTGCCGGTATCGAGCCACGCAGTCCCGCGCGGCAGCACCTGCACCGCCAACCGGCCCGCATCGAGATAGTGCCGGTTGACGTCGGTGATCTCGTATTCCCCCCGCGCCGATGGCTTCAGATCACGGGCGATGGCCAGGACATCGTTGTCGTAGAAGTACAGACCCGGCACAGAGTAATTGGACTTGGGGTCCTTCGGCTTCTCCTCCAGCGAGATCGCTCGACCGGAGGCGTCGAATTCGATGACGCCGTACGCGCTGGGGTCCTTGACCTCGTAGGCGAAGATCGCGCCGCCCTCGATCGCCTCGAATCTACCCAGCTGCGAGCCCAGCCCTGGGCCGTAGAAGATGTTGTCACCGAGCACCAGAGCAGCACCCTCGGTCCCGATGTGGTCGGCACCGAGGACGAATGCTTGCGCGAGACCGTTCGGGGTGTGCTGGACCTTGTAGGTGAGGTTGATGCCGAACTGCGAGCCGTCACCGAGCAGACGCTGGAACTGCTCGGAGTCTTGCGCGGTGGTGATGATCAAGATGTCGCGGATGTTCGCCAGAATCAGCGTCGAGAGCGGGTAGTAGATCATCGGTTTGTCGTAGACCGGAACAAGCTGCTTGCTGATTCCCATCGTGATCGGATGAAGACGCGACCCGGTACCGCCCGCCAAAATGATTCCCCGCATACATGGCAGTCTCCCAGACAACAGACTGCCATGCCGCACGGAATGGTCGATCAAAGAGTTCGTCACCACCGCTCGCCGCTACCGAACCATCACTATCTCAGTCGGCCAACAAACCATCACTGCAGCAGACCCGCTACCTGAGGACCTGCGCGAAACACTGGACGCGATCCGACGTGGACACTAATTTGAGCCAAGTCAGGTGGTCGACACGTGGTGGTCGGAGATCAACGCGTTCATCACCACCGGAATCACCAACGCCAAGACGGAGGGATACAACCGATTGGTCAAACAGGTGAAACGATCTGCGTGCGGGTTCCGGAACGTCGACAACTCGGCCCGTCGGATACGGTTTGATCGCCGATCGATCATCACAGGTGCGTTGTGGACCAGGACCTCGCAAATGTTCGCAGGCAAGCGAGACTGGCGCCGGTGTCGACTTCGTTCACCGCGAGAGACTTTCCGCTCGCCAGCAAGTCAACGAGCGAGCGCAACAGAATCAGGGACTCTGAGCTATCCCGGAAGCTTCGCCAATGTCAGCTTGACCTGCTTGCGGACTTCGCTATCCGGATCATCCGCGTAAGGCTCGATTTTGGGCCGCAGGCCGGAAGGCAGAGGCTTGTACTGACGGATTTACTTGATGCCCAGCGCGCGGACGGATGGATCCTCGACCTCACCGACGACGATGTCGAGACCATCGGGGCGTCCCTGCTTGATCAGCCACTCCAGAATCGCCGCCCGACCCGAGCCCAATGTCCGGTCCGCCGCGACCGCAGCCATCCGGTCGCAATCCGACGGGACAGCAAGCTGCAGCAACGCATTTCCCACTGCAAAGCTGTTGATCGGAGGCAAGGGAGGATCGAGGTAGAACTGATCGAACAGCACCGGGATTGCCTCGGTTCCCATCGCAGGCAATGAAGACAACCGAGCTCATAGCTGCTGTCGGACTGGCAGTTCAAATTCCCGGCATGGCGACGCCGGTGATTCTCGGGACCCTCATTTTGGCTTCAGTTTGCGTCGCGGCGCCCACTGGAGGACTGCAATCGGATATTCAAGTACGTCTCCGAAAGCCACAAGCCTGGATCCCGTTCTGTACATCAGCGACGTGAGTCCGCAAGCCCTCCGAGACGGTGACCGAGTACTGGTTTTGCTCCAGGATGGGCCGACTGCTGGCATTCCGACGTTGGTGAGCGTTGTGATGTTCGGCGTTGACGACCAACTGAGAACCACGCCTACTGTGGGTGGTGTGGACCGCGATGGTGGACGACGACTCTGGCCGAGGCCTCCTCTTCTGCCGCGCCCGATTCTGATGGACCAACACTGGGAACGGCTCGTGTTCCTGCATTGGCGCGTCCCCAGTGACCTTGTCGCTCCGCTCCTGCCTCGTGGGTGTGTCCCCGACGAGTTCGACGGTTCGTCGTGGGTTGGCCTGATCGGGTTTCACATGGTGGGTGCGGGGTTGGGGTACCGGCGTCCCGTCCCCTATCTGGGCACGTTT
>NZ_LVCV01000200.1 GCF_001647195.1 Rhodococcus sp. EPR-157 | reverse complement strand
CGCGGGAACCAACCTCGCCCGCGTTCCCTATCGATGGGCCTCCATGACCATCGATGACGACACCTCGAAGATCGCCTACCGAAGTACGCGCCTGGCACCACCACACCGCGGCGTCTCAACAGATTTCGGCGTGGTTCGTGGCTCGCGCGACATGTCCGACGACCCACTTGCTGTATTCCTCACGGCGCGTTGGGGTCTGCACACTTCTTTCGCAGGACGACTTCTCTACGTGCCGAACGTGCACCGGCGCTGGCAACTGTCGGATGCCTCGGTCACTCACTGCAACGACCAGCTCGTCGGAGCTGCGGGACTTCCGAATGTCTCCAGCCGGCCACCGGACTCGGTGCTGTTCGCACCTGGTGTCTCCACGCAGTTTGGCCGGCCGTACACAGTGCAGCACTGACTGAGGACGAACCCGGACAGCGGACCGGGATGGCCAAAGCGGTCATACTCGCTGTCTGGCCGACCGGGACAACCACAGTTCCAGTCGCCACTGCGTATGGGTAGCTCCCGGCGTAGTCGGTCTCTGGATCGTAAGGCTCGTTGAGTCCAAAGTATTCACACTGGATTTCAGCAACCAAATTGTTGTTGAACGTGCTAGTGACGGTGGCACCGGCGGTAGTCACTGAGTAGGTGACGTCTCCGGGTGCCGCAGCGGCAGGTGTCGCGAGGGCGATAGAGAGGGGTATGGCAGCAACGCAGACGAGGATCGATCGGGTCGTGGTTTTACTCATGCTGACACTCCGTGGGGGTGCGGGTTCCCGACCTACGGGTCCGATTGGTGCCATGACCGTGGTACGGGTCGCGGACTTTCGTCCTATCTAGGCCATACGATTTTCGTTCGGTCCTTGGACGCTCGAACCAGTCTGTCCGTCGCAGAGCGGCTACCTTGACCGATGACAGTGCGAGTTGATGCGATCGCGACAACGAGCCAAGGGGCCGCTTCGCGCTGGATCAGTACGCCTCCAGCAGTTGCGCTTGTTGGTTCACCAGGTTGACCAGATCCGACTTGGCGCCATTTGGCACTCCGTCACTCCTGCGCCCGACCGACACGGCCACGAATATCCCTCGCACACGCAATTCACCTGGCTGGACGAGAATCAACGGCTCTTCATCGAAGCTGGTAATTCGGCAAGAATTGATCGTATATCCCGGCGGTAGCAAGGCAGACACGCCGATACCGTACAAATCGCAAGCAACAACCCGTTTGATATCAGCAGAACGGCAACCTCGCTAAGCGGATCATCAAGGCTAAACACAGTCACCGCGCCAGGAACCATGAACGAAAGCAACGTGACGATTATTAACCGCATCGAAACAAAAAGAACTGACAGCGTATCCGCAGAAGATCGCTGCTTTGCCATAAACGTACTGGCCAACCAGATTAGAATACATCCGATCGCGTACGAAAAGGCAACATACTCGACTCCAGATGAACACAGCACAACGGTCAGAAAAATCATTGCAACACGGCCAGGGAGCTCGGCCAAGAGCAAACTTCCCATTTTTGCCTCGGATAGAAATATCCAATAATAGACATATCCTAAAGCTTGAAACACACCACCAAACGCCAAAATTCGAATAACGGACTCTGCATCTGACCACTGTGAACCCAGAACTACATCCGAGACCAGCGCGGCATTAATGCCAAGCAAGACGAGAACAGGCACGAGGACGTACGAGAAGGCAACGTGCAGACGCGTAACACTTCGTCCGTAGTTCTCCGTCGATACCTGGCGCGAGAGATGGGGCAACAACACTCGCGTCATAGGCGCTGCAATTTGCGAGAGTGGGAGCATGAAAAGTTGAAATGACCGGTTGTACACCCCCGCCATCGATGCACCCAGCACTCTACCGACCGAAATTGTCTGCAGATTGACGCTTAAATAGTTGACCAACTGAGTCAATGTCGTAGCAGCACTGAACCCCAAAAAGGCCCGAATAGATACACCCCGCCGAGGCCAGCTAGGGACCCACCGACTCGCGGCAGCCAGGCCGACAGCCCCTACGAGCGCAACCGCCACCTGTTGCCAGGCCAGTGCGTAAACGCCAAGCCCTGATAGGGCTAACACTACAGCAATAACAAGACCAAGGATCTGCGGCAAAATTTCTACCAACGCCAGCGTTCCAAAACGTAATCTACGAGTAAGTAGCACCCTAAATTGGACTGACATTCCATTGAATAGAAACACGAGACTCAGGAGACTGATTACTTCCTGAAGTGATGGGCTACCATAGAAGTCAGCGACAGGACCGGCTGCGACGTTTATACATCCGCACACAAATATTCCGATAGCAGTATTGATCCAGAACAACGTGGACGATTCATGATCGGACAGTGAACGACGTTGAATCGCAGCCATCGAGAGTCCGAAATCTGAAAGCACCGCCGCAACTCCGATAACTGAACTTACCATTGCAACAGCACCGAAATCCGCCGGTTCCAAGATCCTGCTCAAAATCGCAAGGGACAAGATTTGAGTGCCAAAGCGAAGAATCTGGCCGGCTAAGGTGGCTCCGATACCACCCTTCACAGAGTCGAAGCGAAATCGCGACATCAAGCTCTACGTTCCACTGCCGAGATATACACTTCGCTATGTCGTCGACCGATGAAGTCCCATTCTCGCTCAACACCGAACGTAACACGCTGCTTCGGAATGCCCTTCGATCGAGCAGAATTAATGGCTTCAGATGTCAGTGGAGGATTGAACTGACTGATCCAAACACTGCCAAACTCTTTGACCATGGAATCCGCAACCGCACCAGCAGGCAATAGGATGGGGGTGCCGAGCGAAAGCGCCAGTAATGCTACGCCTGAATTAAACAAAGTGGAGTACGGCAAGACGATCAGTCTGGCATTTTGCGCCTCTTTGACTACCTCAACATCTGTCAAATACCCGAATGCCAACGAGACTCGGGAGTCCTGAGCCGCCGCTAATGTAATGTCGCCCTTTAAAGAATCATCGTCAATTCCACCCGCGACTCTGAGTTCGAGATCCTCATCGTCAATCTCTCGAAAAGCCTTGATCAGGCCCAGAACGTTCTTATACGGACGGATCAAGCCGAAAAATAGAATACGATTAGGGACGTGATCGCAGCGGTCGATCTGGAGGTGCTGACCGGCGTACCAGTCGCGGTAGTGACCGTGAAGAATTGTGTGAATATTTCCGCGAAGCGAATCGACGCCTACTGCGCCGTTTAGATCAATGTAGTCAAAACACATGGCATCAATCCACTTAAATGCAAGGCCCTCAGTCAGTGACGCCGACTTCTCATGAGGTGAAACGTTGTGGACTGTACGCACAATTGGAATTCCACAAATCCATATCCTTAACAGGACGGCGAACAAGACAATGCATCGCGCCTCGCTTGCAAACCTTCCACGGCGACGTACCATAGCTTCCGGCCAATGAACATGGAACACATCGTAACCCCCGCGCAAAGCGTACCTCCATGAAAAGGGCATCGATACGACGTTGCTTGGTAGACTCCGGTCAAGGAGGTGTACAAATGGATTGGACTGGTCCGACACAGACGTAAACGACTGCATTACGACTAGCGGGTCAATGCGCGCGGTGCCGGATCGATACCTTTTCCTACGCTGACGTAAGCCCATCAAAGGAACCTTCTCAACACATTTGCATATCTTCGTGCGATTGATTCCGCCCCGAACTCTTTCGCGGCCGCACGTCCAGTATCCCTCGCTTGCTGAATATCTTTATCGTACCTGCCAATAGATACCGCGTCGAAGAATTCTGATATGTCGGCGTCACGCTCTAGAATGACTCCTATGCCAACGGAGTCGATAATCTCAGCAGGACCATCACCTTCTAACGCTACTGGAAGGCGACCAACTTCTAGAGCCTCAATCATTGTTCGTCCAAACGCCTCGTGTTCGGATGCGTTGAGTACGCAGTCACATTCCGCCAATAGCGGATACACATCGTCAACTCTATCTATTACACGTATCGCCAACTGACTCTTCAAGACCCTGACCCTGATCTCCGATTCAAACGCAGACCGTTGCGCCTCATCAGAAACCCCGCCAATCAGCCACAGTTCCAAATTGTCCTTGTTTGACTTTTCAAACCCTTCGACTATCCTGCGGATACCTTTATGCTCCACCATTTGCCCGCAAACAGCCACTCTCATCCGATTGCAGAGCCTCGGAGGCGCCGCTGCAACCGCTGATGACGGTTTGAGTGGGCGAGGCACTCGATGCGATTCTGTGAGTGAATCCAAACCATACGACCTAAGCAGGGTTGCTGAAGGGGATATGACAGCGGTGCTGTATCGGCCGATACAGCCAATCAGAGCTTTACCAAACTCACTGGTAATTGTGTCATGCAAATCCACTATGTACGGCTTATTAACGAGCATCGTTGCCAATCGCAACTCTGCCAAATTCCACAAACTGAAGCCGACAACCAGGTCATATCTGCGGACCGTTCGGGTAAATGTCGCTACGCCTTGCAGAACTGCGAACATTTCGCCAAGTTTCTGCAGGCGCGACGACTTCGAGAAGCTTCCTCCAGCGCCGAATACACGGTGTTCAGGAAATTTCACTACTTGATAGTTCAGACCCTCCCCATCAAGCCGTGCCGTTAGAGGCGAGTCTTCGGGGATGACTACAGTTGCATCAATCCCAAGCTTCTGAATTTCACCAAGAATCAGAAGGAGGCTCTCCTCCGCGCCCCAGACCTGTGGCGACCTCGTAACAAAGGCCACCTTCATGGTCACGGCACGACCCGAAGCTTGGTTGGACCGACTGCGCGGTCGTCTAGACGTACGATTTGGCCACCACTGCCGCTTGATCGAGAACGTGCGTTTGCGTTCTGGTCATTGTATTTATCGAACATATTACTATCCTCTGAGTGTTTTTTCAGCACAATTCCCAGAAGCACCCACGGATATGCGTACCAAAGGGGGTTGGTCGTAATAGAAACCAGTACTATCGTCAGCGTTATCAATATACCGCGTCGGCCCAGGCGGAGTGCTACCAGAACCAGTGCCCCGACAAACAACAGTGCACCAATTAGGCCAGTGTCGTAGATTAGAGCTAGCCACCAAAAGGAGAGGTAGTCTTGACCGTTGGACGCGGTCTCGTTGATCTCAGTTTGCGGATACGCGTTTACTCCTCGTCCAATCCACCATCCGGTGTTCCGAATAATTTCTAGTGCATTATCCGCCGAGTAGGACCTGGACCTACCCGTTCCCGATGATGTATCGAACAAATCCGTAAACCGCTGTTGCAATGTGTCGACAAACTCTGACCCTAACCCAAGAGTAGGTCCGACCCTTGGAAAAACGAAAACAGCAGTCACTGCGGATACAGCAGTGAAATACCACGTCCTGAACGAGGCGTGCCGCAAGTAGAAAATCGTCGCGAGTAGGGCGTAAATTGGCCAGGAGACCCGAGTGAGCGACACAAAGATTAGAAAGCCCGATGTTGCGAATTGCATGACGAGCATTGATGGCTTGATCTTTGATGCAAACGCAAGAGAAACGCACAACGACATCAATAGGAACGACGCGAGGATATTCGGCTCCAACATCAGGCCTTTGGCCCGGATGAAGCCGTTGTTGTAGTCTCTCTCAGCAAACAACGACGCGCTACCCGCGATCTGTTCAGTGATCCATCCGACGATGCAGATTGAGGCATATGCGATCGCAACGCCTGCGCTATCTCGTGCCCAGGACTCTGCGCTGCGATCAGATTTATAGACCAAAATCAATCCGTAAAAGCCAATTGCAAGCCACATGCACAATTTCAGACTTTGGGCGGGAAGCGGCGCTGCAACGATGCTCGTCGTGATCGCGATCGCAAACCAGGCCGTCAGTAGGAATGCGGCACTCAGGAGTGTAGACGATGATTGGACAGCTTTAGAATTTAGCTTTGAACGTATCAAGTGGAGCGTCAAGACCGCGATCGCTAGATGCTCGGGTAAAACTGAAACCGGCCCGACGTCGAGCTTTAAGCCCGACAATCCAAGACAGAAGAGGAGCAGAATGCCTGCAGCATGCTCGTACTTCATGGCCGACGCAAGTACTGTGACTACAGCGAGGGCAAGCAAAACTACACCTACGCTGGCGATTCCAACCGAGGCAGACTCAGCAACTATGTAGAGAAGTCCGAGCACCACTACTGATGAAATTACAAGAGCAATCGCGATCGATGCGGATCGCCGATCGTGAATCCGAGTCGCCATCAGGAGCTCCAGCCTGTCATAGTTACTGCTCAAGCATTCCTAGAATGCGCGACTTGTGCAAGCGCCTTCAGGATTATGGTCTGCTCAGGCGACGGGGGCATCCGATGCACGTCGCGATCCAATCAATTTAGCTGGAACGCCACCGACAATTGTCATCTCGTCTATGTTGCCCCGTACGACAGCTCCGGCAGCCACCACAACACCCTTTCCGAGCTTCGCACCAGCCAGTATCGTCGCACCCGCGCCAATCCACACGTCGTCATCGATGTGTATAGATGCTCGCGTTTCGCCTTGCGCTCTAATCGGCGTCTCAGGATCGGAAATATTGTGATTTTCAGAGACAATAGTCACATTCGGCCCGAGCAGGCAGTCGTTCCCTATGTACACCCCGCCCTGGCCTAAAATGATGTTTCGCGCCCCAATCGCGGTCCGGCTTCCAACGCTTATACCGACACCTATGTTTCTAATTACTCCACTTCCTCTCAAGACGGCGTATTCATCTATTGTGGAACGTGCGCCGATTCTTACACCCTCCAGCGACAAAGCGTTGATTAGCACTCCGTGCGCGAGAACAACGCTTTTCCCCAATTTGAGCTGAGCTCCTCCTCGGATCCGGACTTGCGGTCCAATGTATGCAGCAGGGAAACCTCTGCGAACAGATCGGATCTTCTGTGTAATCTTGCCGCCGACCTCTCGCGCTAGATATCCGTTGCTGACGTTGGAGTCGACGGCTGCGTCTAGTCCTCGTGCGCGGCTATATAGATTATTTATGATGTTTCTAAGCAAGACTGCTCCTAATCTCCGAAGATTGGAGTGAATCCTGGATAATCACAGTTCGCATTGTGCGCACTACCGATCCCCAGGATTTACCAGCAATTTCTGGGCGTCGACCCTTGCCCTCTTTAATGATCCGGACAATGGCCGCAGCTATCAGATCCGTTGAATGTGGTTCAACGTAATCAGCGCTATCTCCTAGAACTTCGTGGAATATGTTGATATCGCTAACCAACACTGCAGCGCCCAACATCGAAGCTTCGATTGGCGGAAGACCAAACCCTTCGTCCAGAGAAAGGTAACAGAATAGTGCGCAGTTGCCGTATAGCCATCGTAGGTTTTCGTCAGCCACATGCCCCATGAAGATGACTTTGCCCGATTCGACAGCGGCCTGTATCTCGGACCCGAGCTCAGCAAACCTGCCTGATTTTTCGCCCACAATGACTAGTGGGAAGTCTGCCGACAGAGCAGTCGATTGCACCGCAGCCTCAATCGTCCTTTTGAGGTTTTTTCTCACATTTAGTCGACCGACTGACAAGATAAACTTGTTGGAGGTCAGGTCTACATCGGGTCTGACTGAACTATCGAACAGTGAGCTTGGAGCAGCTAACCCAGTCGGGATTACATCGCCGGGGGCTCTCCCTGAGAATCGGGTAATCCGCCTGCGCTCAGTAGTAGACGAGGTAAATATGGTGCTACAGAGTTTGAGACTGGGAAATATGGCGGATAAGTATGCTCGCTCGCGTCGGGTAAACCATTCAGGATTTGTCTTGAAGATTGCATCGTGAACATAGACAAACGATCGTCTACCCGGCGCTGCGAAGTTTTGCGACAACATAACGTCAAATTTGTGTTGCCTCGCTATAAGCGGTAGCAAGGCGAAGTTGTTGATTGGGTGCAACCGAAATGGTGTCCGAAATATCTCCACTTCATCGGGGACTGTTACCTCGATACCAGCTGCGGACGGTACGAGGAGCCCCAACTCGTCGCGTGGGAATTCGCTTTGCCATGCTTTAACTATTTCTCTTAAGACCATCTTTCCGGACGGGGGGCCATCCTCCCACCAGTACCCATCCAACAAAATGCGCAGCCTAGGGTCAGTAGACACGGGTAGCCTCGGATCGTCCCGCGTGTATTATCCAAACCGGTGAGTGTGGCATTTTCATCATGCTTTTGCTCGCCCCACGGGTTGAAGTGCTTCTGAGAGGGCCTTCGCGTAACGGTCGCAGACATCCTTCCAGCTGTAGTCACTCGCAGCTCGTGCTGCTGCAGCGCAACTCAGACTTTCCATTAGTTCAGCGTCTTTTAGCAGAGAAGTAGTAGTCTGAAAGATATCTTCGCTAGTTGGTGTTGTGAACACTCCCGAGCTGCCCAACACTTCCCGATTGTAAACGGTATCGCGCGCGACAATTGGTGCGCCGCAGGCCATAGCTTGCACGAGCGCCGGATTGGTTCCACCTACACTGTGGCCATGGAAATACGCGCCGGCGTTTTGCCAGAGAGAGAAGAGCTTTCGGTCGTCGCTCAGATGTCCGAGCCAATGGACCCGGTGAGCGCGATCGGCGAGCGACCTTACTCGATCCTCTATCTCACCACCGTACCCTGACGACCCTACAATGACGACAACATGACTCGCTGATATTCTTTCCGCCGCTTCGATGAATTCGTTGATTGAATTTTCCGGCACGAACCGAGCAACCAAAAGAACGTATTTCCTGCGTTCGAATGGCTTCACCAGGGGTAGCTGCTCAGGAGCATCGCCACCGTAGGGAATAAATATCCCGGACCTTCTGAACTGAGACTGCCATCGTCTTTCAATTTCGATCGAGTCGCAAACAATGTGGTCTGCGTATTTGCCAGTCATCGCGGCTCCGCCGCGAAATACTGACTTTGCGACACGACCCCACTTGTCCCGTTCCCATTCGATCCCATCTACGTTGACAACCGTCGGAATCGATCTGGCCCGTAGTGCTGGAAGCCAATAACCGTTGGCGACATTCATGACAAGAGCGACGTCCGGCTTACTTCGTACCACATCGATGGTAGAACTGAGTCCGAAGGAGAGCGTACTTATCGATCGGGTGTCGAGGCCGTAGGATGTTTTGGACTTGACTCTGGGGTCTACTGTCGGATCGTCGTCTTTGATCGCGTCGGCGCGTCCGTACACCGTGACGTCCCACCCGTCATCGGCTAGAGATGGGGCAAGGCGTCGAACCAATGTCTCGAATCCGCCGTAGTAGCTCGGATATCCCCTTGTTCCTAGAATTGCAACTGACCTGCCCACAACAGGTGTCCTCTCAATCAAGTACTTTCGCCAACGGTGCGCAAGAGTTCGCTAGTAAGCGCCGTCGCTAACCGCAACTGCCTTCACCGTCTTCGCGATGATCAGCAGGTCGCCGACCATCGACCAGTTCTCCACGTACGAAAGATCAAGCCGCACTGTTTCTTCCCAGGACAGATCCGACCTACCGCTGACCTGCCACAAGCCGGTGATGCCAGGCTTGACCAACAGCCGACGGCGAACGTCACCATCGTATGTCTCAACTTCACGGCGAAGAGGCGGCCTCGGTCCGACTACGCTCATTTCCCGTCTGAGCACGTTTATGAATTGGGGTAGCTCGTCGATGCTGAAACGCCGCATGAACTTCCCGACCTTGGTGACTCGCGGATCGTCACGCATCTTGAACAAGACACCGCCCTCGCTCTCGTTCTGAGCAAGAAGAGAGTCCACCTTTTGATCGGCGTCCTGAACCATGCTGCGAAACTTGATCATCGGGAAGGGCTTGCCGTCGATGCCCATTCGCTCCGACCTGTAGAAGATCGGTCCGCGGCTAGTAGCCTTCACCGCGACCGCTGCAATCAAGAGAATCGGTGCGATCACGAGAAGGACTGCAGTAGCGAAGAGGAAGTCGAATGCGGTCTTGCTGAAGCGCGTTGCACCGTTGTACTGAGGCTTCTCGACATGGATCAATGGAAAGCCAGCGACTGGGCGCATGACCAGGCGGGGTCCTGCGACATCGACGACGCCAGGTGCGACTACAAGGTCGACGTTCTTCTTCTCGAGGTCCCACACCATCTTGCGAATGCCCTTGGTACCTAGATGTTCGGTCGCGGTCACTGCGACCGTATCGGCCCCTGAGGTCTCGATAGCTTCGACAACGCTGTACTCGTCGCCCAGGACAGGAATCTCGTAGCCATCCAGAAAGATTGCGTCGCGCTCCGGCTCGTATCCAGGCAGGCACATCCCCACCACGCTGTACCCGGCGCCCGGTGATCGCTCGAACTGCTTGGCCATCGATACCGCGGCCTTGCGGCTGCCCACGATCAACACAGCCGTTTGGTACTTCCCTTTGCTGCGCTGCTTGGAGACACCCTTCCGCCACAGCCACCGACTGACCAGCAGCCCGAGCAGCCCAACAGGAAGGGCAATAGCGAGATAGAGCCTCGCGATGTCTATCTTCAATAACAGGGAGAGAATTGCGATGACTCCGAAAAGGCGGAACGTAGCGGAAACGATCCGGCGATACTCTTCAGCCCCGTTGCCGATGACGCGGGGAGAGCGTGTTCGAAAGATTGCGAGAAAGGCGATCCATAGCGCTGCTAGTCCGACCGAGACACCTGTGTAGCTTGCGAGCGCTTTCGCGCCCTCAACCTGTAGTTCACCGAACCGAATGAGTTGAGCGGTCGCCACCGCTGCGATCACGACCGCCACGTCGGTGACTCTGAGCCTGTCGACGTACTGGCGCTCCCACACCCGTCTCGACGTCAGATGGTTGACTCTCTCCACGGGCTTCTGGGCCTTGTCAGTAGCACCCCCGCGTGGAGTCTGCTGCACCGTTCCGATTGTTGCCACCGACCCCCCCTCCTCACTTCTGCCTTGCAGCTTGTGCCGACTGCCTTTGGTACATGAACTGTGGTCACGACACGTCGTCACTGACATGAGGACCGGTTGTAACTCTGTCGCGCTGCTCAAGCATTCAAATTTTCGCACGCTATCTGTAAAGCGACTCGCTGAGTGGGTCACATCACAAAATGATTACACCGACCCAGTTTGTTTACCACACTCACGATCGACCCGCGGGGTTTGCGCGTGAGAACTTCCGGCACAGAATGAATCGACAATCAGTCAACATTTGTTACCGAGGTATCGAGTCGACCTCGACTTCTTGTCGAATCTCACTGCGCTACAGACGATCTCTGAGTTCAAATCACAACAGTTTCCACTCCACCGGCGAAGTAACACAGGCGAAACATTAATGCACGATTGGTTCTCTTATCAGAAGGAGGAATTCAGACGAAGCAATCCCGTGGATGATTCACCGGTAGCAACCGGTGATTGTGCCCGGTTCGGTATGACTACACAAACGTGCTGCAAGGAATCTGTAGGTCAATCGAATGACCCCAATTTTTCGTCCCGAGAGGTAGACGAAGTCAGTCTCCAGGGATGGCTACGGTCGCCCAAGCCCGCGGTAGGTCCAGCCAGCTGCCCGCCATTCCTCCGGGTCGAGACAGTTACGGCCGTCGATCAAGGTTTTCGCCCGAACCACCCCATCGAAATCGGCAGGCTTCAGCGCCTTGAACTCTTTCCACTCGGTGAGCACCAAGACGACGTCGGCGCCCTCGCACGCATCGAGCGCCGAGGCACTGTAGCCAAGCGTCGGGAAGAGCGCCCGCGAGTTGTCCATCGCTTTGGGGTCGTAGACATTCACAGCGGCGCCCTGAAGCTGGATCTGACCAGCGACGTTGAGGGCAGGCGAGTCTCGGACGTCGTCAGAGTCGGGCTTGAACGCAGCACCCAGGACGCCGACACGAGCACCGAGGAGGGACCCGCACGCTTCCCTGGCCAGCTCCACCATGCGGGTACGCCGACGCATATTGATGTTGTCGACCTCACGAAGGAACGTCAATGCCTGGTCAGCGCCTAGCTCGCCCGCACGGGCCATGAACGCACGGATGTCCTTGGGGAGGCAACCACCACCGAACCCGATACCTGCGTTCAAGAACTTTCGACCGATACGGTCGTCGTGACCGATCGCATCGGCCAGGATCTTCACGTCCGCGCCGGAGGCTTCACAGACCTCAGCGATCGCGTTGATGAACGAGATCTTGGTGGCCAGGAACGCGTTGGCGGAAGCCTTGACCAGCTCAGCTGTCGCCAGATCGGTCACTAGGAACGGGATGTTCTCGTCGAGGAGCTGCGCGTAGACCTCGCGGGCGAGCGCTTCCGCGCGACCTGGCCTGTCGCGATCCACCCCCAGAACCAGTCTGTCGGGATGCAGGGTGTCCTGGACGGCAAACCCCTCGCGCAGGAATTCCGGGTTCCATGCGATCTCGACGTCGTCACCTGCGGGCGCGAGCTCGCGAGCAAGCGCACCCAAACGGGCGGCGGTACCGACGGGGACTGTTGACTTGCCGAAGACGACGGCCGGCTTGGTAAGCAATGGGGCAAGGGTCTCAATAACGGAGTCGACGTAGATCATGTCGGCCGCGAATTCGCCCTTCTTCTGCGGTGTACCCACGCCGAGGAAGTGGACGTCTGCGAACTCAACAGCCTCTTCATACGAAGCAGTGAACCGGAGTCGTCCCGCCGCGATGTTGCGCTGAAGGACCTCTTCGAGCCCAGGCTCGTAGAACGGGACCTCACCTGCTTCGAGCTTGGCAATCTTGGCCGGGTCGACGTCGACGCCCAGCACCTCGTGGCCCAACTCGGCCATGCAGGCCGCATGAGTCGCTCCGAGATAGCCGGTCCCGAACACTGTGATCCGCATATTGCTTGTCATCCCCCGTGTGAACCCGAACTAGAGAATCCGAGTGGTTGTGCAGAAGTAAGGTTCGGTGCGTCGGCGTCGACGGCCTGCCCTCGCATGCACATGATAGTCGGAAGGACCAACCGACCGCGCGCCCTACTCTGCTTCCTGCGGCGTCCTGTTCGAACTCACAAACCTCGACACTTGCCGCGAGATCGCTGCCGGGCCAACGGAACACAAACACCTGATGAACCAAGCGTCGTTCTTCTTTTTCGATGTAGTTCATGCGAACGACACGTTTGTCGGGTAAGAATCATCGCGATCAAAACAGTGGACATCCATCGCCCCGCGTCAGAAAATAGTCTTTCCCGACCGAAAGAGGTGACACCATGTCCGATGCTCAGTACAACCAGATCGATGACGAGGTCCGTACCCTCGTTCGGCTCTGCGGGTACTCACCGGAGCGTGCTCGCACAGAGCTCGACGCTCTCTCGTACCGCGATAAGGTCGGGTTGATCCCCGCCGCCCATGCACTCCAAATTTTGGCAAGAACTGCAAGTGCCACCGACGAGTCCGAGGCACTCGTTGCGAACCGTCAGCGGTGGCGCGCGATCCTCCGGGGTTCCGAGAACTGGTCCGAGTCGCTCGCTGCCTGACTCTGTTCGTGGGCTGGACTGGCCCACGTTCGGAAGTGACTAGCAGCGTTCGATTGCCGAAGATCGTGACGGAGTACGCATGTAGTCTGCGGCGATGCGTCGCGTCTCCCTCACACAGTTGACTGCGGCGCTTCACGAGTCTTGGGGCCCGGACACCTGCGCACCCGAAAACGTCAGCTCCTGGACAGAGGCGAACCCGTCGCGCGGACAGTGCGCCACGACCGCAATCGTTGTCCACGACTACTTCGGCGGCGAACTCGTTCGCGGCGAGGTACACGTCGGTGGCGTGCAAGTGACTACCACTGGTGGAACCGATTGCCAGACGGAACGGATATCGATCTGACCCGCGGCCAATTCTCATCGGATGAAAAGGTGACGGGCCGCGTTGTCATCCCCCGCCCAACTGGGGCGACTCGGCTGGATCGCGAGTACGCCCTCCTCGCGAACCGCGTCGCCGCGAAGATCCCATAGTCTCGCTCGGGTGTGGCGAGGCCCATCTGGCCGGCGGCGGTGAACCGGGCCACGTCGCGGCGGCGGTCGAGGCCACCACCGCGTTCTACGTCACTGGGGACGGACGGTGAAGTCCCACAACTCGGTTCGAGATCGGGCCGCCTCGCGACAGGCGTTCCAGAGACCTGCATCGACCGGTAGTTGAGGCATCGGACGCAGTTCTGGCCAGTAGTGAAAGTCGGTCACCGCGTTGGTGTGAACGCGGGGGCGAGCGTTGCCACGGCCAGCTCGAACGCGGCATCGACGCGGTCGACGTCGCCCGTCGCTACGAGGTCGAGGTGCAGTCCTCTGAGAACCGCCAACACCAGGGTGGCTGCGTGGCGTGCAACAGAGGGATCGACTCCGTCGCCGATCAAAGGGGCCTCGATCTGCGGCAGCCAGTCGGTGACGATCGAGTCGGTGAACCACCGATACTGCTCGGGGTGATGCGAGGCCAAGCCGAACAGCTCGAACATCATTCGGAACTGCCGACTCTGCGCAGGGTCCAACCATCGCCGCCACAGGGTGCGGAGCGTCTCCAATGGAGTTAGACCTACGAGCTCGGGGTCTTCGCGGAGGGTGGCGAGCAGGTCCTCGTTGATGGCGCGGGTGATCTCCTCGACGAGCGCTTCCTTCGACCTGAACTGACGTACCACCGTCGCGATGGTCACCCCCATCGCTGAGGCCAGAGGCCGCAGCGTGAGATCCGAGACGCCATGGTCGAGGACGTAGTGGGTGGCGGCGGCCACCAATTCCGGTCGACGGTGTGCCCAGCGGGCGGCGCGGCCGTCGACCGAAGCGTTGGGCTCGTCGCCTCCTCGATCCATACGGTCACTCTAACGATGGATATAACCGGATCGACCGATTGCCAAATCGAACGATCCGTGTAGATTCACGCGCATGTCCAATCGCCACGTCGTCCTTGTTCACGGCACCTGGGGCCGGGGTACCCCCACATGGTGGGGCTCAGCCTCGCAGGCCTTCACCGACCGCGGGTTCACCGTCCACACTCCGACCCTGCGTCACCACGAACTACCCCGCGAAGAAGGTGCGCCACTGATCGCGGGCCTCAGTCTGCGGGACTACACCGACGACCTGGTCGAGCTGTGCCGATCCCTGGATTCCCCGCCCCTGGTGGCAGGGCTCTCGATGGGCGGACTGCTGGTGCAGTTGGTCGCAGCGCGAACCCCGACCGCAGGTGTCGTCGCCGTAGCGCCGGCACCTGCAGCAGGCATCTTCGCCGTGTACCCGAGCATGATTCGCCTGTTCGGGACCCATTTCCTCCACCCCAGTGCGCCATGGCGTCGACCACTGATGCCCACCATGACCCGCTTCAAGGTCATCGCACAGCATCAGCCGCCCGAGCACGTCCGCGAACTCTTCGACGACGCAGTCGCCGAATCGGGCCGAGCGTATTGCGAGATGAGTTTCCCGTATCTGGACCGGCACCACGCGGCAACCGTCGACTTCGCCGCAGTCACCGCCCCTGTACTCGTGATCGGAGCCGAACAGGACAGGGCCGTCAACCCGAGAATCCCCCGCGCTACCGCACGGCGGTACTCCGACGCGGACCATATCGAGATCCCAGGAGCCGATCATGCACTGTTCGACCGGCCGTTCCTCGATCTGACCATGACCGCAATCGACAACTGGATGACCGAAACGGCGGTCTACGCCTGAACACAGTCCGACAATGCTCTGGGCGACTTACAGAGCATTGTCGGGCAGTGCAGCGACGTCGACCGTCCGTACCGGTCAGAGCTTCAGGGTGCGAGCGCGCCGTTGCGCGGCTGCAGCTGCCTGCTGCTCGTGTGCGAACAGCAGCCCGTACGTGAAACCGTTCTCTGCAGGCCGGGTTCCCGCCGCAGCTCCGAGGCGGCGAAGAAACTCTGCCGCGACCAAGCTGTCCTGGTGTTCGCCGAGCACTTCCTGCACGTGTTTGTAGCGCCGGATCTTCTTCTTGGCGTGCTTCTTGCCGACCAGCGGTGTCGCCAGCTCTGCGGCGTACCGGGCACGCTTGAACGCCTTACGGGCTCGGTGCAGGGCTTCGTCATCGCCGGCCTCGCCCGCGATCGCAGCCTTCAGCCGGGTACGGGCCTTCTTGCCGGCCTTGTTCGCCAGTGACGTCACGTTCCTGCGCGGCACGGAACGCACCGAGGAGTCGAGGGCGTCGAGTGCGCCTATCAGCGCGGCGTACCGATCGCCGGTGAGAACGGTATCGACATCAGCTCGGTAGGTGCGCTGTTCGGCAGCGAGGGTGGTCTCGATGTCGGCGGCCACGGGACCGAGCACCCACTCGTCGGGGAGATCGGCCACGGCTTGCGCGAAGCGAGCGCGCTGCACTTCGTGGTCGCGAACGTGGCCGAGGATCCCGGCGTACCAGGACAGTTCCTCGTCCAGATGGGTAGCGACGGCCGGGTCGAAGGTGTCGGCGAAGACGCGAAGCGTGCTGCGAAGTCTGCGGATGGCGACGCGCGTGGGATGGATCGGATCCTCGCCGCGGCGCAGCGCGGCATCGCCGTCTCGAATGGCACTGATCTGCTCACGCACGTAGGCGGCCACCGGTGCCGCAGCCGCATCTCGATGTGGTGTCGAGGAAATCGTCGATGTCGTCATCGGTATGGATGCCCCGAGTACATAGAGATCGAAACCATCACGATTCGGTCCCACGCTCCGAGGATTCACGCCGGGGAGTGGGGTTCGGTCCGGCGGCTCGGTGCCCACCGGGCTTGTCAGGCCAATATTGGGTTGTACATGGCGTTTTTTCAGTGTTCACCTTGTCGTCGCTCTATGGATGCTTGCAGCGTCTGCGAAGGTCGACTGGCCGGGTGATACTGCAGTCATGCCGTCGACACCCCACACCCCGCACGAGCGCGATCGGATGCTCGCGTTCGCCGTGCAGTGGATGCCCTACGGCGGCGGCGACGCCGAAGACATCATGGTCGCGTTCGGGATCCCGTCGGAGACGTATTTCCGCAGGCTGAGGCACCTACTTGCCGACCCGGGGCAGACCGTCGACCTCGACGCGCGGACCGTGGAAGCGTTGCTGCGGCTGTGCCGTGGCCGCCTCGAACACAGCGCAGCATCCGTCGGCCACCCACAGGTCGGGCAATGACCACCACGCGCGCAGTGGGCACAGTCACGGCGTCAGCGCAGTTCATCACGTATTCACCTGAGACAGACCACTCTTCACGTTCCGATGACCGGAAGATGAACGCACCCAGCACAAAGCCAACGCCACCAACCGCATCACGAAGAGCGCCCGACAGCTCCGATCGTGCGCAGGCGCAGGTCTTCGCTGCGATGTTGACCGCTGAAATCGACGCCGTCTCAGCGCTCGTCGACGAAGCCGAACTACTCGCCCACAAAGCCAGGCAAGTCGGCCAAGGCACCGCCCGGCTCTGGCACAACGAAGAAGCCCGTTCGCAGCGAAAGATGTTGTACCAGCTTCACCGCCAACTCGACGCCATCCACACGCGGTTTCCCGATGTCGCGGGGTAGGCACCGACGGCACGACCCCGAGACAGCGCAGGACCCCCTGTTGACCGCACCCCGAGCAGAGCGCATGGTTGAACTCATGACGACCACCACCGAACACGAGCACATCGACGCCGTCCGTGATCGCCTCGAAACCCTGTTTCCCGACGTGCCGCGGTCAGTCATCGACGAGACCATCGCCGCAGAGCACGCCCGCTTCGACGGCAACTCCATCCGCGACTTCGTCCCGTTGTTCGTCGAGCGCAAAGCCCGCAAAGCCCTCCAGACCCACTAGCGGCCCGCGACAGTCCGCAGAGGCCCCGCCGGTTCAGGCCGAAGGAACACCCTGGTGAAGCCACGAACTCTGCCCGTGCTCGGCAGCACGATGAGCTTCACGGATGCGGGCTCCGGTCCACTCGTACTCTTTCTGCACGGCAATCCCACCTCGTCCTACCTTTGGCGCAACATCGCGCCCGCCGTCGCAGCACACGGCTACCGAACGATCGCGGTCGATCTGATCGGAATGGGAGCTTCAGGCGCGTCCAATCGAGGCTATCGTTTGGTCGATCACCTCGCCCACCTCGAAACTTTTCTCGACGCGCTTGCGGTCAACGAGCTCACGCTCGTCGGTCACGACTGGGGAGGCGTCCTGGCGCTTGCCCTCGCTCGGTCACGACCCGATCAGGTGCGCGGGGTCTCGATCCTCGAGGCACACATCCACCCGATCGACAGTTGGTCGGATCTCCCCCGACCAGATCAGGAGATGTTCTCGAGACTTAGAGCCGAGGGTTCAGGAGAGCAGACGGTCCTGGAGGAGAACATTTTCGTCGAAGTCGTTCTCCCCTCTGGCATCGTTCGCAGCCTGAGCCGAGAGGATCACGATCGCTATCGGGCACCCTTCCAAGATCCCGCGTCTCGTGCGCCCATTCTGCAGTGGGTGCGCGAGATCCCCATCGCGGGTAACCCGTCTGACGTCGCCCACGTGATCCGCGAGAACCTCGATGTCTTCCGCGACCCCGCTTTGCCCACGCTCCTGATACACGGCACGCCAGGCGCCCTCATTGGCCCCGCCGAGATCGCATGGTGCTCCGCTCATGGCCAGAGCATGACGTTCGCAGCCGTCGGAGCCGGAACTCACTTCCTCCCCGAAGATCGCCCGAGCGAGATCGTGACCGCTCTCGCAAGCTGGCTCACCGCCGTCTCCTAAGGCCATCGTCAAGAGATGAGCGCGACACAGGTTCCTCGCGGACCTGCGTCCCGTTCGGGTTTGCAAAGGAAGCACTCGAGTTTCACGCATTCGACTCCACCACTGAGCTTCTCGTCTGCCCGAAAACAGCCGCTCGCCACCTCCGTCGAATTCCGGTCGTCGAACCACAGATCGTCTACCCCATCTCGTTGATCTCCAGGACCAATCCCCACCCCGGATTGCGTTCGGTAGACGATCATTTCGCGAGCGTGGCCCCGATGCCGGAGTCGGCATGGTGTCCGTCGTGGGCCGCCGAGACTTCACGAGCCGGAATCGCACAGAACTCGCTGCTCTGCCCTACCGCGAGAAGGCCGGGTCGCTCCCCGCCGCCCATGCACTCCAAATTTTGACAGGCCGCGTTGTCGTACCTCGCCCGAATCGGGCTACTCGGCTCGATCGCGAGTACGCCCTTCTCGCGACGGAAGCGGGTCGATACTGACAGACTCCCTCACGGCCGCACTTCCGCTCCGTTATGTTCGGGTGCCACGCCAATATGTTCAGGTTGCCACGCCAGCCAGGTCTGACCCCGGAAGGAAAGACAGTGACGACGAACAAGTCTCCGGATCTCGAGGACATCAGGTCGGCGATGGCCGAGTTGGCGGACAGCTTCGCCACCGAAACCGAACTCGAACCCATCCTCGATGCCGTGACCGATCAAGCCGTGCGATTGATCGACGGCGTCGATTTCGCCGACATCTTGCTCATCGACGAGCAAGGGCACCGATCACTGGCACCGACCGCGTCGCTCGCCGTGCATCTCGACACCCTCCAGATGGAGTCGCTGGAAGGGCCGTGCCTGGAGGCCGCCACCAATGAGCCGCTCGTTCACAGCGCCGACCTCAGCCGCGAGGAACGCTGGCCCGTGTTCGCCGCGGCCGCGTTGCAAACCGGTGTGCGCAGCATGATGTCGTTCCACCTGTACACCTATCCCAGCAAGAACAAACGCAAAGTCATCGGCGGCAGCGGTGCGCTGAACTTGTTCGGCCGCACCGTCGGTCCGTTCGGTCTCTCAGATCAGGCCGTGGCGGCGATGCTCGCCACCCACGCCGCCGCCGCGCTCGTCGCCGCCAACCGCCAGATCCAGTTCGAGTCTGCACTCACCAGCCGAGACATCATCGCTCAAGCCAAGGGCATCGTGATGGAGCGCTACACAGTCGATGCCGTGCGCGCGTTCTCTCTCATGTCCAAGCTGTCTCAGGACACCAACACACCCCTACGCGAGATTGCCCAACGCATCATCGATAGCCTGTGAGAAGCGGCTGAGCGCCGCCGCTCGATGGTTGACCATGACCGGCTCGCCGCCGATAACGATGTCGGCGCGATCGAGGCCCGCCACGTGGCAGTAACGAACGAACTACGCCGACGCGGACTGTGAACCCGTCCAATTCTGTGATGCACCGGCGGCGACAGTTCGACCGTCCGGGGACGCCTACCGTGCCGACCACAATGCCACACATTAGAAGTGGCCTGGTCACGGTGGTGATGAGTAGGCGGTTCGATCTCGCGGTAGCGGGCCGCGGTGCCCAATGCGATCGTGATCGGTTCGTCTGGCCGTTGCGCACCCCGGTTTGGATCTAGTGTCACTGCCATGCGCAGACTCCGTGCTCTAGTAGTGACGGCGGCGGTACTCGCCCTCTCTGGGTGCGCGTCGCTGGGGCCGGATACCGCTGCCGCCGCGCGGATCGCGCAGAACTTTCATACCGCGCTCTCCGCTGGGGACGGAGCCGCCGGATGTGCAGTGTTGGCCCCTGCCACCGTCGAACAGTTGGAAAAGACCACGAAAGCCCCCTGCATGGACGGCATTGTCGGCGAGGACCTACCCGCTGCCGGCTCGGTGATCGACGTGCGTGCCTACGGCCGCGCAGCACAAGTCCGGATGGATACCGACACGGTTTTTCTCACCATCGCCGACGGGGAGTGGAAGGTCACCGCTGCCGGCTGCCGACCGGAACCAGGCGGACCGTACGACTGCGTGATCGAAGGGCCATGATGCGGCGACGAAAAGGTGATGCAGCGATGAAAATAGTGTTCTGGGTGTGCCTTGCGGTCATTGCGCTGGGGCTAGCATATTTCACTGCCATCGGATTGCTGCACCGATGAGCGGGGCACTCAAGCGCGGAGTCGCCGACAACGCACTGGCCTTGTTCTTCGGACTCATTTTCGTGGCCGCGTTGATCGGGCAGGCCCTCACCGGGGTTGCCCTGTACAACAACGAGCAGATCAGCAGCGGACTCGACGAGATCTCGACGCTGCAGTACGTGACCTCGTCGGCATTCGCCGTCGATGTCACCGAGAACTGGCAATCGGAGTATCTGCAGTTCTTCCTCTACGTCTATGCCACTGTCTGGCTGCTGCAGAAGGGCTCGCCGGAGTCGAAGAATCTGGGCCGTCGCGGCACCGAGTCGGATCAAGACCAACGTGTCGGCGTACACGCCGATGCCGAATCGCCGCGGTGGGCCAGAGCCGGTGGGTGGCGCCTGAGGCTGTATTCGCGCTCCCTCGGACTGGTGATGGGCACCATCTTCGTCTTGTCCTGGCTTGCGCAATCGATCAGCGGGACCAGCGAATACAACGAGAGCCAGCTGCAGAACCTCGAAGTGCCCCTGTCCTGGCGGGGGTACACGAGCTCAGCGGACTTCTGGAACCGCACCCTGCAGAACTGGCAATCCGAATTTCTGGCCGTGGCCACGATGGTGGTGCTTTCCATATACCTACGTCAACGTGGTTCGCCAGAATCGAAGCCGGTCGGTAGCTCACACACCGCCACTGGCGTCGAGGGCTGAATCGCGGCGGGAACGTCGCAGACCCTGACTTTGACTGGTACGGGGGTCAGCTCCGAATCCATATGCAAACCCTGCGCTCGCCGCGGAAGAATTCTTCGTTGTGTGTTTCGTCCGCGCCGATGCGTGGAAGCCTCTGAAAGAGCTCGGGCGTACTCGCCCGTGCACCGGCGACGAGCAACCGAGGCCCGAGAGATGACATCTCGCACCCTGCAATCTTGCCGCCGTACCTTCGGTCGCTGAAGCCTTCCGGCGACACCGCCGCCGATGCGCCGCCGCTGCCCGCGGCACATCCCGACACTCCGGAGCACGCCATGAGCACCGCCCCCGAGCAACGCATCGCCACCGAACCCCAGCTGTCGCAGATATGCGAGAAGATCGCCGAACTCGCCGTCACCTACGACATCGCCATCGGCACCGCCGAGTCGCTGACCACCGGCAACCTCGCAGCGATGCTCGGTAAAGCATCGTCGTCGGGGGACTGGTACCGGGGCGGAATCGTCGCTTATCACGAAAAGGTCAAACACACCCTGCTCGAAGTCCCCGACGGCCCGGTGGTCAGCGAACAAGCCGCAGCAGCGATGGCACGATCGACCGCCACGCTGCTGGGAGCGAACCTGACAATCGCGGTCACCGGCGAAGCCGGACCGCAGAGTCAGGAGGACCAGCCGCCGGGCACCGTGTGGGCGGCGGTCTACGACCGCGGAAACGTCAGGTCCGAGTGCAAAGAGTTCGACGGCGACCCCGAAGAGGTACTGGCGCAAACACTCTCGTTCGCCCTCGACAGCCTCCTCCGTCACGCCCGCGTACGCGCTCACGCCTGAGGTCCCAACCGAAGTGACCGTATTCGGCAAGGAAGAAAGGAAGAACAGCATGGACTTCACCGTGAGAACCACGATCCAGCACGAACTGGGTGTGAGGCCCTCGATCGGTCCCTCCGCCGAGATCGGCAGCCGCGTCACGTTTCTCGCCGACTACCTGCGCGTCAGCGGAGCGGCCGGTTTCGTTCTCGGCATCAGCGGCGGACAGGACAGCACCCTGGCCGGAAAACTCGCACAACTTGCCGCGCGCGAGGTGATCGAACTCGGCGGACGCGCCACATTCGTCGCCGTACGCTTGCCCTACGGGACACAGGCAGATGAAGCCGACGCCGACATCGCGCTGGACTTCATCGCCCCGGATCGGACGGTCACCGTCGACATCAAGGATGCGGTCGACGCATCAGCACGCTCGGCGGCGGCAGCCCTCGATGTGGAGCAGCTCGACGACTTCGTCCGCGGCAACATCAAAGCCCGCGAACGGATGATCGCTCAGTACGCCATCGCCGGCCAAGAGGACCTGCTCGTGGTCGGTACCGATCACGCCGCCGAAGCGGTAACAGGCTTTTTCACCAAGTACGGCGACGGCGGAGCGGACCTCACCCCGCTGTTCGGGCTCACCAAAAGTCAGGGTGCACAGCTTCTCCGGCATCTCGATGCCCCCGAATCGACGTGGACGAAAGTACCGAGCGCCGATCTCGAGGACGACCGGCCCGCTCTGCCCGACGAGCAAGCTCTCGGGGTCACCTACGGGCAGATCGATGCCTACCTGCAGGGCGATCCCGTCGACGACGACGTCGCGCACACGATCGAGCAGTGGTTCGACAAGACCCGGCACAAACGCACCACACCCGTAGGCCCCGACGATCGGTGGTGGCGCAGTGCGGTAGACGACGGCACCTGATCGGCGTACAACGCCACCGCAGAGACGACGCCGAAAATAACCCACCCAACAGCCGACACGACCCTGGAGGGAACTGATGACCGACGACAACGTACGCAGTGACGACTACACCGCCGACAGCGCCAACTCCGTTCGCGAGCATGCCGGTGAAGCACTCGAAGATGTCCGCAACTGGCCCGGATACCTGTGCATCGGCGTTGCCCTCGCGGCCCTCGGACTGACCCTGACCGCTGCTGGTTACGGCTTCGGCGGATGGGTCTGGATCGGCTCCATCGCAACCGTCGTACTGTTCGCGGCCGGTCTGACGATTGTGCTGCTCGAACGCAAACGAGTCAACGCCAAGGAAGGCCGCGACCTGACCGATCCCGGCGCACACTGACCGAGTTCAACAACGTTCTGCGTCGAAGCTCCGGGTCCAGGATCGTCTGGTCAACCACCCTGCAGTACGCGGTCGGATCGGGTTTGACCGATGGTCGTGAAGGGAATACATGTGCGTGGTGAACGACGACAGCAAAGAGGGCGGAGGGCACGCATGCATCAGGACGCAGATACCGACTCGGTAGTGATCTGGACAGAGACACCCCAGCAGCGAGCGTGGTGGGCATCGATTCTCGGCCTCGATGTAGCACCTGAGTCCGCAATTTCGCCGGTAGGCATCGCCAGTCGGGGCACCTACGCCGTGTCCACGGTTGCCGAGAGTAGCGCAGACCGACAACACTTTCCGAACGTACGCTCCATTCCCGAGCGGGTAGCGCTGTAGGGAAGCCCCAACGAAAACGCGGGGGAAGATTACAAGCGAAAGGAACGAGGATGCCGACGAACAAGTCCGACAATCAACCGCAGCTGAAAGACCAAGGCCTCTACGAGAAACTGCGCGACGAGGGCAACTCGAAGGAGAAGGCGGCACGAATATCCAACGCAGCGGCCAACGAGGGTCGAGGAAATGTGGGGAAGAAGGGCGGGAATTCACCGTCGTACGAGGACTGGACCGTCGACGAGCTCACCGACCGCGCCAAAGAGCTCGGAATCGACGGCTATTCGAAGCTTAAGAAAGACGAACTGATAGACGCACTTCGCAACCACTGATCGAGCTGGGCGGAGTTCAGCCAGCTGCAGCACGCGCTGCAGACGAACTCGGTGTAAGCGAAAGTGTGTTCCTTCGACCGCACCCACGAACCCAGTCGATGGCATCAGCCACCGTTCGAGCAGAGTCGGGTCGGTGATCGCTCGCCACACCACATCGGTGGCGTGAGGGTAGAACCGGCCGATCTCGACTCTCGACGGATCAGGTTCAGTCCACATCTATTCGTCCGCACTCCCGTCGAACATGGTCTTCGATCCCACTGCCAACGCGGCATCTTCGACCTCCATCCATCGGACGTCGAACTGCTCTCTCGTAACTGCCATGTGTAGTTCACTCTCGTTCCTGGGAGCGGGTCCAACCGCATGACCACTGAGACGCCGACGTACGTCCTCTGGCACATGACCAAACGTCGAATTCCCGCCTGATCGACTCCGTACTGCGCTTGCTCATAGGTGAAGCCCTCGTACATCAGCTGGTCGATCAGGCCTTGCCCACTTCCGAGGTCCACTGTTGCCCGTCCCACCACCAAAGTTGCCCGGAGCCTTCCGGGTCTGGATGCCATCCGGCGGGCGTCGTCATGGGGAGCTCCTTGCTCTCGACTTCCGTCTCTGCGACACCCAGCCCGCTCACGCACACGCACACCAGACAGACGCAACGCCGACAGACTCAGCGAACTCCTTGATCGCTACTTGCACGCCCGGACAGGCACCGGATCGAGCGGAGTCAACGTCAACTTGACCGTGCCACTTGCCGATCTGCTGAAGAAACCTACCAACGCGGAGAACACCAACCGCCACAACGCAACTCAGCGGCACACTCCGCCGAGCCCCAGCGACTGTGACTGGCCGTTCTGGCTGGACTGGACCGCGCGTGCGCTGCTCGCCAAGCCCGTCCTCCTGGTCCTTGGCAAGCGCGGCATAGCCGGTTTCCAGCGCCTTCTCGCGAAGTGATTCCGCACCTGCACGCAGCAACGCACGCACGATCCCTGACTCGGAATTGTCACGGACGGTGATGTGATTCTGCTGCGCCCACTCACGCAGGATGGCTGATTCGAGGCGATTCGGGTCGGAAAACACTGCCACCTCGGCTTGGTCCTCACTGTCGAGCGTGACCGGCAATCGCTTCACATCCATGGTTACTCACCTACTGAATCATGGCAATGGGCGTCGGCGTCTGCATTTGTTCGTTCGATTACTGGTGACCGGCTCACAATTCCGGCGGCTCGTATTGCCCGTACAGCCCACGGCGTTCGCCTCGAAGGAAGGCTTGATGCTCGGCGTCTGCTCGCGACCGTAGGTCTGCGATTCTCCGCTCTTCCAGATCGCGGCGGACCTGCCGCTGCACCCTGCTGTCGTGTATCAACCACACCGCGATGGCGATGATCACGACCGCGAGGATCATCACCCAGAATCGCGCCAGCACGCCCACGAGCAGCAGAATTCCCAACACCACGCCGATGGCCGTCGTGCCGTCGCTCGCGCGCCACCGTCGTCGGCCACCACCCTGGTGGGAGCCGTCGTCGATGGTGCTGCTGCCCATGAATCCACGATACCGACACAATCCGGACACGGGGTATCGGAGGAGCTAGTGCGCCCGGAAATCTCGCGTCCATTGTTGTCTGTAACACCGCGTTGCACTAATGTGAGTGGGACAGCTTGTCCAATGTAGATGTTTGGGCGATCGTCTCGCTCGGAAGGACCTCGTCACCATGACTGCGAGCACAACGCGAATCGCGTACGAGCAAACCCTGCAGACACTCTCCACCGCCTCGGTGCACCAACATTTCGATGCCTTCGTCGACATCCCGTGGGATGACCCCGACTACGCGGTGATTCCCGATGATCCACGTTGGGTCCTGCCTTCGTTCGACCCACTCGGCTCCACCACGTGGTACCGATCGCTGCCAGTGCAACGGCAGATCGAGATCGGCATGTACATGCAGGCCAACACCATGAAAGTCGGTCTGCAGTTCGAGCAGATCCTCATCAGCGGCCTCATGCACTACGCGCTGTCGCTGCCGAACAACTCACCGGAGTTTCGCTACTCCACCCACGAAGCGACCGAGGAGTGCCACCACACTCAGATGTTCCAGGAGTTGGTCAACCGCATCGGAATCGACGTTGCCGGCGGACCGCGCTGGTTCCGAAAGCTCGCACCGCTCATGCCCTTGGCCGCTGCCCCGCTTCCCTTCGGATTCTTCGTGGGAGTTCTGGCCGGCGAGGAACCGATCGACCATGTTCAGAAGACCATGCTGCGCAGCGGGCACGAGCGTCACCCGCTTGTCACCCGCATCATGCAGATCCACGTGGCCGAGGAAGCACGACACATCGGTTTCGCGCACCAATATCTGCAGTACAAAGCACCCAAGCTGAGCGCGCGTCAACGGGCCATCATGGGCGTCGCCACGCCGATCGTCATGCGCGTATTGTGCGACGCCATCCTCAAACCCACCCGAAAGATGCAGCGCGACCTCGGAATTCCCAAAGAGGTCGTCGACGAGGTGTGGTGGGACAGCGAGCACTCGAGCAAGGTTCTGCGCGACATGTTCGGTGACGTGCGCATGCTGTGCACCGAACTGGGACTGATGAATCGCTTCTCGCGTCGAGTGTGGAAGGCAATGCGTATCGACGGCCGGCCTTCGCGCTATCGCAGCGAACCCCTCACCCGGGCTTCCTGACCTGCCGCTGCGCTACGAGTAGATGACCGGATCGCTCGGTCGAATCTCGATCCCCGCGTGCTTGGCCACCCCGTCCAGTACTTGCCAGATAGACAGATTCAAGAACTCGGCCAGCTGCTGCTCGTCGATGGTCCGCTCGGGATTGGCGAGCCATCTGTTGACGCTGTGATCGATCAGCCCGATCAACCCGAATGCCACAGTTTCGGCCAATGCCGGATCGGCGTTGCGCGCGCGCAGATTCATGTCGAGCACGGCCGCCACCTTCACCGCCACAGCGGTTTTCGCACCGGTCACCGTCCGTGATCCCGCGGTCCGGCGACTCGCCGAGCCGATGCCCAGAAACAGGTGCAACTGCGGAAACTTGACCACCCAGCTCAGGTAGCTGTCCACTCCGTCGGCGACGGCTTCTCCGATGGTTCCCATGGGGTCCATGGCCAGGCGGTCGAGCAGAATCCCCAGAATCCGAATGCGTATTTGCTCATCGAGATCGGAACGATCTTCGAACACTCGATACACCACGGACCGTGGAACGCCGGCGCGTCGCGCAATCGTCGCAACCCCGACGTCGGGCCCCTCCTCGCCGATGACAGCGACGGCCGCGTCGAGAATTCTCGCGCGGCGCTCCGCCTTGTGATCCGCCCATCGCACGGTACGTCCGTCTACCGCGGATCCGGGCTGATCACGTTCGTTGGCCATGGCGAACACGATAGTCAGCGGCCCGAATGCTGGACTGTATGAGACACAGTGTCTAAGGTATCTGCAGCGGCGCAGCCTTACCGCTCCTCACCTCGCCCCAGCGGCCGATCAGGTGGGACACGCTTATCGGAGACCGATGGGACGCGACATCATCGCCCCCGGAGGCGGTGTCGGCATCGGGTTCCTTCTGCCGTGGTTGACCGCGGTCAATGCCCTCAAGCTCGTCCCGGACGTACAGTCCCTCGCGAACGGCACTTTCGATCAACAGTGGCTACGGAGCCGACTCGAGCACCCGGCGGTCTTCTTCGACCTACTCATCGCAGCACTGGTCACCGAGTCGATCGACACCGTGCCCCCGGAACTGGAGGCGCTGCTCACCGATAACTCCTCGATACGAACCGATCTCGTATCGCATCCAGAGAACATCGGCGTCCCGACCATGCTGTACGGAGGCTGGCACGACATCTTCACCAACAGCCAACCCCGGATGTACAACGCGATTCCACTACCACCCGGGCACAAGCAACTGATCATGGGCGACACGTACCACCTGGGCCCCGCCGCGCAATTCGGAACACCGGGTGCACCACCACGTCTCGACGTCCTGCAGCGCGCATGGTTCGACCACTGGCTCGAGGGCATCGACAACGGAATCGACAGTTACGGCCCAGTCACGGTCAAGCAGCAAGGCGGACCCTGGGCGAGCCTGCCATCGTTCCCGCGGCCCGGAATGAACTATCAGCGGATGTACCTCGACCCGGAATCGAGCGGCACGAGCCCTCATGCGGTACACGACGGCAGCCTTCGGACCGACACCCGCAGCGCCGGGACGCTAACCGTCGCACCGGGGCTGGCGACGCTGTGCTCACAGGACAGCGCACAAGGATTGGCAGGGATCACCGCAATTCTGGATGCCTGCGGCAAGGACTCGCGCATTGCCGAACACTCGGCCCAGACATTCACGAGCGCACCGGTGGGAGCGGCCACCCAGATCTCCGGGCCGGTCAACGTCCACCTCGAAACGATGCTCGACACCACCGACGGCTACTGGACCGCCACACTCAACGACGTGGCACCCGACGGCACTTCCACCGCTCTCACCTCAGGGCAGCTCGCGGCATCGGTCCGCAAGACCGACGCGGTACTCCAACCAGGACACAGGCTTCGGGTGGACATCTTCGCCGGTAACTTCCCCAAGGGTCTGCTCCCGCGACCCCTGCTCAACGAATCCCAATTGGCCCCACAACATCTCGTCCTCGATCCCCAGCGACCGAGCTTCGTCACTGTGCCGACCGACGTTCCCCTCGCCTGAGGTCTCAGGCGTAGTCGTAATCGTCGAGCGGGAAGCTGCTTGCCTGGCGGTACGTGCTGAGTGTGGAGCTCGGCCGGAGCAGTGTCGCTTCACCGTGCTGGTTGAAGTAGTAGCTGTTGGCCGTCGAGCATTGCCCGAGAGCGAAGACCGAGTCACCGACCTTCGCCGTCATGCGATCCAGGAAGTCGTCGTTGGCGTGGTGGGTGACCTCGAAAACCGTTGCGTTACGTTCCTGCATCGCGGTGAACAGTCGGTCGATGTGCCTCATCTGTGACTCGATGGTCGTGAAGTACGACAGTCCGGAGTAGGAGTACGGACTGTTGAGGGAGATGAGGTTGGGGAATTCCGGAACCGCGATCCCCTCGTAGGCCTGAAATCTGTTCTCGCGCCACCAGTTGCCGAGGTTGCGTCCGCCGCGACCGATGATCTCGATCGCCGGAAAGTTGACGTCCCAGAGGTTGAATCCGGTGGCCAACACCAACACGTCGATGTCACGTCGGGTGCCGTCGGCGGTCCGGATTCCGTCGGCGTCGACACTCACGATCGACGAGGTCTGCAGGCTCACATGCTGTTTCGTGAATGTGCGGTAGTAGTCGTTGGAGAAGGTCGGGCGCTTGCATCCGAAGGAGTAGTCCGGGGTCAGCTTTCGGCGAAGCTCGCGGTCCCGCACCTGACGGGACAGATGGGCCCGGCACCACAGTTCGCCCAGCTTGTTCACCAGCGGCAACTGCTTGTAGTGCAGTACACCGGAGACCATCATCATCTCCAGAATGGATGTGCCGATCATCCGTACGAGTCGTTGCGTCAGCGGCAGTGCCGCAAACGTATTCTGCACGACGGCGGGGATGGTGACGTCGGGTTTCGGACTCACCCAGATCGGCGTGCGTTGATAGACGGTGAGTTCGGCGGCTTTCTCGGCGACCTCGGGGATGAGTTGGACTGCGGTGGCGCCGGTGCCGATTATCGCGGCCCGCTTGCCGGTCAGGTCGTAGGTGTCGTCCCAGTCGGTGGTGTGGATGATCTTGCCGGCGAAGGTATCGATGCCGTCGATGTCGGGCACCTTCGGCTGGGACAGGAAGCCGGTGGCGGTGAACAGGTACTTCGCGGTCAGTTGCTCACCGCCGCTGCACCTCACGGTCCAGTGGGCGTTGTCCTCGTCCCATGTGGCGCCGTCGACGACGGTGTCGAAGCGCATGAGGCGTCGCAGACCGTATTTCTCGGCGACGTGGCTGGCATAGTTCTTGAGCTCCGCGCCCGGCGCGAAGAGCCGCGACCAGTACGGATTGGGCTCGAAGGAGTATGAGTACGTGGACGACGGGATGTCGACGGCCAGTCCCGGGTACCGGTTGACGTGCCAGGTTCCGCCGAGATCCGACTCGCGTTCGAGGATGAGCAGATTGTGGTAGCCGAGCCGGTTGAGCGCGATTGCGGCGCCCATTCCGCCGAATCCGGCGCCGATGATGATGGCGTCATAGTCCGTGACCATGAACTTCTCCTAAATATCGAGGTGGGCGTGCCGGACAGGTCTTCGATGTCGTGAGCAATCTCGGCCGCCACCTACACATGTCGGTATCTGACGTCACTTTCGGAACGGTATGTCAGTTTTGTGCGCGATGCAATAGGCTGGGCCCCATGACCGTGAGTTCGCCTCTGACTCGTGCCGAGCGGAAGAAACAGGAGTTGCGACGGGAAATCGTCGAAGCTGCGTTCGAATGCTTCGCGGAGCGTGGCTATCACGCCACCGGGATCGCCGACATCGCCGCACGACTCGGTATCGGTCACGGCACCTTCTACCGGTACTACGAGAACAAGCGCGACATCGTCGACCACGTCATCACCGATCTCATCGAACGAGTGGTCGGGTCACTGACCGCAGAAAACGCCCCCGAGGCGGCGAGCAGCCTGGCCGACTACCGTCGCCAGACGGCACGAATCGGCGACGCCCTCACATCGGTCTTCGGCTCGGATCCGAGAATCGCACGCTTCCTCGTCCTCGAAGCCGCCGGAATCGACGCCGACATGCGCGAACGGGTGTTGGACTTCCACGAAGTCGCCGTAGGACTGACCGCCGGTTACCTCGAACACGGCGTCGAGATCGGCTATCTACGCACCGATCTCGACATCGAATCCACTGCCCGAGCCATCAACGGCATGATTCTCTCCGGGGTTCTTGCCGCATTGCGGGAACCCGACCCGGCCGCGCAGGAGCGTATGGGCACCGCCATCAGACGGGTTATGTACGACGGGATCTCAGCGCGAGAGTGACGATCAGTCCGCTGATGCGGAGTTCTTGCGCCTGCTCGCGGTGAATCGCGCCTTCTTCTGACGGTTGCCGCACGTGTTCATGTCGCACCATTTGCGGGTGCGGCTTTGGCTGGTGTCGAAGAAGGCGGCTTGGCAGGTCGGCTCCATCCGAATGCACTGTGCTGTAAAGAATACAGCTCGACAAGCACCTCCGAGTGTTGACACCATGGCGCCATGGGCCTCACCGTCTCAGTCCTCGCCGATCGACCCGATCTCGCCGACGCTTTGTGGAGCATGCCGGACTCGTGGCCGACATTCATGACGCGAGATCCCATCGCGGGGATGTACTACACACCCGACGTCGTCGAACTGTTTGCCGACTACGTACTCATATGCCAGGACGAGACGGGCACCGTCGTCGGGAAGGCCTACTCGATCCCGTTCCATCTCCCCGACGGAGACGCGCTACCGAGCGATGGCTGGGACGGCGCAATTCGACGCGGCATCAGCACGAGGCTCACCGGCACAGCACCGAACACCGTCAGCGCCCTCGAAATCGCTGTGGCACCACAAGCGCAAGGGCGTGGACTGTCGTCGACACTGCTTCTCGCACTCAGAGACAACAGTCGCAGGCTCGGTTTCGACGAACTGATTGTTCCCTTGCGGCCGAACGGCAAGACCGACATCAACGAGCCGATGAGCACCTACGCCTACCGAATACGGGCCGACGGACTACCCGCCGACCCGTGGCTGCGCGTCCATGTGCGAGCGGGAGGACGCATCGCCGACGTCGCTCCCCGCTCGATGGTCATCCCCGGAACTCTCGACGAGTGGCGAAGCTGGACCGGACTGCCGTTCGACAGCTCCGGGCCGGTAGAAGTTCCGGGAGCCCTCACGCCGGTGCTGTGCGACCTCGTGCACGGGACGGCGGTGTACGTCGAGCCGAACGTGTGGATTCGTCACCGGACTGCTCGCTGACCATCGAGGTATTCGTAACTGTCAGAGGATAATCGGGGGGACCTCGGTCAGGTAGTTGCCTCGGCATCGAGCCGGCTCGGAGTGGCAGTCAGCTGATCCTCCGTCACCAGCGGAAACTTCACGTGCTCGAGGAGCTTCTTGTCGGTTACCTTCGACCAGTCGTAAGTGTGACGGACCAGCGTCTCATTGGGACCCTGAGACTCCAACTCCCACAGCCACTCCCACCCGGGAGGCTCGGTACCTGCGGGCGCGGTCTTCCAGGCCAACAACTTGTCCTTGGCGTAACCGGACACGTGATTGTCGGTTTGGTACTCGCCACCCATGTGGTCGCCCTGCATATTCATCGTGAACACTTCGCCGACCTTCTGGATGCGATCGGCGTGGTCCACACCTCGAATGAACCCGGACCCGTCGAGCTTTTGGTGTCGCTCCGGATTGGAGAGAACGTCGAAGACTGCGTCTACGGGCGCCTCGATGGTTCGTTCTACGGTGACCTTCGTGGAATCGCTCATCACTCCACCCTGCATGTACTTTGCGAGTCGGCAACGTCGCGGCAAAAATCGGCGCCCAAGGCGCTACCGTTCGGCTTCGTCATGCACCACGCAGAACGTCTCGTCCATGAACTCGGCGAATACCGATGCGAACCGTTCAGGTTCGTCGAGATGCGGAAAGTGACCAGCCTTCGGGAACAACTCGACCCTGCCTCGTCCCGGGAGTTGATCACGAACCGAATGCGCGTGCGTGGCGGGGATAATGGTGTCGCGCTCCCCCCAAACCAGCAATGCCGGCACATGGGAGAAGCTCGACAGCAATCGGGTGGCACTGACCGATTGCCCCCGATAGTTGATCACCGACCTGGCGGTGGAAAGAAAAGCGCGACGAGTACGCGAATCGGAGATCGACGCGAAATTGGTCCACGCCCGCTGGTCGCCGGCACCGAGCCTGAGTATCCGCGCCCGCGTCAGAAGGGCGAGAACCCCACCGACGGCCCGCCTGACCGGAGCAGACGCCGCCACAGGTAGGGCGACTTCACTGCCGGGGAGCGACGCGGCCCGGAGGACAGGGTTTACTTCCTGTCCGAGCCCTCCGCTGGCAACGAGACAAATTTTCTCTACCATCTCGGGGAACAGGTACAGCATCTGCATCGCCACCCCACCGCCGTACGAGTGTCCAACCATGGTGACGGACTCCACGTCGAGAGAGTGCAGCAGATCACGGATGGTCGCGGCGTGTGCGCTCAGCGAATAGTCACCCGGAATCTTGTCGGAATCGCCATGCCCCGGAAGATCCAAAGCGATGACGCGAAAGCTCTGAGACAGAGTCTTCAGCTGGGGGTTCCAATCGTGCAAGCTGCCCATCAAACCGTGAACCAGCACTACAACAGGGCCACTGCCGCAATCGACGTAGCGGACGGTGTGACTGGCCATTTCACGTGTACGCGTCAGGGGAGCGGCCTCGGACTCACACCGACCGTTGGGAGCGCTGCTCATCGGCGGCACATCCTTTCCTTCCTCGACACCACAGCTCGGCCTGGCCGTGGGTTGCGGTCTCGCCATCTGACTGTTCAAACTGGCGAGACCTGACTCGGGCCATGTGCCCGGGCAACGGCATCCGAGCTTCGAAATGGTTTCCCGAAACGTGCGTCAGGCAAACCTTCCTGACGGTCACATCGCGTCGCGGTTGTCACGATCGCATCGGACCATGTACCGGCAAGGTGCGCGGCGGTGTACTGCATACATCGTCGACTGGTGGACACAGCGGGCTCGCGAAAGTAAAATTCCATCCAATTCGGCCGAGCCCGGCGCCGACCGCTCACGTGTCTGTCCCGTGAGTCGGTGAACCATTCCATGCTCGGATTTGCCACAAACTGAATTGGGTGACGAGAATGACAAATCCACTTGCCGCCGCACCTACCGAACCGGTAGGCACAACTACAGCACGCGAGGCCCGCTCAGCCGCAGCGGACGACGAGTCCCGGCTCTCCCCACAGAAGTCGGATCTCAGCGAGTTTCGTCGGTTGTTGCTCGCCAGCGCTCCTGTCGAGACAGTTCTCCACCGGCTATGCAAGCAGGTGGTCGAGGAGATAGAAATCGCCGACATGGCAGGAGTGGCGCGGCTCGACCGGATGGTCCGCCATCCGAGAACAGCAGTGTTCACGCACCCCCGAGTGGTCGATATCGATCTCCACCAATACCGTGCCGGACATGGCCCCTGCATTGAAGCTGTGCGGCGCCGAGCGACAGTCAAAGCGCGTAGGGCGGACGTCCACGTCCGTCGGAGGTGGCCTAGTTTCGTAGCGCGCAGCGTGGCCACAGGCATCGGCAGCTACCTATCCTCGCCACTACGACTCGACGACTACCACTACGGCGCTCTCAACCTCTACAGCCGCAGTCAACGCGGATTCGGCGACGTCGACCAAAAGATGGTGGAAGCTCTCGTAACCGCCGCCGAAAGCGCCATCTGGAGCAGCCGCCGGGTAGCGGAGGCGGAAGCCGAACTCGAGGGTCTACGCACCGCGATGAAAACTCGCGGGGTGATCGAGCAAGCCAAAGGGATCATCATGGCCACTCGAGGGGTCTCAGCAGATTCCGCGTTCGACATCCTTGTCGAGCAATCCCAGAACGACAACGTCAAACTCTCCGTCGTTGCGCGCACCCTGGCGGAAGCGAAGAACTGATCGTTGGGTACGACACCCGAACCTGGCAGGGCCGATAGTTAATTTCGCGGCGTCAAGGGGTCACGGTGAATTCAGCCGAGACACCCGGCACCGATGGGACAATCTCCTATGTCATCCATCACCGAGCCCAGGACATGTCGATGCCGAACAACAGCACAGACGAAGGGTCGGGCAGCTCCAACGAAGGGTTCAATTCGCAGAGCCGTGGCGAAATCCCAGAGCAATCGTTGGATCGAAACTGGATGAGTCTGATCCAAGAGCACCGCGTGGTCAAGGCCGGTGTTTGGTCTCATCGGCGCACCGGGCCGCCCTGCTGGGTTTGATGCTGCTCGGCGTCGCGCTCACCGATGTTGTCGTGTTGATTACCGATGTCGTGGCGGCGTTCCTCCCCGCCAGAGTCCGGTGAACCGGTATTCGAGCCTCTGTATCTGGTGTGTTCGCACGGAAAGAAGGACCCGTATTGTGCAGTGTTCGGGCGCCCGATCGTCCGCGCTCTGGCCGACGCACGCGCGCAGGTATTCGAATCCACACATGTGGGCGGTGACCGATTCGCCAGCGGAATGGTCGCCCTACCCGACGGCAGCTACTACGGTCATCTCGAGCCGAGCACCGCCGAACACATCATCGAACGACGGCGCCGGCCACCTGACGCTGAACCATTACCGTGGTCGGTGCACCGGCACTCCTGCGGTTCAGGTCGCTGAGCACGGCGTACGAACCTTGCGAACGCTCACCGGAATAGGCGATGTGCGCCTCCGAGGAACGACATCGGCCCACCAAGACACCGCAGCGGTATTCGAGATGCCCGGCGCCGCCGTCACAGTCTGCGTGACACCCGCGCCACAATCAGCGCGAAGACCTACCTGCCATTCAGCCGAACCGCACTCCCCGGACCACGGCAAGATCACATCCATCCACATCACCAGTCTCGCTTGACAATCCCTAGTGGCGTGCCGTTTCACCCGACGTCGCTGCTCGACGCCGGGCAATGAACAGCGCCTATCCGGGTCACACTCGATATTCGAGTTGCGTTTGGCCACTGTCGAACTGCGCGCGGAGGTCAAGGGCGGACCTGTAAGTGGCCTCGAGTTCAGGAGTGAGATTCTCAACCGACTCGAACAGTTCGATCGATCGTGTGAGCAAGGGCAACGGCAACCTTCCTCGGCCGCCTTGGGCGGCTCACGTGAGTGTTCGTGTCCGGCACAACAAAGCTACCGCCGCTGGTGGTCAGCGGGTTGTATAGCCGCCGTTGGCGAAGATTGTCTGCCCGGTGATCCACCAACCCTCGCTTGCGAGGAAGCGGACGATCGGTGCGATGTCCTCGATCTGTGTCAACTGGTTCTTCAACGCCTGCGACTTGTGAAACTCGACGCGCTCGGGCGTTTCCTGGCCGTAGAAGAATGGCGTGTCCATCGGCCCGGGGGCGATGTTGTTGACTGAAATCCCGCGCACACCGAACTCTTTCGCTGCGGCGCGGGTGAAGTGCTCCACCGGGCTCTTGCCGCCCGCATACGTCGAGTACCCGTCGGTCAACGCCGCAAGGAGGGCCGTGACGATCGTGACCACTTTGCCGTCGTCGTTGATTCGTTTGCCTGCTTCCTGAATGAAGAAGTAGGCAGCCTTGCTGTTGATGCCGAACATCGAGTCGTACTCGTCCTCCGACGTCTCGACGATCGGCTTGCGTAGGACCTTGCCGACGGTGTTGACGGCAATGTCGACGCCACCGAAGGCGTCGACAGCTGTGTCGAACAGCTTCACGATGTTCGCTGGACGGGTGAGATCGCCTTGGAACTTCACGGCCTCGACACCCGCTGCCCGTGAGGCTTCGATC
>NZ_LVCV01000199.1 GCF_001647195.1 Rhodococcus sp. EPR-157 | reverse complement strand
ACCACCGAGGTTTTTCGCCCCCGCAGCCACGACCGCTGATTTGCCCTGTAGCGAGTTGGTCATCCGAATCTCCTGTCGCGTTGATGTCGATCTCGAGACCAACGGTAGGGTCGGGATGCACAATTGAAAAACGCAAAGAATGCGTGCTTGCACAACCAGTGCTTGTGGAAGGAATGAGATGACGCCTCTGTCGACCCCCCAGTTGGACCTCCGCCGACTGCGCCAGTTCGTTGCCGTCGCCGACACCGGGTCGCTGACTGCCGCCGCGGCCATGCTCTTCGTTTCACAACAGGCAATGAGTAGTGCCATGCGTCAGCTCGAGAAGGACCTGGGGGTGCGACTGCTCGATCGACGCGGTCGCTCTACCGTCTTGACCGCGGCCGGCCTCGAACTCCGCCAGGGCGCGTCGATGCTCCTCGCTGCCGCCGACTCGTTGGGTGCAGCGACTCGGCGGGCAGCGCTGGGAGAAGCGCCCCCGTTCGTCGTCGGACACACTCCCGCAATCACATCC
>NZ_LVCV01000198.1 GCF_001647195.1 Rhodococcus sp. EPR-157 | reverse complement strand
CTACACGATGCCCGACATGGTGAGCAAGAGCAAAGCGGTGGCCGAGGTCGTGAAGCGCTGCGTCGACGACGGGATTCTGAGCACTCGGCCTCTCACCCTCGCTGCGGGCGACGGCGCTCTCGATGCCGACATGCTCATCGCAGCCGACCGGGCGATTCGCCCCGCGCACGGTGAACTGGAGGCACTGAACTTCCAACACCGTGGCCTCACCGTGACGGCGACGTCTGGAGGCAGGGCAGGCGAGGAGATCCTCACCTGGCTCGGCGAACAAGTCGACGATCGAGTGGAACCGTAGCGGCCGCCGCTGCGTCCAAGTAGGCAAGTGGTCTTTGTACGCACTGGTCTTTCTCGAACACAGGGGGTAGTCGAAAATGCGCAGTGGTTCTCGTGTGCGACGCAGCAGGGCGGGTGAGCTGTCGTGAGCCCCGAACCGATCGGGATCGGCGATCTCAGCAGCGAGCTCGAGAGGCTCGCTCACATCGCGATGACCGCCAGCACGGACGACACCGAGTTCGTACAGCAGTTCGCAGATGCCCTCAAGCGCGACTTCGCCACCAGGGCTGGGTACTCCGCCCAGTTCGACTCGAATCCGGTTGCCGACGATCCGTTCGACGTGATGTCGCACGAGGACATCTGGGCGAAGGCAGGCAGCCTGGACCCCAGCACCATCGACCAGACCGCGAACAACTGGCGCGCGCTCGGATTCGAAGCAGCGCGGAGTGCCGCATCGTTCGCCCAACAAATTGCGGGTCAGATCGGCACCAACTGGCAGGGCGTCGCGGCAGATGCAGCAGGCCAGGGCGTGCAGAAGTACGCCAACTCGTCCGTCGAACTGATGTTGTCTGCGGACACTCTGGCGACGAAGGTGATGGAAAGCTTCGGCGGCGTCACGAGCACGAAAGCGATGCTGCCGCCGCCCGTCCCCTATGCCGGCGGCGAGAAGATCCTCGACGCACTGACCTGGAGTACGAGGACGTTCCTGCCCGGTGACATGAAAAGTTTCCAACACTTGCACGAGGAAGCCGAGGAAGCGGCGAGGTCGGTGATGAAGACTCAATACGCACCGGTCATTCGCGAAGCGGCCGTGCAGGTTCCAGTACTACCGCCAGCGGTGAACCCGCTGAACGGAACCGACGCACCCAATACCTTCCCGGGTCTGGGCGACCCACGAATGGATTCCAACCCCATTCCCTACTCCGGTTTCGGGTCCGGCGGATCCGGATCGGGAGGTTCTGGGCAGGAAGTTTCTGGGCAAGGCGGTAACGGTCAGGCGGGACCCGGGCAGGGGGGATCTGGGCAGGGCACAACCGATTCGCAGGCCCAACCCCAGGCAGCGGCGACTCCACAGGACACCGCCACGCAGGCGTCGAGCTGGGCACCGTCCGAGTCACCGGGCGCCGGACAACAATCCGGTACCGGCACATCGGGACCCGGGGGTCAGGGCACATCGGGACCCGGGGGTCAGGGCACATCGGGACCCGGGGGTCAGGGCACATCGAGCAGTTCGACGTCAGGTTCCCCGTACGGCGGTTCCATGGCGACGGGACAGGGCGGTTCTTCAGGACGGTCGCCGTCAGGTGGGGCCGGGGGCAGGTTCGGTGGATCCGGGTCGCTCGGCGGCGCAGGAGGTGGCTCGTCGCTGGGAGGCGCTCAGGGCGGTGGCCTCGGATCGAGTGCCGGCGGTGCTGCACCGGGAGGGGCCGCCGGGGCGGGACGCATTGGAGCCCCGGGCATGGGCGGGATGGGTGGCATGGCACCGGCCGGGGGCCGCGGCGGGCCGGGTGGCGACGACGACGTGCACACGACCCCCGGGTATTTGATCGACGCTGTCAACGGGGACGACTTGATCGGCTCGCTACCGCTCGTTGCACCACCGGTGCTCGGCGAGTGAACGATCGTCGTTGGACCTTCGAGGGGCTTCCGTTTCGGATGCTTCTGGAACAGGCGGGGCGAGATCGGCTGCCGTTTCCCCTGCAGTTCACGCCGCATGCCGACTCCGCCGCCGACTACCATCGGCAGCGCCAGGAGGCGGCGGATTCCGTCGCACCGATCATGGACGCGGACTTACGCGTCGCGGTGCACACGATCATCGAACCGCGGGTCCGTGTCGAAGTGGTCGGCCACGTGCGGGTGGGACAATCGGCGCACGAGAAGCTTCGAGCCCACGCGGCCATCGGTTTCGACTCCGCCGCCGTGCTGACGCAGCGTCCGGGTGTCCACGACCGCTCCGGCGCAGATGTCACGGTGCACCTGATGGAACCGTTCCGAAGCGTGAGCGCAGTTCTGTCGGTTCTGCCCGATGTCGGCCGCGGGACCAGTCCGAGGATCGACGTCGACCGACCTGTGCGCCCCACCGACACCGAGTCGAGTTCACCGCTCCTGTCGAGCACGCCGCGGACGACCGACGACGCGCGCTATCAGCGGCTGTTTTCGCGGGCACCGTCGAGTGCCGGTGAAATTCTGGTGTGCGCGGGTCCAGCACCCGACAGCAGGCTCACCGAGGGTACTTCCGGCGTGCAGTGGGTCGATTTCGACGACGACGGCCGGTACATGATTCGACATTCGGCGAACATCAGTGTCGTACCCGTGTCCGCCGCCGAACTCGCGTCCGAGATACAAGAACTCGTCGAGAAGGCAACGCTGCGCGCCTGACACATCGACCAGTGGGTTCGGGGTCCGGGTTTCGGACAAATCGACCCAGTACATTGGTGTGCAGCATCTTGACACCGAGACGAAGGACTTCCTGTATGTCTGCTCCAGCCGGCCAGCCCTTGGCAAAGGGTCAGAACGGCCCGATCACTGCAGGCGACGTCGTCGTCTCGGTGCGACTCACCGCGCCCGCCGACCTGTCCGCACTGATGGTCGGTGCCAACGGGAAAGTACGGACCGACGCGGACTTCGTGTTCTTCAATCAGCCGACGGGTCCCGGCGTCCGTCTGGTACCCGGCCCTGCCGGACAGCCTGCGCAACTGGCGATCTCGCTGGCCCAGGTTCCTGCCGACATCGAGCAGATCCGCGCGGTCATCACCCTCGAGGATTCGTCGAGCAGCTTCGGTCGTTCCGCCCCTCCCAC
>NZ_LVCV01000197.1 GCF_001647195.1 Rhodococcus sp. EPR-157 | reverse complement strand
ACACGACGCGCTCGTGGACAGGACCGTCGATGTCGTGCTGAGACGTGGAGTCATGACACCACCTGACCTGGCCACCGCGGTTCTCCACTACGACACACTGAATATTGCAGTCGATTCCAACCACGACCTCGCCCGATGCAACGAGATCTCACTGCCGGACATCGCCGACTGGCCACTGGTGGTGTGGGCACCACCCGGGCACTCCTTCTATACTGACTTCCTCGTCTCTGCCTGTAGACGTGCGGGTTTCGAGCCCACGTTGGTCGTGAACCCGATCCAGGGAACACCTCCGGTAACGGCCGTCGTAGGAACGGACCGAGTCGCCCTCGTCACGGCAGCCGTAGGCCCGGCCCTGAACGGGCAGGTGCGGGTATCGAGCCTCGCCGACGCCCCGCGCGTCCCAGTGCAGGCAGTCTGGCTGCCGCACACCATTTCTCATGCCCGGACGTTGCTGCTAGAAGCCGAATACCTCGACGGCGAGTACGTGCCATCGAGGTATTCGTAACTGTCGGACGATAATCGGGTCAGGTAGTTGCCTCGGCATCGAGCCGGCTCAGAGTGGCAGTCAGCTGATCCTCCGTGACCAGCGGAAACTTCACCTGCTCGAGGAGCTTCTTGTCGGTTACCTTCGACCAGTCGTAAGTGTGACGGACCAGCGTCTCATTCGGACCCTGAGACTCCAACTCCCACAGCCACTCCCACCCGGGAGGCTCGGTACCTGCGGGCGCGGTCTTCCAGGCCAACAACTTGTCCTTGGCGTAGCCGGACACGTGATTGTCGGTTTGGTACTCGCCGCCCATGTGATCGCCCTGCATGTTCATCGTGAACACTTCGCCGACCTTCTGGATGCGATCGGCGTGGTCCACACCTCGGATGAATCCGGAGCCGTCGAGTGATTGGTGTCGCTCCGGGTTGGAGAGGACGTCGAAAACTGCGTCGACCGGTGCCTCGATGGTGCGTTCGACAGTGACCTTCGTTGTGTCGCTCATCCCTCCACCCTGCCTGCACTTCGCCGAGTCGGCAACGTGCCTGCGCATGCGGCCCGATTCGTTGCAAGGAGCAGATCCGCGGAAGCAATGACTCGCCACATTCGGCAGTCAGATGCGAGGACGAGACAGGGACTCGCTCGATCACTACTGCACAACTCGAACTTTGCTTCTCGACGCTCTGGTGCCTGGCATGCCTCGACCATCGCAGCGCCGCCAATACGATGATTCGTTGCGCATGGTGTGGGTAACCCTTATCTGCCGCAGCTTCACCAGTGATCAATGTTGTCCGAGTCGGGCGGTCATCGATTGCGAGGAGTCGAGATGGATGTACCGAACACCATCAGAGCGTCCAGTGTGCCGAGACCAGGTCGATGACGATGTCGGATAGCAGCTCAGAAGAACAGTCGGAAAGCCGCAACGAAGGCTTCAATTCGCGCCACCGTGGAGAAAGCCCCGAGCAATCGCTCGATCGAAACTGGATGAGTCTGCTGCAGGAGCTTCGGGTGGTCCAGACCGGCGTTCAGCTGCTGACCGGATTTCTGCTCATTCTCCCGTTCCAAAACAAGTTCGCCGAACTCCCTGCATACGACAAAGTGATCTATATGGTCGCGGTTCTCGCCTCGGTGACCGCCACGATTTTGTTGACCTCTCCAGTGGGGATGCACCGGATGCTGTTTCGGCGACGTGCGCTCGCAGACTTGGTCTCAGCGGCACACCGCGCGGCGATGGCGGGGTTGATCTTGCTCGGTGTGACGCTCACCTGCGTGGTTGTCTTGATCACCGACGTCGTCGTCGGGCCCGAAGCGGCCGTCACCGCGGGCGTTGCAGCAGTGGCGACCTTTTTCGGTGTCTGGGTGATGTATCCGCTACTGCTACGACGCCGCATCGCGTCATCTCCGTAGATGAGAATCTCCGAATCAGTTGTCACCGAGCGCATGCCTCCGCAGCCTGTGGTGGGCACGTTGATGCGATTGCCACATAGTTCGGGCATACAGTAGCGGCGCCGCCCGCCCCGGCTCACATCGACGAACACACCATTGCAGGTCGGGACGCGCAGGAGCGAAACCGCTCGTAACCGAGCATGCGCGCGGTACCTAGCAGGGCGTAGCCGACGAAGATTGTCAGCTCCTCGGCTAGTGAACCGACGCCATTCGGTTCCGTTGCGACTGGGAGTAGCACCGTTCCAACCGGATGGGCCACTCGGTGAGGTCGGCGTCGAACTGCAAAGGCGATGCGCGCAACTAGGTGTCCGACTTCAGCTGATACGAGATCCGCACCGGACACGGTCCGACACTTCTCAACGCCGAACATATTTGGTGCACTCCGGGCGCTCCGGGCCATGGATCACGCGCCACCACTATCGACGCCTCAACCAGCTACTCGATCTCGATATCACCGCCGCAGTGGCCGCTATCCCGCCAGAGTCCGGTGAACGAGTATTCCAGCCTCTGTATCTGGTCTGCACTCACGGAAAGAAGGACCCGTGTTGCGCAGTGTTCGGGCGCCCGGTCGTCCGTGCTTTGGCCGACGCACGCTCGCCGGTATTCGAATCCACGCATATGGGCGGTGACCGATTCGCCGGCGGAATGGTCGCCCTACCCGACGGCAGCTACTACGGTCATGTCGAGCCGAGCACCGCCGAAAGTATC
>NZ_LVCV01000196.1 GCF_001647195.1 Rhodococcus sp. EPR-157 | reverse complement strand
GCATACGAACCGTACGGATGCTTACCGGAATCGGCGACGTGTACCCACGAGGAACGACATCGGCCGGCCAAGACACCGAAGTAGCATTCGATACGCCGGGTGCCGCCGTCACAATCCACGTGACACCCGCGCCACAATCAGCGCGACGAACCGCCTGCCATGCAGCCGATCCACTATCCCCCGACCACGCCAAGATCACGTCGATCCACTTCACCAGTCTCGCTTGACAATCCCTATCGAGTGGCGACTACGAGCCCATCGCAGTATTCGCAACTACCAGCACACGATCGGACCGGTTTCGGTCAGGTAGTGGCCTCCGCATCGAGCCGGCTCAGAGTCTCGGCCAGCTGAACCTCAGTGACCAGCGGAAACTTCACCTGCTCGAGAAGCTTCTTGTCGGTTACCTTCGACCAGTCGTAAGTGTGACGGACCAGCGTCTCATTGGGACCCTGAGACTCCAACTCCCACAGCCACTCCCACCCTCGAGGCTCGGTACCTGCAGGCGCGGTCTTCCAGGCCAACAACTTGTCCTTGGCGTAACCGGACACGTGATTGTCGGTTTGGTACTCGCCACCCATGTGATCGCCCCTGCATGTTCGGTCAGAGCTTCGGCTAGAGGGTATTGACCCAGCCAATCTTGTCCGTAGAGAAGGAGATCGCCTTCTCGAACAGGAGCACGTACGTTCCGGGTGTGTTGCCAGTAGGAGCATCGAAGCAGACAGCGCCGGTGCTCGTTCCACCAGGTGCAGTCTCACCCGAACTCAGCATCGGCCGGTCAGAGACGTACGTGCCGGTCCGAATGGTCCCGGTTGGGTCTTGCAGCGACCAGTCGAACAAGTTGAAACTCTGGATCTCGTCGGTGTTGTTCGTGATACTCACGTTCGAGCAGTACGCGCCCGTGCTGTACGCAGACGACACGAATTCGAGCGGTGAAGCTACGGTGACCACGCCGTCCCGGTCGACGATATCGCCTGCGTTTGCACCGATGTCGTCGCCCGTCTTGCCTGGCCACGTGACGCCGCTGTCCTGTGGCTCGGCATCTCCCTGTCCCGTGGGTGCGTCGCCAGGCGTCACAGAAGCTTCATCATCGCTACTGCCGTTGAATATGACGGAGAGGATTACGATGAGCACAACAATCGCGAGCAGTATCCAAGGCCACTTCTTGCGCTTCTTGGAAGCGTTCTGAGGAGCATATGTCTGCCCGTACTGAGGTTGCTGACCGTACTGGGGTTGCTGACCGTATTGAGGTTGCTGACCGTACTGGGGTTGCTGGCCGTACGGCTGATTGGGCTGGTTTGAATCCTGTGGCGTCGACATCGATGAACTCTCCTTGCGATGGTGCTCTCGCTTGGCGTGACATCAGAAAATGACTACTGTGTCAGTCGTTTTCACAAGACCGACAGTCGGCGATCGCACTCCAGAAGACCTGCACTCATTTTGAAGTGTAGGTGTGCAGTTGCGTCGTTTCATACCGCATGCAACTCAGATTCATTGTCGTTCTGAAGATTCGGTTCGTTACACCCCGCTGGGGCTCCAATCGGGGTTCTTCGGTTGGACCTTCGAGCGGTCGATGCGCTCACCCTGCCGAAGCGGCAACTTCGTCCCCTGAAGCGCGACCTGCGACCAAAGACCTAGAGCTCGATTCGGGACGATAGATATTGTCAGAGGTCATCGAGTACGACAGTCCGCGTGCCGGCTAAAATGAGTGCGCTCGCGCTGTACGTGTTGGTCCTGCCGTCCTGCCAGATCCATCGGAGACAGCACTCAGCACTTTGACCGGTACCACTCGGCGGCGCTGTCGAGCGTGCGCAGCAAATTGGCGCTGTTCATCCCGAGGAAACGTCGCAGCCCGCCAGCCCATGCTCCAAATGAAATTACAGAGTGCTGGCGATACCGTGCAAGTACGCCGCAGCCTCGGCGTAGAGGCCAGGGAGGGCTTCTTGGCGCATATCCATACTCCGACTGCTGCGTTGACTTCGACGCCACCGAGGTCGTACACACCGACTGTGCCGGCTTGAAATGCGTTGATGGCGATTGGCTCGTCGACGGTGAGGTACCGAATTTCTGCTACTTCTGTCGGTCGAGCTGGGTGTCCCAACGGGACATGCTTCGGTAGGGACCGATTCGAAGACGGACTCGGAGTCGACCGAAGACGTGCCTGAGTCCACGGTCGTCGTGGACGTCGCCAATGCCGAAAGCGGCGGCGGAGTTGTTGTCGGTGGTGGGTTGTAGCTTTCGGGGCATGCAGAAGTTGGGGGACTTTCAGAGCGCACACACGCTCTCCGATCAGGAGCTCGTGTCCGCACTCGCGCATATCCACACCACCGAAACATCCCTCACCGCAGCGAAACTGGCAGTCCTCGCCGAATCCGACCGCCGCGGCCTCGCCCTCAAACTCGGCTACTCCTCCGTCGCCTACTGGCACGCCAAGTCCACCCGAACCCCCGAAGCCCAGTCCGCCCACCACATCCGCCTCGGCTACTGGCTCACACAACACCCCACCGTCGCCCACGCCTTGACCGACGCCGACATCCACCACGCCCACGCCACCGCCATCGCCGACGGCCACACCCTCATCCACACCGCAGACCCCACCCTCGACGATGACGCCCTCAACGCCCACGTCGCGACGCTGCTCGACGTCGCCACCCGCTCCCTCGCCTCCACCGTCACCACACGCGCCCGCGAACTCGCCCACCACGCCGCAGCCGACGCTCAAGCCCGACACGACGCCACCCGCAAAGCCGCCGAAGCCCACGAAGCCGCCCGGCGCGCACGTGAAGAACAAGCCCGACGCGACGCGGAAGAGAAAGCCCGCCGCACCGGCACACCTGATCCCGCACCGCGCCCCGATGACACCGCAGATCCCGCTCCGGGCGATGACCCCGCACCTGATCTGCCCGACGGCCCCCGCCCACCATCAGCGGCAGAGAACCCCGCACTGAACGTGTTGAAGATCTTCCAACTACCCGACGGGCGGAGCCGAGTCGAAGGCAACCTCGACACCCTCACCGCCGAGAAACTCCGCACCGCCCTCTCCCCACTGACCGCACCGAAACCCGGACCCGGCGGCTCCCTCGACCCCAGATCCCCCGCCCGGCGTAACGCTGATGGTCTCGCCGAGATCCTCGACCGCCACCTCGCCGGCGGCAAAGGTACGACCTTCACCGCCCCCGACCGAGTCAACCTCATCGTCAACCTCGCCGACCTCCTCACACGCCCCTGCAATCACGCCAGCGCCGGGGAAGGCAGCCCGCTG
>NZ_LVCV01000195.1 GCF_001647195.1 Rhodococcus sp. EPR-157 | reverse complement strand
GAACGCAGTCATCGCACGAGATCGATGTTGTGTCATGTGCGGACGACCCGCAGGCTGGTGCCAAGTCCACCACATCGAGTACTGGACTGACGGAGGACCAACAGACCTGACCAACTCGGCGCTGGTATGCGGGCGCTGCCACCGCTCCATCCACCACGGAGACTGGGAAGTCGTCCTCGGCGACGACGGACACCCCCAAGCAATCCCACCCGCCGCCGTCGACCCACACCGACAACCCATCCCCAGCTACCACCGCCGACGACAACGCACCGCATAACAACCGGCGCCAACCCCGCCGACATCGAAGTTATGCACCCACGACCAGCGACAACGATGCACAACTTCGATCTCGGGGGTCGGCGACACCCGGCGCCACAATCGGTCAAAACGTCTGCCCAACTTCGGGATACACGCTGCACTACTACCCGACGACTCCGAGCCCGCCCTCCGATAGACAGAGCCCGACAGGCGGTTCCATCAATCCATACCCACCGCCAACGATGTAACGTCAACCATCACATCCACGACCTACCGGACATCGACGTCGAGGGAAGGCCATCCATGCCAGCAGGCGCTCTGTCCGCATCCGGGTTCGTCGATGCTTGATCACGGGGTAGCGAGACGACCGGCACGATGGTGGACCTGGCTGACCGCGATCACAGCGTTGCTCGTCGCCCTCGTCTGCGGAGTCATCCTCTACTCGTTCATACCGCCGACCGTGTCCTTCCCGATCTTCGCGCTCGCCGCCTGGGGTCTACTCATCCTCGGCGCATTCTGGCTGACGTTCGCTCTCGTCGGATGGTTCAAGTACCGAGCGTTCCGATGGACCCTCGTCGCACCCGTATTGGTGCTTGTCACAATCGGACTGGTTGCCCTCTCGGTACCGTCGACCTTCGCGTTCACTGTGTCCAAACGCGCACTGAGCACCGCCGCCGACCAGTGCGGTGAAACGTTCGAGGACCAGACGATCGGTCTCTACCGAGTATGGATGACAGAGCGAGTCGACGGCGGTTGCCTGTTCTACATGGATGGCGGCTTGATCGATCCCGTCGGCCTTGCGCACATGCCGGACGGAGTTCCGTACCTCGGCGACCCACGCCACGAGGGCGACATCGGATACCGGGAGTTCAACGGCGACTGGTACCGATTCGTAGTTGCCTTCTGAACCTCATGTCAGTGCGTCGACGTGGCCAGTTCTTCGGAAACAGCGGCGCGGGAATGAAACTCACACACCATATTCGGAATCCTCTCGCTGACAAGCGAGAGGATTGCCGGGAAGATGACACTCGAACCGATGGCGGACCAGCCGTCGGCCATGCGCCGTGGTTCTATCACCGAGGCAGCGAACTGCGGCCTACCTGATCGGCCATCGATGTTCCTTGCCTGAAAGGCGCTGTGGCAGATCCGTCAGAGGATGCCTTTCGCCGCTGCTACGGCAGCCAAGGCCACAACGGCAGCCGACAGCACCGCAATCAAGATTGCCTCCGTTGGGCTCGGCGTGCCCGGTTGGCGTATTCGATATCGATCCGACCGGCGATTGTTCAGCTTCACAATTTCAGATCTAAACCTAGTTTAGGGATAATTTCCAACCGTAGAGACCATTCGATGGAGATTTCCTAAAGAGAACTCCATTGGACATTCATACCTATCGGTCGACCGTATTCGAATCGCCCTGATATGTCCGCAATCATCTGTGCGGCAGCATCGGTCAGTCATCCGGCTCGAAGATGTCCTCGATGCTGCACTCGAACACCGATGCCAGCCGGAACGCGAGCGGCAGGCTGGGGTCGAAGCGTTCCTTTTCGATCGAAATGACCGTCAGACGCGTCACTTCGACCCGCTCGGCAAGTTCGGCTTGCGACCAACCTAATTCGACGCGGCGGCGTCGTACATCGTTTTTCACGTGTTCATGCCGACAGCGCTCGACGACGCTGAATCGCATAGCGCATCGTGCACGATGCGAACGCAGTGAACAGCAAGGCAGTCAACAGCACGGTGGCCGAGATGTCGGCGCGAGTGATGGACACCGCCGTCAACGCGAGCCCGATGACGACAACGAGATCGGTGGCTGTCCCGCTCAAAGCATCCTTCTGCCAACGTGATTCGATATCGTCGTCGGAAATGGCCGGTTGCGGCGCCGCAACAGGCGCGACGCACACGATCCAGCCGAGCCCGATTCCCACCGGCAGCGCACAGATACCGAACACCACAGCGGACAGCAGCGGAGCGACCGGCGACAGCAAGAACGTCACCAGACCCACGATGATGGCCGTAGCCAGCGCAGTCAGACCGGCCAGTATCCATCGAGCCGTCATGCATTCCTCCTGACATATAGTTCACTGTACGTATAGCTGACTATACATCCGGTGCGCGAAGAGACAACATCTATAGGCTGCGGGCATGAAGGGTCGGCTCATGCTCGTCGCGGTGGTAGTAGCCGCGTTCGCCTGGTACATGATCGAGACTGCCCCCGCCCCGCGGGCGGTCGCGGAAGTAGGGCCCGCGGAGGCGTTCACATGCGCTGCGCCCACCGAGACGATCGGCCACCAGACCACCTTCACTCCCCCGCCCGCCATAACACGGCCCGTAGCGGGCACCGTGCCCGAGGATTTCACCCCGGTCGAGGCAGTTGTCTGTGGGGAATTCACCGAAGGCTTCGTCGACGCCGACAGATCCGTGAAGTACTACGAATGGCGCTACGCAGGCGACTTCTCCGAAGCCATCGAACAGCTCAACGCGCCATCCGCTCGCGCGAGCCTTCTTCCAGACGACTGCAGCGTGTACAGCATGCCGATGATCCCGGACATGTTCCTTCTCGACGCCGACGGTCGCGCGGTGGAACCGATGTATCCATCGTCCGATTGCGGGGTGAACCTGAGCGGCCTCTTCGCCGTGCAAGATCTCCCGGAGGTCGACAGAGTCGAGCACACAATCCGACTCACCGACGACGGCATCGAGGCGCTGCGTGGATGTTCACCGGAGTTTGCCGTGCCCGAGCCGGGCCCACGCACACTGGAACCGAATACGTTGTCGTTCGAGGGGCTGTGCCATTTTTCTCTACCGGGGTCCGGACCGGTGTTCCGCGGTGTCACCAACTACGGGTACGACGACAACGTCACGCTCGCGGACGTCATGCCGGCACTCGGACCGGCCCCGCCGTGCACTCAGCCGGCCACTACGGTGTTCACGACGATCGGCCACGACTTCGAGGCGATCGAGCGGGATCGCGTTCGAATGCTCGTCGAACTCGACGGCTGCCGTCGAGTGTTGGCTGACGGCTTCGTTCCGTTGGGTCCGCTGACCGACTCGCTGGCGGATCAGTTGGCATTCTCGATGCCGTGATCGGTACGTTGTACAGTCGATAGCATGGGTAAGGGATTTCGCGCACTCGACGCCCGCACCCGTTCGTTCTTCGGTGGCCCAGGGGTCGCGCTGTTCGTCGTCGTCGCAGCGTTCTTCTTCATCGCCCCGGGCATAGGCAAGGCCGCGGGGCTCGACGCGCTCTCCATCGCACTGTTCTTCGTCGGTCTGGCGGTATGCATCATCGCCGTGAGCCGAGTGTGTCGGCGGCTGCGCAAGTCTCCCAGCTAGGGCCTGCCCTACTGCGCGCTTACCGGGTCCAGGATGACATCTTCGGAGATACGAACTCGGTTGTTCTGTAACGATTCCCGAGCTCTCCGTTCAACCAGCAGTGGAACGAAGTCACGAATCTTTTTGTTTTCGAAGCGCGCCCGCTCGACTGCGATCGCGTCGTCGATGACTTGACCCGGAACGCCTGGGAACGCTGTGCCCAGTCGATCGCGTACAGCTGCGATATGGTCGTCTTCGGTGGTGGTCATCGATTCAGAATCCGCCTCGATACGCGCCTTGGTCAACCCTTTAGCTCAGACAGTTTTCGCGATGTCAGCGAGGTGTCTGCGGTGCCGGGAAAGCGATCGTGCAGCGCGTCGAGCTGTCGATGCAGCTCGTAGAGCGTGTTCCGCTGACTTCTGGCAGCTTCGACGTGCCACAGCCGTGCAGAGGCTTGCCCGGATTCCCACGCAGTCTGTGCGGACCTCTCGGATTCTTCGATCTGTAGCGAGACTGCTGCGATCTCGGTACAGAGCACGGCAATGAAGACACTGGCTTGGGCTTGATCAGGGCTGTCGGTCATCGTTCTCACCTCGGCGCGCGTATGGAAGAAGCTGCCAGGTTCATGCGATGGCAGCCGTCGGCACCTGACAGTATCGGCGTCGGTGAATTGCCGCTGAACATGTGGGGGTCGAAATCAGTCGTCGCCACTGCAGCGCACCGGTGCTATTCGTCCAGCCAGAGCCGCCTGCGACACACCTCACGTAATGCACCTCTGGTTGCCGGGTCGAGCTCAACCGTCGAGCCTGGGTCCTCGAGCAGATCCTTCGCCGACTTCTCGGTCTCGGATCACCGCAATGCCGTCACTGCGATACGTGCGACGCGCCCGATCGCCTGGTCCACCAGCGGGAGGTGTAGGTCCGATCGCGCAGCACGAGTGAATACCGACACCGCAATTGGTGCCTCGCCAGGGAAGACCACCACCGCGACTTCGTTGCGGATAGGACCTATCGTTCCGGTCTTACCGGCAACCGTCACATCGGCGTACGGCAGCGCGGATCGAATTCGGTGCGGCCATATCTGCTGCGACATAATCGTTTTCATGTTGTCCGTCATTCGCGGTGATGCGGCTCGCCCTTCCCAGATCGCGGACAGCAAAGCGTTGATGTCGGCGGCGCTGGTAGCAGTGGTGTACGCCGGATCGTATGCGGCGGTCTCGTGAATGACGCTGTTGCTCGCCAGTAGCCCGACAGCCTCCGCGAGGCTGAGCGCACCGGTGTCGTGGACGAGTTGCCCTTGAAGGGCCGCCGTTCCGCCCACTATTCGCGTATCGCTCAGCTCGAACTCATCAATAATCTGCTCGACGATGCCAAATCCCAGCGCGCCCAACAAGATATCCGCAGCGGCGTTGTCGGACACGGTGATCATCGATCGGACCAAGTCCAGCCATGACAGAGTTACCGGATCGGTGAATGTACTGATGCCCGTAGGCCCGGGCGTGCAGTCAGCGGGGACGACTCGAACCTGTGTGTGCGGATCCAAATGGCCGGAATCGAATGCCCGCGCCGCAGCGACAAGAACGACGAGTTTGTAGACCGAGGCTGCCACGACGGGCTCGTGTCCATTGACGTCGACCACCGGTCCGTCGCCGTCGATTCGTTGGGCGCGAAGCCAACCGCGACACCCAGCGTCGTGGAACACGGCAACTATCCGGTCTTCGATCGGGCTCATCTTCTACCCCGAAGCAGTTCGCGGTCGATGGCATGTACCGGTTCGCTCAGATCGATCCCCGGCGTCGACACGATCCGCAGTCGGAGAGCGGTCTCGTCAGGGAGCATCCGCTTGTGCACGGTGCCTGTGTGTTCTGGTGCCCCTGTGGTCGCGAAGCCGAAGCACGATCCGGACGCGACGGCGGCGGCAACCTCACGGTGAGTGGAAGCGACGCCGACCTCCGGATCGAGCCCGCGGCGCCGGAGACTGTCGATGAGCAAGTCATGCGTGGGTGGATTGTGGTCGCGTGGCACGGTGACGAGGCGCAGACCGTCGAGCATCTTCAGACGCGGTGATGCGGCATCTGCGGCGGGATGCTCAGCGGGTAGTACGACGGATCGAGGAACCGTGATGATCGGGCCGGCATCGAGACCTTCGGTGTCCGACGGGAACTGCACGACGGCGAGGTGGATTGCGCCGCTTCGCACTTCGGAGATCAGGTGCGCGGATCCGGCGGTCACAGGGATCACGGAATGGTCGGGTCGAGGTGTGACCGCCCGCAGAATGCCGAACGTGCAGCGGGCGATCAGCTCGTCGTCGAGTTGCGGCACGCACCCCCACTTCAGTCCTTGCAGCGAGCCCTGTCGATGTCGGGCGTCACCGAGGAATCTGGCTGCATCGTCGACGATGAGGCGCGCACGCGGGAGCAGGGCCGAACCGTCAGCCGTCAGGACGGCCCCTTCTCGTGTGCGTTCGATCAGTTGAAGGCCCAGGTGACGTTCGAGTCGGCGCAGCCCTTGCGAAACCGGTGGCTGTGTCACTCCCAGTGCACTGGCGGCTCGACCGAAGTGGCGGTGCTCTGCAACCGCGACGAAGTAGCGAAGGTGACCGATCAAGTCCATGACAGCCAGTCAACACGTTCGCTCGGCACACCATTGTCAGACCCGCGCCCCAGGTGCTTCTGAGCTGCTGTTATTGCGAACAGCAATCGCTTCGCAGACCGCGACGACTTGGCGTGTCGATCCCTTCACGTGCTTCGGTCAGTGCATGAACCACGAAATCACGAGACGCCAAGCTCTACTGGGCGCCATCGCTGCGGGCACCGTCGCCCTCGTCGGGTGCGGAGAGACCTCGGCTCCACCACAAGCTCGGGCACGCAACACCATCGACGACGACGTGGCAGCCCTGGAGCAGCGACACGGGGCACAAATCGGCCTGTGGGCTTCGGATCTGACATCGGGCGCCACCGCGTCGTATCGTCCTCGGGAATCCTTCGCTATGTGTTCGACGTTCAAGCCCTACGCTGTTGCCGTCGCACTCCAATTCGCCTCGAGGGGTTTGTTGAACCTCGACGACGCCGTGCCTGTCACGGCTTCCGATATCGTCGTCAATTCACCGGTTCTCAGCACCCTGATCGGGGGCTCGATCACCCTGTCCCAGGCATGCGACGCAGCCCTCACTCGAAGCGACAACGCCGCGGGAAACATCGTGCTCAGGGCCATCGGTGGTCCACCGGCCATCACCGCGTTCGCCCGCAGCGTCGGTGATGCCCGCAGCCAACTCGACAGATGGGAACCCGAACTCAACGAAGCGCTACCTGGCGACCCGCGTGACACGACAACGCCCGAATCGTTGGCCGCTGGATATCGTGCAATCCTCACAGGCGATGCGCTGGAGAAACCTCACCGCGAGCGCTTGGTGGGATGGATGCGCGACACGCGCACATCGGACGAACGATTCAGAGCAGGCCTGCCTCTGGGATGGTCCAGTGCGGACAAGACGGGCGCGGGGTACTACGGATCCACCAACGACGCCGGCTTACTGTTCGGACCGTCTGGGCAGCAGATCCTTGTTGTCGTCTTGACCCGATCGCACAACGATCAGCAGGACGCATCACCACTCAACGAAGCTATTGCCGACACCGTCCGCGTCACGCTCTCCAATTTCGGGCACACATGAAGGGCGGTCGGATAGGTGATCACGTACGAGATCGTTGCTCTGCTCATGGTCGTCGGATTCCTGATCGGTTCAGCCCTCCTTCTTGTCGCTGTGCTGGTCTGCGCCACATGGCCCGCATTGAAAGCGTCGCTACGCTTCAGAATCGGTTTCGCTCTCGGGACTGTCGTCGTACTCCCGATAGTGATCGCTTCGCCGAACTGGCTGGAAAACCCCCGACTGTTGATGTACTTCGCGCCTGCAGCCGTAGTTGCACTACTTCCATTCCTGCCCTGGTGGATCAGCGCGATGTATCAACCACATGGCAAACGCGAGAGAGACCGACCGTGATTGCGCCGTGGTGAGCCGAGCTGGTCCGAAGCGAGAACTGCATCAAGGCCGAGGCCTTGGGCGGCCGAAGGTCGACGGGTGCATGTAGTTTCGGCGCAGTTCGGCGGCAGATTCTTCGAGTTCGGTATGGCTGATCGACCGTCCCAGCCAGTAGGCAACAACCCCACCTACCAGCAGCCAAACGGCTAAGACCCCGACGATCCACCACATCATCGAAACATCGTGACAGATTCCATGACACTTCACAGGCGAATTACCGGTTTTTTATGATCAAGTTCAACCCTGTGCCCGTTCGATAGGGTGTAGCAGCTGACGGGCCGCACGAAATGTCCGGTCTTGCCCCGCGGTGGCATCGAAACTTCGGATGCCGCGCGGGTTGTCGAACCGGTCCAGGTCCCCGCTCCACTCGACCCAGCTCGAACGCGCACGTTTCAGCCAGCGCCCCGGTTGCAACCTGCGCACCCGCTGCAACCTGCGCGTTCAAGTTCATTCGGCGCGCAGGTTTCAGCCAGCGCCCCGGTTGCAACATCGCGAGTGTCAGGCGGCCTGGAAGGCGATCTCGGTCAGCTCCTCGGACACTTTCCACATGCGCGAGGCGTCGTAGATGCTGCGGAGCGGTGCGTACATCTTCTGCTCGGCGGGAGGGCCACCGAGGTTGCCGAATCCACGGGGACCGTAGAGGACGCCGGGCTTGGCCTTCGGATCGGTCGCGGCCATCAGCGCCGGGAGCACGGCCGACTCGACGGTGCCCAGGAGTATGCCGCGGTCCGACAGCCCCCGCACCAGCCGGTACTGCGGAGTGTCCTTGTCCCGATCGAGCTCGGGACGAGCCGCGAGCAGACTGGTCGGAGCCACCCCGGGATGGGCGAGGTAGCTGGTGATTCCCCACCCGTCGGCTCTACTGCGTCGTTCCAATTCCAGGCCGAACAGCCCGAGCGCGATCTTGGACTGGCTGTACGCGCGCGTCGCGTTGTAGTTTCGCTCCCAGTTCAGGTCGTCCCAGTTGATCTTCCCCCGTCGGGCACCGATGCTGAGCTGCGATGTCACCCGGGCACCACCGTCGCGCAGAAGCGGTAAAAGCCCTGCGACAAGGGCGAAATGACCCAGGTAGTTCGTGCCGAACTGCACCTCGAATCCGTCGGCCGTGGTCTGGCGGCTCGGCGGGCTCATGACGCCGGCGTTGTTGATCAGCACATGAATCGGTCGGCCCTCCCCACGCAGGGTGTCGCTCAGTGCTGCAACCGATTCCAGCGATGACAGGTCGAGAGAGCGCAGCGACACGTTCGCGCCCGGCGCCGCCTTGACTATCTGGGCGACAGCCGCGTCGCCTTTGGCGGTATTGCGTACCGGCATGATCACCTCGGCGCCGGCTGAGGCCAGTCGCGCTGCCATCCCCAGGCCGATGCCGTCGCTCGCTCCGGTGATCACTGCGCGCTGTCCGGACAGGTTCGGGATGGTGATGTCGATCGTTCTGCGTGGCATTGTGCGCTCCTCGGTGAGTTCGTTCGTTCGTGGTGTCGATCCTGGTCGGACGCCTGTGACCTATCCAGGACCTGTTGATCACAGGCTCACCGGGC
>NZ_LVCV01000194.1 GCF_001647195.1 Rhodococcus sp. EPR-157 | reverse complement strand
AGCGTCGTGATCGATCGCAGTGGGTTGGCGGGGTTTCTTCGCAATCGGCGTGAGGCACTGCAACCCGAAGACGTCGGTCTGCCTCGCGGACAGCGGCGCCGGACCAGTGGGTTGCGGCGCGAGGAGGTCGCGTCGCTGTGCAACATGTCGAGCGACTACTACTCCCGGCTGGAACGCGAACGTGGACCGCAGCCGTCGCAGCAGATGCTCGCCTCGATCGCGCAAGGGCTTCACCTGTCGATCGACGAACGCGATCATCTGTTCCGCCTCGCCGGGCACAACCCACCACCCAGGGGCACGTCGAGTGATCACATCAATCCTGGCCTGCTACGCATCCTCGATCGACTGATCGATACCCCCGCCGAGATCGTCACGGAGATCGGCGAGACTCTGCGCCAGACTCCGATGGGGGTTGCACTCACAGGCGACACGACCCAGTTCACCGGGCCCGCTCGCAGTTCCTGCTATCGGTGGTTCACCGACCCGACAGCCCGAAACCTATACGCACCTGAGGAACACGCATTTCTGACCCGAATGTATGCCTCCGGTCTTCGCGAGTTCGCTACCCTCCGCGGCCCTGACTCCAAAGCGGCGCACTTGACGAGTCTCCTCTTGGAATGCAGCGATGAGTTCCGGCGTGCGTGGGACAACCACGAGATCGGGATACGACCGCACGATGTCAAGCACTTGATCCACCCCGAAGTCGGTGCGCTGGAGCTCAACTGCCAACGTCTCATCGATCCGGGCTGCGCCCACTCGCTGATGGTCTACACGGCGACCCCGGGCAGCGAGAGCTATGAGAGGCTCCAGGTCCTCGCCGTCATCGGTACGCAATCGCTTAGGTCCGGGGGTGCATAGGGCTCCATTCTTCGGCGATATTTACGGGATCCCGTAAATATCGGCAAAGAATGGAGCGAAATTCACGGGCGCGTCAACTACGTGGCACCGGTCGGCGTCTCAGGACCACCAGCG
>NZ_LVCV01000193.1 GCF_001647195.1 Rhodococcus sp. EPR-157 | reverse complement strand
TGCCGTCCAACCGTATTCGGCGACGATAGGCACGGTGACCACGATCGGTGTGGTCACCGCGATCGTCACCGCGGGCGCGTTCGTCGGCAGCAACGATGCGTATGCCAGTCCGACGGCGAACGGCAACACGAGGTTCACGACGTCGAACTGCGCTACGAAGACCCCGGTAGCAGCAACCACTGCCAACAGCGCGAATGCCAACAGTGGCGAAGGCCGACGCCACCCGATCACGATGCCCGACAACAGCAATGCGACGAACAACAACGCGGTCGACATCGTCAGGGAGTCCAAGGCCGTAGCCGCGAGGAACGCCAACGCCGCGAGTATCACCGCCCCTGTCATTCCACGTAGTGCGAACGCCGCACCGACGAGCAGCGGTATGACGGCCAGCCCGAGGAGCCATCGCCCCTGCATCGCACCCACGGACCCGAGTGAATTCACCGCGCGCACAAACAACCAATACAGAACGAGTCCTGCAATCGGAACGACGGTTCCTACCAACACCATCCGCCCGGTCCCCCAAGTGCGCACCGGTAATTCACCGAATACGCGGGTCCAGAGTGCAGCGATCAACAGGATTGCGAGCACACCGAGGATGAACAGCAGCGGTGTCTGCGATGATCTGGTCTGTTCGACTGGCCCGACCGTGACCATTCCCGACAGAGCTCCGAACACCAATGCACACTGCAGAGTCCGACGCTCGCCGGCGAGCGCTGCACAACCTCCGAGAATCAGCCCTCCCGCAATTCCCCGCAGCTGCAACTGTCCCGTGTACATCATGACCGACGCTATGGCGAGCACCACGATGCCGAGTCCACCTGCGGCCAAGGCCATCTGCGACCGCTGTGCGGCTGTGGCGACGACAACTGCAACGATCGCGCCGAGAGCCGCCGCCGATACTTGGCTGTCGAATAAGACATCGAGGCGATCGCCGCCGGCGACGAAAGCGAAGTTGCGGGATACCGTCGTCGTCAGGGCCCACACGGCGGCGAATGCACCAACGAACAGCGTCAGGTGCGCGAGGGCGCGTTGTGTCCCGGTCATCGAGGTGCCGTTTCGTTCAGGGCGTAGGTTGCCACGCCGTTCACCTTGTCACAGTCACGGCGGCGGCGAGCGAACCCGTGGCGGCGGTTGGTGCGGCTCGCACAGTGGCACGGTTGAGTTCACCCTAGTGCACTTTTCCGCGCCACTGGTGCGGAGCGCCCACGGGCGGGCTGCTGACCGGAACAACTCCACCAGTCGGAGAGACAGTGCGGGGATTGTCCGCACCCGACATCGCCCCGATCCCAAGAACATCGGGGCACCAAGCGCGCTCACTCGTGACATGCTCGGTATATGTCGATGCCCCCATGGCAGGACCAACCAGTCGACCGCGAGTACAAACGCAAGCTCGCTGAGCTGCGAGTGCCGCTTCCACGCTGGTGGCCAGGTCGACTGAACGCGGAGGTTGTCGGTGGCGATCCAGACACCGGTGCCGTGATCGTGCATCTGCCATTCGAGGGAAATCCCTACCTGGCGCGAGTGCCAGCCGAAGGTCCAGCGGGAGGGAACACCGCTCCGGCAATGTCCGAACTCGACCGCACGCTCACACGGTACGAGTGGATCGAGGGCGACTGGAAGTACATCGTGTTCAGCAGCGACTACCTCTCCTACGAAGATCTCGCACATATCAAGCTGTCGATGCGATCGATCTCGCTCGAAACATCGAGCCGCTCTGCCCCTTTCGATCCCACTGACCAAGAGCTGTTCGACCTGCAAACACAGGGCTTCGACTGGCAACTCCTCCAGAACGGAATTGTCCATAGGTACAAAGACCGGTTCAGCCTCGACACCGCCTGCGGACATCTCTCCGACCTCGACTACGTCGTCCACACCTTCGACGCCGCGTCATGGCACAGCGTCCCGGACATGCACACGGACTTCGCCGCGACGATGTCGTTTCCGGACTACTACGGTCGAAATCTGGACGCACTGGACGACGTTCTCAGCGACGTCGGCCGCTACAGCTATGGCAGCGAAGCCGATTCTGCAGGAACGGTTGTGGCGATAGCCGACTACGATTCCTTCTTGCGACTCGACCGACGCACAGCGCTCGCTGTACTCGACATCTTCGCGGGTCAGGCACGTCTGGCGGCCTTGTACGGTCACGCCATGTTGTGTTTGATCGAATCCACGGACAGTGACCTCGGTCGTGTCGGAGGGTCGAGTGTTCTGGGCGCGACGGTGTCCGAGTTCCCACCCGATCCAACCGAACCGTTCGACGAGTCGGTGGTCATCGAATTCAGCTTTCAGTTCTATGCGACGGACGCCGAAGCAGAAAAATACGCTGCCGATCTGTGTTCGGCAGTCTCACCCATACTCGATCAGGTTGTGCGTTATCAGACTCGTCTTGCAGTGACATCCGAGCGTTCCGGTCAATCCGACAAGCGGCATTCCAGTTCCGGACGAGAACGCCGGCCTGGACAGAAGCTCTTCGACATCAGTGTAGGAGTGCGAGGGCGGGGCGATCGCTACGTGCTCGGCGAACAAGTCTTCCATGCGGTCACCGCAGCCAAGCTGCCGTTCGAGCAGATGACCGAGACACCGTTCGGCGGTCCCTACGTGGCAGACGCCCTGGAAAGATACCCAGCCCTCTCGTGTGCCACAGATCCCACCGGATGAATCAACCGAACTCCCGGACAATCATCACCGAGTGTTTCGCGTTCGACGGCGCTCTGAAAGCCAGAAGTATCCCTCGAAGCCGACGAACGCCACGCACCCCACTGCTGCTGCCGACCAATGCGAAACGTCCAATCGAAGTATCAGTACGGCTTCGGCTGGGAACAACGCCAGCAAGAACAGTCTCCACCAGCGGTCCTTGCGGCGGGCGTGCACGTCGATAGGAGCCAAGGTGTAGTCGACTGGCCGCATGGGTTCCACCGTTCCACCGTTCCACCGTTTCACAGATGGTCCAGCAGCGCGATACTCACCTGCGAGTCTCCGGTGGCGGCTCCGCCGCCAGTGGCACGGTTAAGTTCACTCTGATGCACTTATTCGTGCCACTGGCGCGGAGCGCCACACCCCGCCGAGCCCGTGACGTAGCCGGCGTCAGGACGATCGTTCGCGGCGCCCGTTCAGCCACACACCGCGGACGAGCATCAGCACACCCAGACTCAAACCCCAACCTATTTCGGACAGTATGATTCCCACAGCGGACTGGCCGGTGACATCGGTGCTGGCGCTGACAGTGAACGCGGTGGTGAATCCCGCCGTCGTACCCGCCGCAGCGGCCAAGCCACCCGCCATCGCCCACCGGGACAGGTGCGCCGCCGCGAAGCACACAAGCACCACCGTCGCTCCGCACGCGAGAACTTGCCACGTAGGGAACGCATTCGGCGCAGGAAGTCCCGGACCTCGAACCTCTCCTCGTTGATCGGCCGACCAACTCAGCCAGCCCGCGCAGGCTAAGAAGCCAAGAAGAAACGCGATCGCTCCTGTAGCCCACAACCCGAAGTTGCCAGTACCGGTCCGCGCAGATCGCTCCGACTGCAGAACCAATCGGATGACCACCACCCCGATCAACGTGGGCACACCCACGAATATGAAAACGAGCCATAAAAACTGAGACCAGGAAAATGTGGAACCCACTGTCGACGCGTAATTCCACTGATCTCGCATAGTGTTCACACTGTCACGGTTGCCCCGTCCAGCACCGAACGACCCTTTCGGTCACTCAGAGTGACCTAAGTAGACATTCGGTCACATTCGACCGCAGTCACGGCGTCTCACCGTTCGCCCACGCCTCGATCCAGTCGACGGACTCGTCGGGCAGCTCGTAGAGTCCGTCGTCGGACTTCTCTGCCCACCACCCGGGTTGACCGTCGTGGGCAGCGGCGATATCCGCGCTGACCTCGGGATCCAACGGCTCACCGTTGTGCTCGACGAGCCAATCCCGTGTCTCGTCGCGGAGCTTCGGCCACCACTGTGCAATGTCCATGACACGACTATCCCGCCGGGCCGGTCCCCGCACAACCCACGTCGAGATAGCGTCGACGGATGGACATGGTCACGCTCGTTCTCGGATCACCGCGAGGACGCTTCTTCTGCGCGAACGTCGCATATGCGTGCAGCGCCGACGACCGAGCGGCCGACTACAACCGACCCCGTGCACCCGCGGACGTGCTCGAGGTGATCGAAGGCGTCGACGTTCGTGCAGTGTCCGAACTATCCGAACGCGACATCCTCGAAGCGCTCGCGTTCGCAACGGACTTTGCACGCTACTGGCAACCGCCGGACGAAGAGGACATCTGGTTCGCCAGGCAGGATGTCCTGACGGCATTGCGCCCGATAGCGTCCGCAGTGTTGGAATGCCCGCTGACCCGATGGTGGTCCGACCCGGTCGACCTCGCCAATCAGCGGATGGTTGCGCACCGTATTTCGGGCGTTGAATGGCCGGAATCGACGACGCCCTATCGCAGCACGGATGCCGCACTGGGCCGATGGCGCGAACACGTCCTCGAGGGCGAGTCCCGCTTCCGTCAGTGACGAATCAAGCGACCGGACAACAGGATCGGCGGAGAGTGGTGGTCGATACCATCGCCCAGCGCAGCTAGGGAGACCAGCCGAGCTCGGGATTGGCTGGGCGCGTTGAGCTTGATCCTGGAGGAGGACTCGTCGAGCATGGGCGAGGCCCGAGTATGGGCGGTTACCGTCCACGGAACCCCTCGGGTCTACGAAATCGACAAACCCACAGCCTGGGCACAATTGGTCGACGCATATCCACTGGCTGTACCCGATTCCAAGCGATCGGACTGGCTCGACACCACCGGCGAAGTGCACAACTGGTTCATCCCGGACTGGGCTGCGGTTGCCCACGATTTCGACGGCGTCCACCTCACCCTGCACGGCTACCTCACTACCCCGGGCATCGCAATACCGTTGCAGAACAACGACGGTGCGACCGTGCTCGCCGGTTTCGACCCGGACACGACGTGGTGGCTCAATGTCGATGCCGTGCACATCGAGGACGAACCCACCCTCTGGCGTGTCGACGACGAGCACTGGGTGAGGGTCTGAACGACCCCAACGATTCACAACGCTTCCGTTCGTTTACAACGCAAGTGCGTGTTGTAAACGAACGGAAGGTGTGTAAGTCGGTCGATGGCATGCTGGACTCATGGCGAAGCGGAAGTGGTACGACAACGAGTTCCTGAACAAATGGGGCTGGGTACTCCTCGTGGGGTGCTGGGCCGCGTTGGCCGGGCCCGATGTGGTCGAATCCGTGATCAACGATCCGTCCGCCTGGGACATCGCGAAAGCACTCGCATGGCTGCTGGCAATCGTGGCCGTCGCAACCAGCAATGTGCGACGGCGCCCATTGCCCGAGCGAATCGACCCGGCCACCGTTCCATCCGATGACGTTGCCGGCGCGATCGCTGATACGCCGTCGCGAGTCGGTGCAGTCAAGCTGCTGCGGGAACGAAACCCTGGTCTGGGACTCAAGGATGCGGCGGACCTCGTCGATGCATCGGACACCGAACGCGAGGGTCGATGAACTGGCAGGACTTCGACTGCGTAGAAGAGTGGGAGCTCCCGCTTGTCCCGTCGTCGGGAGAGGGCGCTCCGACGCACATCGTCGACGCGTGCGGCGCAGTCGGTCGCGACCTTCACCACCGTAGGTACGGACCAGACGTGGACATCGCTGCTGCAGTGTGGACCATCTCGCTGCACGAGGAGGGCAACTGTCACGTCGGTCTCAGACCAGGCGCTCGACACTCGGTGCCGAATGCGTATCCGCTACATTCATTCTCGTTCGGTGGAACCCACATCGATCAGGCACTCGAAACCGCCACTGTCACTATCGCCGACGCGGTTCAGGGCGAGCTCGCGGGCTATCCGCCGCACATTCAGTGGCCGATAGAGGAGAAGCGCTTGCTACTCCCTAC
>NZ_LVCV01000192.1 GCF_001647195.1 Rhodococcus sp. EPR-157 | reverse complement strand
TCTCGCCACGAAATGCGTTGCGGGACTCCTGTCATGGCCGATCGGTAATTCCCAACGACACCACCGCGACCGAATTGTCCAGCTGACTTGCGGACGCCCCGTGTTCTATCGTCCTAGCGTATGCCAGCCACGAACATCGGTAGTCTCGATAGATGACTTCGGACCTGGTGATGGTTGACCTCGATGGCACACTCCTCGACCGTGATGCCGCGTTTCGTCGATCGGTCCAACGATTCGTTCACGTGCACCGTCTCGGTGAACCAGCTGCCCAATGGATCATGAATCTCGACGACGATGGCTACACCCCACGGGCACAGATCGCCGACGCACTGACCGCCGAATTTCCGATGCTGCGTCCGACGGACTGCTGGGCACTGCTGGACGAAGGGGGAAGCGAGGACATCGAGATTTCCGAAAGTGTTGTTGCTGCGTTGAATTGCATCCGTGCAGCCGGTCGACACGTCGTGATCGTCAGCAATGGCCCCACCGCCATGCAGGAGCGCAAGATTCATCGCACGGGTTTGAATGCCATCGTGGACGGTTGGGTGATATCCCAAAGCGAGGGAATCTCGAAGCCGAATCCAGAGATATTTCGTCGCTCTGCGGCGAAGGTCGGCGCCGAGGTGCCGGGCGCGTGGATGATCGGCGACAACGCTGAGTCAGACATTCGAGCTGCGCAACTAATCGGATGCCGAACGTCCTGGATCAGCCGTGGTCGAGAATGGCCGCACACGGACTTCCAGCCGACGCGCGTCGACGACGATGTCTCCGATGCACTCCTCGCCACGGAACGTCGAAGTAGGGCCATTCAGTGAATTCAGCTCACCGCCAGGCGGAATACAGCATTCGATTCGAATGGGGCCTGTCCGGCGCACAAGCAGTCGCGCCGGGTTGCGAGTTGGCCGTCGTAGTCGACATCCTCTCCTTCACCACCACATTGAGCGTTGCCTTGGATGCAGGAATCACCGTGTTGCCCTTTCGAGTCCGCGGCGACAAGGCCGCCGCCTACGCAGCCGAGGCCGACGCGACGCTGGCCTTCGGGCGATCTGTTGCCCGGGGCGACCAGATCAGCTTGTCGTCGTCCACGATCCGGGATCGCACCGAGCACCCGGCGCGGCTCGTCCTGCCCTCGCCCAACGGTTCGACGATCAGCTACGAACTCGCCGGGTCCGCTACAACAGTGGTCGGAGCGAGCGTGAGAAATGCACGCGCCGTCGCCTCGTGGATATGCACTACATACCCACAGGGCACGAAAGTTGCCGTCATCGCCGCAGGCGAGCAATGGCCGGACGGTTCACTCCGACCCGCCATTGAAGACTTGTGGGGAGCCGGAGCCGTCCTCAGCGCGATGACGAGATCCGCTTGGCTACCTATGTTTTCGCCGGAGGCCGAGGCAGCCAGCGCCGCGTGGAACAGCGTCGAGCTCGACTTCGCGGCACGACTGGAGCACTGCGCGAGCGGACGCGAACTGATCGACGACGGATACCCCCGGGACGTAGCGATCGCAGCGGAACTGAACACCAGTGCCGTCGTTCCCGTTCTACAGGGACGTCGGTTCGTCCCCGCCACCAAGAACGACTAGCGTTCGGCCGCGAATGAGGTGTACTGCCAATCGGAGACGAAGGGCTGGCAAGATCAGGGCATGACATGGATCCGATTCGCATGGCTCACGCTGACTGTCGCAGCCGTCGGGCTCGCGGTCGCCGTCGCCGGATGGCCGATGTATCAGATCACGAATTGCGAGGTCGGTGCGCTCACACCTGCCGTACCGACTGCGCAAGCGTGCAACGAGCTGATGCGTGACTATTTCGGTACACCACTGTTTTTCGTTCTGGTCGTTCCCGTCGTCGTATGCACGGCTCCGGCACTCTATCCACTTCCACGAATCAGTTGGATGGCCGTTGGGGCGTTGGTTCTCGCCGTTGTCGTGGGTTTGGTATCGGTGAGCTCGGAGTCTCCGTCGCCTCTGGCCGCTCTGTGCGCCACCATCCCGTTGGCGGCAGTCGCGATCGTGCTAGCAATCGTCCACCACATCGTCGCGTCTCATAGCAGCCGTATGCAGCTTAGGACTCCTCGATGACACCGCGCATCAGCACCTCGTGAACGTCTGCAGGAATCTCTCGATAGCCTCCGAACCCGGCAGACCGCTGGCACCCGTCGAGCTCGAACGACACCACCGCACCACCTGAACCATCAGGCCGAAGTAGTTGAGCCGACGCATGCCGCGTTGCCTGCAGACCGCACGCCTGCGCGATCGGCGCGTTCACTGACTTGCGGACTACCGACGCGCTCTCGACTTCGCCGAGGACGAGCGAAGACCCCGGCGCCGATTCCACCGAGGGGGCTCGAGCCACAACCAGGTACCGGCATACGTCGGTGTAACCGACGTCGTCGACAGGCATACCCAGGGCGGGCGGAAGCATCTGCCCACCTGCGCGCTCGCGTTCCGTTGCCGCCTCGACGTCGTCGGATGTGGTGCTCTCGAAACCCCAGAAACCAGTGGAGCCCGTGCAGACCGATGAGAAATCCGTGTCGTACCCAGTCGGATGGACCGTCCGCCCTACCTCCTCCAGTGCCTGCAACGCGGCAAGGGGACCTTCTTGCTGTCCGCACGGACTGGCAGGCCATATCGGACGGAAGGCACGACCGGCGTCGTCGACGAGCCATAGCCCGACTGGAGGACGGATCTCGTACACGCAGGACGCGGAGACGCCGTCTGCGAATCGTTGCGAGTCTACGGAGAACGCTCTCAGGACGGCGTCGACATCTCCTCCCAGCTGCACCGAATCGACAGTCTCGACACCGTTCTGGTCGAGTCCCCGCTGACAGCTCACTACCTCCACCGCTTCGAACTCCGAGGGCGGGTAGCCCGGTTCGGGCGCAGTTTCGGTGATCGCCGGGTCCCACGGCCCCAGGCCCGTCAGCGCGGTGTAGATGTCCTCTGCCAGGCAGTCAGCTGACTCTGCCGTGGTGGCCGCATCCGGTCGGTACGACACCGTGTCCCCGCCGAACCACGGCAGACGGTCGCTGCACGACGTCGACGCCAGTCCACACAACGCCACCACCGTGGCGACGAGGTAGGTACGGCGCATACCTCAGGCTACGTTCACCAGTTCGGTAGGACCATCGCCAGGAAGCCGAGGCCGACGACCACACCCACGACGCCGCTTCCGATGGCCAGCCACGTGTCACCGCTCAGTGGATGTTCACCCGTCAGGTGCTCGCTTCGAACTGCCCACACCGCTGCGGCGATCGCGAGAAGCCCAAGGACGATCCCGACCCCTGGCGCCCAGAAGCAGACCACCGACAGCGCTCCGAGCATCGTCGCCAAGTCCGTGTTTTCGGCCCGTGTGTATGCCCGCCGTTGCCACCATCGCCGAGACTCTGTGCTACCGCCCGTGACCCGAGCGTCCGGTCGATTCGTTGTCACCGTCACCCACTGATCCTTCCTCTTCAGGCGCTGCCCGCAATTGCTCTCGCGCAGCACCATTGGCCGCCCTTGTGGGACGACGCCGTCTCAAAAAATTGTGTACAACCATCTTGGCACTCTCCGGACGAGGGTGCTAATTTCGTTATCGCACAGTGATGAGGAGCAGCCCGCCAGCGGGGCGGGCGCATCTTGAACAGGAGGTGGTTGCTGTGCTTCGTTTCGATTCGACCGCTTCGCCCCAGAGCGAGACCGTGGTGTGGCCCGACGCTCCCGATCGCGAGCAGTGGTGGCGACGCACCCTCGGCATCGACAGCGGAGTTCACGAGTGCGATACGGCAGACTTCATCGAGCAACAGCAGGAAGTGCCGCTCGACGACGATCTGTACCCGGCCACTCCACACGCCTCTCCAGCGGCTGCTTAGCCGATACGGGGTCTGTTACCGGGCCGGAAGTGGTTGCGGCGCAGTTGGTCCGTCGTAGCGTGCGATCGGCCGGATGATCTTGCTGTCGTGGGATTGTTCGACGATATTGGCGCACCATCCGACCATGCGACTGCACGCGAAGGTCGGCGTGAACATCGATCGAGGGATCCCACACAGTTCCATCAGGACACCGGCGTAGTACTCGACATTGGCGTACAGCTTCCGATCCGGTTTCAGATCCGCCAACGCAGCAGCGATGACCTTTTCGACCTGGACGGCCTTGTCGATCAGCTCGCCGCCCAGTTCCTGCGCGGTGTCGCGCAGCATCACCGACCGAGGATCCTCAGTGCGGTACACCGGGTGCCCGAAACCCATGATCCGCTCTCCTGCAGTGATTTTCGCGCGTGCCCACGAATCGGCGGACTCGAGGTCGGCGATCTGGTCCAAACCTTCGAGCGCCCTGTCCGGCGCTCCGCCATGCAGTGGACCAGCGAAGGCGCCGATCGCTGCGCACACCGCCGATGTCACATCCGACCCTGTCGACGCGACCACCCGCGCCGTGAACGTCGACGCATTGAACCCGTGATCGATGGTCGCTGTCAGGTAGCGATCGATGGCACGAGAGCGTTCCTCGTCGGGTGCGTCGCCGGTGATCATGAACAGCCAGTTCTGAGCCGTCGTCAGATCCTCGCGCGGTTCGATCGGTTCCAGGCCGGCCCGAATCCGGTACACAGCCGCCAAGATGGTCGGAGTGATCGCGCACAGTCGCAGTGTGATCGAGCGCTTGTCCGACTCCGATGATTCGTAGAGGGGTAGCGAATCGACCAATCCGGACAACACCGTCCGCAACGCGAAGAGCGGTTGCTTTGGCCCTGTTCGCGCAACCGTCGCGACGGCCGCTCGTACGTCGTCCGGCAGTGTCCGCAGTGGTGCGATCGTCCTCATGAACTCGGTGCGCTCGGACCGACTCGGGAGATGACCCTCGACCATGAGGAACCACGCATCCTCGAAGGTCAGGGTCCGTGCGATGTCGATCGCCGAGTACTGGCGATAGTGGTAGAAACCTTCGTCACCTCGTACGTCGCCAATCGACGTAGTGGTGACGACGACGTTGTGCAGCCCTCGTGGGGCATCGAGAACGCTCATGACAGGACTCCTTTGTGCTGGTCAACCCCTACGATCCGCGCTAACATTGATTTTTGTCAATGTTGATTGGATCAATATGAATGATGGCCGAGACTTACTCACGACGGCACAGGCCGCGGCGCGGTTGGGCGTCAAGCCGGAGACGGTCTACGCCTACGTCAGCCGGGGCCTGCTGACCAGCACCCGCCTGCCCGGCGTGCGAGGAAGCATGTTCGACGTCGACGAGGTGGAATCACTCGCCGGACGCGACACCGCGCGTCGAACCGATATCGGCGCAGTGGAACGCATTCGGACTCGAACCACATTGCTCGATCACGACACGCTCTACTACCGAGGACGCGACGCCGTCGAACTCAGCTCACGCACGTTCGAGTCCGTCGCCCATTTCGTGTGGACGGGCGACGTCGAGGACGATGTTCAGTTCATCGCGGATCCCGTTGTCGTGCAGCGATGTCGAGAGGCCATCGCGCTGATGGCACCGGGCAGCCGGTCGATCGACCGAATACGCATTGCCGTCGACATCGCCGCGACCTATCGTCCGATGCGATTCGACATCGGCGCGAAGTCGGTGATCGACGAGGCCGGACACCTTTTGGCGACGCTAGGAGCCTCACTTGGTTCATCATCGACGGAACAGTCAGTGGCAAAACTTATTTGGGATGCCCTGCGATCCGAAACGTCCGATCCCCCGGGGCTCGTGATACTCCAGGCCGCGCTGAATTTGCTGGCCGATCATGGACTCGCCGCGTCGACCCTCGCCGTTCGAGTCGCCGCCAGCACGCGTGCACATATCTATTCTGTCCTCTCGGCAGGACTCGGATGCATCGACGGGCCTCTGCACGGTTCCGCCGCCGAGCCTGCGTACCGGTTCCTGAAGGCGGCACGCGAGGATCCAATTTCTGCTCTTGCACAACAGCTTCGGTCCGGAACGCGAGTCCCTGGGTTCGGGCATGTCATCTACACGGATCGCGACCCGCGTGCCGAGGAATTGCTTCGGCTGCTTCGGGACCCTGCTCTCGGCGCAGACCCTGATGTGATTGCGGCGTCGGACGTCGTGATCGAGGAGATGCGCGACCGCTTCGATACCTTTCCGAATTCGGATTTCGCCCTCGCCGCGCTCACCTGCGCGTACGGACTGCGTCCCGACGCGCCCGAGGCCCTGTTCGCGATCGCCCGTATCGTGGGATGGACCGCACACGCACTGGAAGAGTACGACGAGGAGCCCCTGCGCTTCCGAGTGCCGGGCATCTACACGGGTATTCGTCCGGTGAGTTGATCGAGCCTACCTTGACCTCGAGTGAAGTTGAGGTCCTACTGTCGCTTTCATGTCGACGCAACGAGCAATGCAACCGCCCGAAGATCAACCCCTCGGCTTCTGGACTGTACGCGCCGGGGAGGCCATTGGTGCGCGCGCTCGTGGCGCACTACGCGACATCGGTCTCTCGCAGCCCGAATGGTGGCTCCTGCAGCAAGTCTCCCTCGATCCGGACGGCGTCGACCGCGACGCAACGATCGAGAAGATCGGCCACAACTCCACTCCGGAGGCAATTGTGGAGGCAATCGATTCTGCGGTTGCGAATGGGTGGGTGCAGCAGACTGATTCGCGGCTGAAGTCGACCAGCCTGGGCACCGATCTGTTCGAACGAGCAGCCGCACTGCAGCAGGAACTACAAACAGAACGGATGCAGGGAAACAGCATTGAGGACTTCGCGACAACCATTCGAGTGCTGCAGCGGACGATCGACAATGTCGGCGGCGAAGCATGGCATTGGTAGTGAGGTCCGAGAACGAGACGCCCCCACGCTGACGACGGCGGTCACAACCACGGAACGCGCCGCTCCCACCAGGGGAATGTCGCAGGAGCCGAGACTTCCACGGTCGCATCGCGATAGCGCTCGTCGAGCTCGGTCACTGCGACTCTGAGCCGATGAGCATGCCGACCGTCGCGTCGCATGAGTCGTTCCAGCCGGTCTCGAGGACCGTCGCCGTAGAAGTGGCCGTCACACATGGGGCAGCCGGTGAACCCGACCAGTATGGGCACCCCATTGTCGAACGGGGAGGTCGATCCGAGGCGGACTCGCCGCTCGACCGATTCGACGCGCTGACGCCACTGCGCGAGGTAGTGAAGTGCCCAACCATCTTTCCGCGTTGGACGCGGTCGATTGGGGTTCACCGGGCAGAAAGGGTCGTCGCCCTCTCATTGAGAAGTGTCATAGTGTTCGCCATGTCGGAGGCGGGCCGGTGAGTGGATCGGCAATTCGGGTTGACTGTACCTCGAATTCGCACTTATGCACGCAAAGCCGCGTCATCGTCTGCATAAGTACGAACTCGAGCGGCAATCGAGAGCTACGGTGAGGCCATGGTTTCTGCATCCGCAGGCGGCACGATCGCCTTCGTACTCTTCGTCGCAGCCCTGGTGTCGATCACCCGCGATTCCGTTCTGGGATCTATCGCCAAGGTGGCGTGGGCGTTCGTTGCATTCGTTTTGCCCATCGTCGGGCCGATCCTCTGGTTCGTAGTGGGGAAGCACTACCCGTACGGAGTCGACGGCGGCAACAGGGCGCAGCTCCGCGCCACCGAGGAACACGGATGAACAGGTCGATCAGCCCGGACCAGCCCGGTGTGTATCTGGTAACCGAGGACTCGCCAGAACCCCTCGACCTCGAGGCGTCCGGGCCGCCACATGAAACGCGAACGGAAGACGAAGCCAAGCGCGTCGCACACATGCTCCTGCGCAGGCGACCTAGAAGCACCCTCACCGTGATCTTCGAGCCCGTGGACGGTGAGCCGTACGTGGTCAGCATCCTCGACCAGGACGGTTGGCGCTAGTCGCCACACTACTGTGAATCCGGAGAGTGGATCACGCAAGCCGATTCTTAAGCGAGAGTAGATGGGATCGGCTCAGTTCCTCGGCCTTCGATTCGTCGTGGTTCGCGATGGCGTCGGCCAGCTGAACGTGGGCGTCGTGATCGCTGTCGCTCCCGAATTCCTGATGTATGCGCAACATTTCGATCATCGATTGCCGCACACGCGGAGTGAAGCTGTCGAACAGTTCGTCGAGGATGGGGTTCTGCGCGGCCGCGACGATGCAGCGATGAAAGGCGATGTCGGCGTCGACGTGTTCTTCGATTCCCGACCGTCGTACCTGCCGTTCGGCCAGTGCACGCCGGATCCGTTTCAAGTCCGTAGCCGATCGACGCTGAGCTGCCAGGCCTGCCGCCGCCGTTTCGATTGCGTTGCGCGCTTCGATCACCGCGATGATGTCAGCGCGCTGCAGCACAGCGTCCCAGTCGTCACGAACATCCAGGGCCGCGACGAACACTCCTGCGCCTTGGCGAGACGTGAGCACACCACGCCCAGCCAGTTGACGGATTGCCTCGCGGACAGTCGATCGCCCGACACCCAGCTGAGGCGCAAGCGTCGTTTCACCTGGGAGCTTCTCCCCGAGATTCCACTCTCCCGACGTGATGCGACCGAGCAACAACTCTGCCGCCTGGTCTGCCATCGTGACTCGTTGTATGCCCACAACCAACACCTTACTTATCTACTTGTCTGAGGAGTTCTGCTACCGTCTACTCATACCCACCATCGGGCTACATCATCTCAGTCGACACGGCGAGGCCCAGCAGAGCAAGGACAAGTCATGACCCCTGCATCGACGATCCGCGTGTCTTCACCCGCCGGCCCAGTGCCCGAGTACGCGCCGATCTGGAATCGGCAGCGCCATTCCCAGATGCCCTCGCACCGCTACTCCGACGTCTACTCCCGCGTCGAGGTTCCGCTCACCGAGCGCGTGTGGCCGACCTGTCGCCTCACCCACGCCCCACTCTGGGTGCCGGTCGACCTGCGGGACGGCAACCAGGCCCTCGCCGAGCCGATGGACCCACCACGCAAGCGAGGGTTCTTCGAGCTGATGGTTCGAATGGGCTACAAGGAGATCGAGGTCGGATATCCCTCTGCCTCACAGACCGACTACGACTTCGTCCGCCTCATCGCCGACACTGACATCGCACCCGACGACGTGACGATCGTGGTGTTCACCCCTGCCCGTCGCGATCTGATCGAACGAACCGTCGCGTCGATACGCGGCATCACCAACCCCGTCGTCATCCACATGTACACCGCCACCGCTCCGACCTGGCGCGATGTCGTCCTGGGACATGACCGAGCCGACCTGCAGGACCTCATCGTCGCAGGCGGACGAGACGTAGTGAAGTATGCGGGCGACTTGCCCAATGTCCGGTTCGAGTTCTCACCCGAAGTCTTCAATCTCACCGAGCCCGACTACGTATTGACGATCTGCGATGCCATGACCGACCTGTGGGACGCTAGCCCAGACCGTCCGGTGATCCTCAACTTGCCGGCAACGGTCGAGATCGCCACGCCGAATGTGTATGCCGATCAAATCGAGTACATGCACCGCAACCTGTCTCGCCGCGACAGCGTGATTCTGTCCGTGCATCCGCACAACGACCGTGGCACCGGGATCGCGTGCGCCGAACTTGCCGTCCTGGCAGGCGCTCAGCGAGTCGAAGGCTGCATCTTCGGAAATGGTGAACGGACGGGAAACGTCGACATCGCGACCCTTGCGCTCAACCTGCACGCACAGGGCATCGACCCGATGATCGACTTCTCCGACATCGACGCGATCCGACGAACTGTTGAGTACTGCAACCGAATCGAGATTCATCCGCGTCATCCGTATGCCGGAGACCTCGTTCACACCGCGTTCAGTGGCACTCATCAGGACGCGATCAAGAAGGGCTTTGCCGAGCACCGCGCCCGCGCCGTCACAGAAGGCCGATCCGAACAGCAGCTGGAATGGCGAGTGCCGTACCTGCCGATCGATCCGGCTGACATCGGTCGAAGCTACGACGCCGTCATCCGGGTCAATTCCCAGTCGGGCAAGGGCGGCATCGCATACCTGCTCGAGTCCGAGTACGGCATCGAACTGCCACGGCGCTTTCAAATCGACTTCGCCAGGCACGTTCAGAAGTACACCGACGGAACGGGCGCCGAAGTGGCCGCAGGCGACCTGTGGGAGATTTTCCGACGAACCTATCTGTCCCACAACGACAACGCGCGCGCCATCTCACTCGCGGGCTACGACACATCCGAGACGGCCGGACGGATTCGCACGGACCTGACACTGAAGGTCGACGACGATGAAGTGGTCAGCGCGCATGTCGGTGTCGGTCCCGTGGAAGCGCTGACAGACGCACTCGCCGCGCACGGCATCCACGTCGACGTTCTCAGCCTCCATCAAACGAGCGTCGATACCGGCAACGACAGCGACGCACTGACTTTGCTGGAATACCGCGTCGGGGATGTCGTTCGATGGGCCGCGGGACAGGAACGCTCCGTCCTCGCCGCAAGCATGGCCGCGGTCGTCAATGCTGCCAATACCGTGCGAAGCGCGACCGGCAGGGAAACCGCCGATGTCCTTCGATGATCTGAGACGCTGCGCGGAGTAGACCGCATCGACTCTGACGCTAATGTCGACGGATGACATGTTCCCAGGCCACCCGTTGGTCGTGCATGGCAGCTCTGCTCGCGTTCTGCGTGATCGGATGCGGAGTTCCGTCCGAGCCATCCCCCCAGGAAGTCGAGATCGAAACCACGGAGCAGTGTTCGAGGGCGCCCAGAAGCAGCGGGCTTCCTCCGGACCTGTGCGTGACCATGCCAATTCTCTAGTTACTTGCCAGGCTGTGAGCTCACGAACTTGTGCGCCTCTTCTACGAGGCCGAACCACAGGTCGGCTGTCGAACGCGGGCTCGACAACAGAGCGATTTCCGCCCATTCACGCATGGTGCGCTTGCCCATCGTGACCTGTTCTGCGGTTCCTTGACTGGCTAGCTGCACGATCCGGGCATGCGGAAGTTTGACGATGAGGGCGCCGTCGAATCCGACGAACGCGAACACCTTCCCACGGCATCGGAGAGCGGGGCTGCGGAACATCGTCCCCAGGTCTGCGTCCAGATTGTGGGCGTGACAGTGCTCGAGCAGATCGTCGATCGATGGATGAGGCTCCATCAATACAGTCTTCCACTGCATTGGAAACTATGGTAGTTATTGAGTATGTACACATTCGACACGTCGAAAGGCGCATGAGCGCCCGCATATCTCCCACTTTCGGTGCCGAGACACCGGGGTGTAGATCATGAAGCTAGCCGAAGCCCTCGCTGAACGAGGGGAACTGATCCGGCGCACCGAACACCTGAAGGTTCGGATTCTTGCGAACGCCCGCCATCAAGACGGCGAATCACCTGCAGAGAACGCTTCCGTGTTGCTGTCGGAGTTCGGCACGGTGCTCGACAGGCTGGAAGTGCTGATTCGCAGTATCAATCGCACCAACAGTGCCGCAATGGTGCGCGACGGAACCATCACCGACGCACTTGCATCTCGTGACGTGCTGCGCATGCGGCACAAAGCCATATCCGCGGCTGCGGACGCGGCATCAGGGCGAGAACACGAGCACCGTTACGGCCCACGTCAGCTGCGGTCGGAACTCGTCTACATAGCAGCATTGCCGGTAGCGGAATTACGTTCTGCTGCTGATGATCTCGCCAGACGAATACGGCACGTCGACCTCGAGATTCAACGCGTCAACTGGGAGTACGACCTGATCGACGAGTGAAGTAACTGCCGGGCAGTAGGTAGTCTTCTTCGAAGCGAGCACGTGCCGCGGGTCGGCGGACTTCCGGCCCTTCTCCTGCGTGGTGAGCAGCGTCCGAGCAATCACTCGGATAACAGTGCAGCTCAGCACACTTCACGGAGGACAGTGCATCGCGCACATCACATCACCGTGTGCTGGTCGAAGAAGACGAGGGTGGGCAAGGGGCCGCCCGGCAGCAGAATTGTCCGAACATCCGTCTCGTCGGCACCCATCACGGTGACCGAACGACTCATTCGGTCACCACGCGAGCTCGACGCGCACCTTCCAGCCCACGCACAAGTTGCAACACGCGCGCTCGCTGCAACCTGCGCGGGAAGGCGCTCCGGGCCCCAGTGACCGAACGACTCATTCGGTCACCACCCGAGCTGAACGCGCACCTTCCAGGCCACGCACAAGTTGCAACCCGCGCACTCGCTGCAACCTGCGCAGCAACCAGGCCGCTCCGGGCCCCCAGTGACCGAACGACTCATTCGGTCACCACCCGACCGGAAATCCCCCGCTATCCTCGACGCATGGACGCTCCCACGATCGACCTTCGTCGCCCCGCGCTCGTAGTTGTCGACGTACAAGTCGGATTCGACGACGCCGAGTTCTGGGGCCCGCGCGACAACCCAGCGTGCGAGAGCAATATCGAAGCGCTCGTGAACTTTTGGCGAACGAACTCGTGGCCCATCGTCTTCGTCCAGCACGACTCCGACAACCCACTCTCTCCGCTGTCACCGTCGAGCGCAGGGCACGCATTCAGGGATGCGATCGGGGGTACACCGGATCTGTTGGTTCGCAAACGGGTCAACTCCAGCTTCTATGGCACACCGGATCTCGACACATGGTTGCGCGCCGAGGGCATCGACCAAATGGTGATCTGCGGAATCACTACGAACCACTGTTGCGAAACCACCGCACGAATGGCCGGAAATCTCGGCTACGACACATACTTCGCCATCGACGCCACGCACACCTTCGATCGCCTCGCCCCCGACGGAACGACCGTGCCCGCGGCAACCCTGTCTGCCATCACCGCGACGAACCTACATGGGGAGTTCGCGACGGTGGTCAGCACAGCCGCACTTCTTACAGAGTGAACTGCTATGCAGGACGAACGGTTCGACACCACAATCGAATATCGCATTCGATTTCCTGTCGATGACACCGAACTCTCACAGCTTCACCACGATGCGTTCGGCGGACACTATGAACTCGCCTCCTGGCGTTCCCAGCTGGAGCGGCACAGCAAATCGTGGGTTGGAGCGTTCAGCGACGGACAGCTCTGCGGGTCCGTACACGCGGTATGGGATGGAGGCCGGCACGCTTTTCTACTCGACACGGCAGTCGACCCACGACTACAACGAAAAGGCGTAGGTAGCACGCTCGTGTCCACCATTGTCTCGGATCTACGTTCAGCTGGGATCGAATGGTTGCACGTCGACTACGAGCCTCACCTGACGCAGTTCTACACCGTCGCATGCGGTTTCTCGCCGACAACTGCGGGGTTGTTGCGGTTGTCGGAACCTCAGTAGCTGTGCAGATTCACGGGCACGGACGTGTTCTGACCACAGACAATGAGCCATTGCCGATTCTTTCGCTGCCACAGATAGCTCGGCCGGCCTTCCAGTCTGGGGACCAGCCGTTGCCCGTCTGCGGACAGGTACTCCTGGTTCACCCCCGTCAACGCGATATCGGGGGTAACGAACTGGATGTGTTCGACGTCGTACCGCACGGTTCCATCAGCGAATGCCCCCGGCAACACTTTTCGAGTGAACCCAGCGATCGTGTCACGGCCGATCAGACGAACGCCGCCAGCGCTGACCCAGACCGCCTCGTCGTCGAACAGCGCCAGGAAACCCTCGACGTCTTCACTGCGTTGGGCACGTTCCAGCTCTGCAACATGTGCAATAAGTTCCTCGACGTCTGCGGCCGATGAATTCGGTGGTGCAATCGATAGTGTCATGTGAACTATTTCAGTTCCTCGAGTGCACTTGATGTCAAGAGCCTCAGATTACGCTCCACTCATACCGCGAGTTCGCGACCCGATCAACCGTGCCAACAGAACAACAATCGAAAACACCGCGCAGAGCAACGACGAATACACGACCGCACTCAGGCCCCACCCAGGCCCGATGGAACTGCCGCCCCAGCGGCCACCACGACTGCGCATCCTCCACCTGGCCTGTCGAACGCTCCAATTCCGTTGCGCGATAGCCGAACTGTTTCGGATGGGCCACATCGCAAGTCACAATCGGGATCAGACCAGATTCATCGCTGCGGCCAGCATGTCCTGATACGAACCACCCTGCGCCCGTTGCTTTCCAGGCGGAATCAGCAAATACACCGCCGCGCCCGCCAGTACAACCAGTGGCGAGCCGACGCAGTGCCACGACCATCGCTGCTGTTCCAAGACCCGCAACGTCCTGAACCACCACGAAGCACCAGCCACCACCATCAGACCCATGAGTAGCAGTCCCGTCAGCAACTCGTCCGGCGCGGTCATACCCGACAGAGCGGCAGGAACGTCGTACCGCATTGCCAGCAAGCCGAGTACGGACGTCGCCGTCATCGCCAGCGTTCCGAGCCCGGGCGGACGGGGTAACCCACTTTCGGCGCGACCCATGCAGCCACAGTACTGATACCTTTCGGTATGAGTTTCACCAGGGACAACATCCCAGCCCGACGCGTGGCGCAGTTCCTCGGCCTCGTAGGGATCGCGGTCGGAATTGTCGCCGTGTCCGCTATGTTCACCACCGCACCGATCAATCCGTTGATCGCGATTGCCTCGTTCGTTCCTCTGTTTCTGGTGGTCACCGGCCTGGGGTTGCTGGTGTCCCTGGTCTTTCGACGCTGGTTTCTGCTGACGGTGTCGGTTGTCGTCGTCGGCGTCGCGACGGTGGTTGTCGCACCCCTGTACGTGGCCAACAGCGATACCGTCGACGGCCCGTCGCTACGCGTCATGCAAGCCAACCTGATGTTCGGCGCTGCGGATCCCGCCAGCTTGGTCGAGACCGTGCGCGAACGCGACGTCGATGTCCTCACGGTCCAGGAACTCACCGAAACGCTTGCGACAAAGCTCGAAGACCGCGGACTCGAACAGCTGTTGCAGTATCAATACTTGATTCCCGACGAGAGTGGGGGCGGCGGTGCCGGAATCTACAGCCGCTACCCGCTGACCGACACCAGAGAGCTCGACGGCTACGGACCGACCAATCTGGTTGCCACCGTTGATTTCACGACACCATTCACCCTCGTCGCGGTGCATCCGGGCCCGGCCGTCGTCACCCCACCTGACATCTGGACCACAGAGCTCGACAACCTACGCCAACAGCTGGCCGCGTTCGCTGCCACCGACAGCCCCGTCGTCGTGAGTGGAGACTTCAACACCACCTACCTTCACAAACAATTCCGCGATCTACTCGACGCCGGGTATACCGATGCCGCCGACCAGCTGGGCTCCGGAATCGTGCCGACATACCCGGCGGACAAGCAGTTCCCCGCCATCGTCGGAATCGACCACGTGCTCACCAAGGACGCCCGTGCGCAGTCGTTGGAGCGCGTGACGATCGACGGTTCCGACCACCACGGGCTGATCGTCGACGTCGCTATCGGATAGAACGTCGATACCGACGTCGGCCAGCGCCTCGAGTGCG
>NZ_LVCV01000191.1 GCF_001647195.1 Rhodococcus sp. EPR-157 | reverse complement strand
TCTACACCGAAGTCGGTGACCAAGCCGTCGACGACGATGTGCTCGATACCGTTCAGCTGCAGCTGAACATGCAGGTCAGGATTGCTCCAGATATCTCGATCATGTTTCGTTGCAACGAGATCCCCGGGCTCCGGCAGCATAGTGGGATGAAGACGTGATCTCTCACTATCGGGATCGGAGCGCATCGAATCGCTCGAGTCCAAGCTCAGATAGCGGGTGCACACCACCAGCGATCCTTGCGCCCGGAACTCCTGACGAATGCCCTGTGCCCGACCGAGAACGTCCGGATCGTGCCCGAGCGCGATGATCCACGGTTGAAAGTCGATCTCGAGCAGTGCAGTCTTCGAGGCGATCATTTCAGTAACGGGTCCCGACGGCGGACGGCGCATTGTCCAGGATATCGAGGTCCTCGGCCGTGAGGACAAGTTGTGCGGCAGAGAGATTGGCGTCGAGATGTCGAGTCTTGGTGGTGCCAGGAATCGGGATGACATGCGGACCCTGAGCAAGAACCCATGCCAGAGCGATTGCGGCCGAGGTGGTCTCGTGTCGCCGCGCCACTTCCGCAACGGCGTCGACGATCGCTCGATTCTGCTGTGCTGCTTCACCGTTGAACCTGGGGAGAGTGGACCGGAAGTCCCAGGACGAGAGGTTCTCGGTGTTCAGTTCCCCGGTCAGGAAGCCACGTCCGAGCGGAGAGAACGCGACGAATACGGCGTCGCGTGCTCGTGACCATTCGACGATGTTCCCGACTTCGTATCCGTCCCCCAACGCATCTCGGGTCCATACCGAAAGCTCGGACTGCACAGCCGCAACCGGATGGATGGCATGCGCTGTGTCGGCTTGCTTGGTAGTGACCTCGCTGAGCCCGAGTGCTCGCACTTTGCCTGCTTCGACGAGCTCGGACAGAGCTCCCCATGACTCCTCGATGGGTACCTGCTCGTCGATGCGATGCAGGTAGTACAGATCGATCGTGTCGATTCCGAGCCGACGAAGGCTGTTGTCGCAGGCCTGACGGAGATGCTCGGGACGGCCATTGCGAGCGATCGTCGGCCTGCCGTCGACGATGGATCCGATGAGTCCGCCCTTCGTCGCGATGAGCACGTCTGCACCGGCCAAAGCACGTCCGACGACGGTCTCGTTCTCCCCGGCGGCGTAGGCGTCGCTGGTGTCGAAGAAGTCGATGCCCGATTCCAGCGCGTGGGCGAGTACCTGCGATCCTGCACGGGACGATTCGGGATTGACGGTCGAGTATGCCCAGTTGATGCCCATGCAGCCGAAGCCCACAGCACTGACGTCGCGATCGAGCGCGGGAATTCTACGAGTTGGGTTTGTCATTGCAGCTCCTGGCCTTGTTGGTCTATCGCGGTTCCATTGCAGTCGAGGCCACGCGAGATCAGATCTTCGTAGTGGGAAATCTTCGCTTCCAGGGCGTCACCGGCCTCGGTCAGAATTCGTTGGCGTTCGGCTATACGCTCGCGGTGTCTGGAGAGCAGTTCGATCCTCGACTGATGAGTGCCGGCACCGCCGTCGACGAGTGTGGCGAATTCGCGCATGTCAGCCGTCGGCATGCCCGTCGATCGAAGCCGCGACAGCAACTGGACCAATGCAACCATTCGTGGTGTGAACAGCCGACGGCCGTCGGACGTTCGAGCAATGCCCGGGATCAGCCCTTCGCGCTCGTACCACCGCAGCGTGTCCTGGCTGAGCCCCGAGCATGCGGCCATTTCGGCAATGCCAATGCCGTCATCGATCGGGGCGGCAGCGATCCGTGCACTCATGAAAGCGACGCTACGTCTTGGAGTGCACTCGAACGCAAGTGCTGCGACAACACTTCGGGGCGGACCCGCGACACTCAGATGTCGGACCGTCGAGGGATCAATTTCCCATGAGTGATTCGTCGACCTACACAGTTTCGTTCACCTGACTGCCCTACCTGCCTGGTTGGCCCTGGATAGAAGCGAACGCCGCGCAATACTCGCAGCCGATATCGAGCGGGCGCTCGCGTCGTATCCGGACGTGGCCATCCGCTGGTTCGACGCCGAAGCAATCAGTAGCGCCCCGTCCGACATCCTGAAGGCGACAACCACAAACTTCACATCTGAAATTGCGCCGTGATCGCGTGTACCGCCCACACGAGTTCGCACTTATGCAGGCCGATCGACGGCTTTCTTCTGCACAAGTGCGAACTCGCCGCCCATGAATGCCCAACTACCGGACAGGCGCGGTCAGCGGATCCGGCGCCCGACGCCCACGACCGTCATCGCTCGCGGTTGCGAGGCCTTCGCGGGCCCAGTACTCGAATCCGCCGATGAGTTCACGGACGTTCGTGTAGCCGAGGTTTGCCAGGGTGAGGGCGCCTCGCGTGCTCCCATTGCATCCCGGTCCCCAGCAGTAGACGACGATCGGCGAGTCCCGGTCGCCAGCGAACTCCGCAATGCGCTTGTCGAGGTCGGCGTTCGGGATGTGCACGGCCCCGGGGATACGCCCCTGACTCCATGACGCAGCGGACCGGGTATCGATGACGATCACGGGAACACCAGCGGACCGATCTGCAGCTAGGTCAGCCGGGTCGATCTCGTAGGCAAGTTTCGCGGCGAAGAACTCTGCCGCCGACAGTGATGGCTTCATGCCGATCATTAGACAGCTCACCAGATCTGAAGAGAACTACTGATCCACGGAAAGAACCGCACTTCTGCAGCACATTCCACGGTATATTCCCACCCGTGCAGTCGAAACCACGGATAGACCTAGATTCGACCGATCACGCCATCATCGAGCTACTGCAACAGGACGGTCGCGCCAGCGTCGCGCAACTCGCTCGCGCAATCAGTATGTCGCCCAGTGCAACAGCCGATCGCGTACGACGCCTCACCGACGGCGGCGTGATCACGGGCTACTCCGTCACCGTCGACCCCGAAGCGCTCGGGTACACCGTGACCGCGTTCGTGCGGTTGGTCTACCCGACGGGCAATTACAAGCCCTTCCACGATCTGGCCGACTCGCTTCCCGAAGTCATCGAAGCCCATCACGTCACGGGCGCGGATTGCTTCATCATCAAGGTGCTCGCACGGTCGATGCGCGACCTCGAACGAATTACCGGACGGCTTGCCACGCTCGGGGGCATCACAACCAACGTCGTCTACTCGAGCCCGGTTCCATCCAGGCACATAACGCCGGCCTGAACAGCCAGAACACTCAACTCAGTGGCACCCGTCACACATATTCAGTGACGTGATGCTGACGGCAAACGGTACCTCCGTGTGGACAACTTACTCGTCGGTAACCAATGCTCGGTTGCGTCGCCGCACCCGTGGCCGACGCAACTCGTCGGGCGAGGGTGGAATCATGAGCGTGAACCGTCGGAATTTTGTCAGGGCGGCCGGAATCGCAGGAACAGCTGCCGCCGCGACGCTTCTCGGCGGCACTGCTCACCGCGCTGCCGCGGCACCAATTCTCGGCCCGATGTACGCGCAGTTCGTGCCCGACATCTACGCCCCGGTTCCGTCCGCACCCGACCACTCGGACGCCATCGTGGTGGGGTCCGGGTTCGGCGCAGCCATCACCGCACGCCGCTTGGCCGATGCGGGCGTGTCGGTTACCATCGTCGAGCGCGGATCCCGTTGGCCCAGTGATCCGTTCCGGCAGATCTTCGCCAACGACTTCATGCCGGACGGTCGCGCCTTCTGGCGAAGCCCAGGCCTCGCGCCGCTGACGGGGCTGCCCACCGTTCCCACGGACTCGTTCGGCGGCATCTTCGACGTGACCGAACACGGATCGATCGATGTCTGGCGAGCCGCAGCAGTAGGCGGCGGATCACTGGTCTTCACCGGGGTCATGATCGCCCCGGAACGCCGCTACTTCGACGCCGTGTTCGGATCGACGCTGTCGTACGACGAACTGACGTCGGTGTACTACCCTCGCGTCCGCTCCGAACTGCGCCTGTCCTCGATGCCGGACGACATCTACGCCTCCGCCCCGTTCACACACTCGCGGGTGTGGGACGCGCAGGTTCGCCGCGCCGGGTACAACCCGTCGCGCATCGACGGCATCTGGAACTGGGACACCGTCCGCGCGGAACTGAACGGCAGATCGCGGCCATCGGCCATTCTCGGCGAATCCAACCTGGGCAACTCCAACGGCGCAAAGTTCGATCTGACGCAGAACTACCTGGCAGCGGCGGAAGCGACCGGTCGATGCACCATCCATCCGCGCCACGAGGTCACGACCGTCACGCAGGAGCCGAACGGCAGGTACGCCCTGACGGTATCCATCCTCGCGCCCGACGCATCGGTGATCGATCGACGCACCATCACCTGCGACCGGTTGTTCCTCGGCGCAGGTTCCATGGGTACTTCCGAGCTGCTGGTCCGCGCTCGCGACACCGGGGCGTTGCCGAACCTGGACGAGCACATCGGTGAAGGCTGGGGCACCAACGGTGACGCAGCTCTGGTGCGCGGCATGAGCGCAGAGGGCGTCGGCGTCGTACAGGGCTCCCCCTCGGCGACGCGTATCACCGACGAATCAGGCACGCCGCTGACGTTGGAGAATTGGTACGTACCCGGTTCCCCCGTCGACCTGTCTCTCATCGGCTCACTCGGCATGGTTCTCGACCCCACTCGTGGCCGGTTCGTCTACGACCGTGCAACCGACGCAGTCCGGCTCGCGTGGCCGGACCAGGGCAATCGATACGTCGAGGAAGCGCTCAGAGCGGTGCACAACACGATCGCCGAACGCTCCAACATCGGCACTGGATATCCGCCACTGGGCGTGCGAGATGTCAACGCGACCTTCACTGCTCATCCGCTGGGTGGCGTCGTGCTCGGGAAGGCAACCGACGGGTACGGGCGGGTCAACGGTTACGACGGCCTGTACGTCGTCGACGGTTCACTCGTGCCTGGCAGCACCGGGATCGTCAATCCGTCGCTGACCATCAGCGCATTGGCCGAGCGCAACGTCGAAGAGGTGCTACGAGCGCGCGGCTGACGCGCTGCTCGCCGCGCAGTCCAACATCGCGAATGCGGCCCGGAGCTGACCACGCGCGGCGTCGATCTCGTCGACGTTTCCGGCGAAGTGGTGCAGAAGCGCCCTCTGAAAAATGCCATCGAGAAGGATGTAGGCCGACGCCCGGTCCATCGTCGGCGTAGTTCCCAGCAGATCGCAGTAGCGAACCACGACGCGCCAGATCATGTCTTCGCGACGCGCTTCGATGTCGAGTACGTCGCTTCGGAACAAGCCGTCGAACAGGGCCTGATTCCGCAGGTCGTACCACAACCGGTGTATTCCAGCGTCCGCGACGAGAGTGGCGAAGTACTTATCGGCGAAGTCGGAGAACAGGTGCTCGGCGTCGGGAGCGCTTGCGACCACCTCGTCGTAGCGGGTGACACAGATGGCTTCGTACTGGCGCACCGCGTGGGTGATGAGATCGAGCTTGTCCGTGAAGTAGTAGTGCAGCACGCCGTGTGAGTACTCGGAATTCTGCGCGATTTCCCGGAGCGATGTGCGTGCATACCCGAGTTCGGCGAGCGTGTGCAGCGTCGCCTCCGCCAGCTCGGTGCGTTTGGCCTCGAACTTGTTGCGAGCACGCTCTTCTACACGCGCGCGAGGGTCGGCAGTCTGGGTCATTATCCGTGTCCTTTCCGCGCGCTCGTCGTGAATCACTCGACATCAGTGTAGGCCCGACGTCATTTTTCCAAACTTTGGGCAGTCGTCAAGAAAAATCTTGACGGCTGTATAGATTCTCCCATAGTGTGATCGACAGCACATCTTGGGAGCGCGGACGTACACCCTCCCGAAGAAGGTGCCCCGGTTCCAACCCACCTCGGTCCGCCGTGCTGGCAGACCGTTCACGAGAGGACCTTTTCCATGCCAACCGACAAGCGCGTCGTCGTCTATGGGGCGTCGGGATACACCGGTCGACTGATCTGTGAATACCTGAGGGAGTACAACATCCCGTTCCTGGCCGCCGGCCGTAGCCAGGGCCGAGTGAAGGGCATCCTCGACGCGGTCCCCGGCATCGACACCGTCGAATACGAGATCGCCGAGGTCGAACACACCAAAGATGCTCTGGTGGAGGCGTTCCGGGGTGCAGAGGTTGTTCTCAACACCGTAGGTCCGTTCTCACGCTTCGGACACGAAGTGGTCCAGGCATGCCTCGAGATCGGCGCGCACTACACCGACACGACCGGTGAGCAGGACTGGATGATCGACGCCGAGAAGAAGTACGGCGCCGACTTCGCGTCCCGAAACATCGTGCTCACACCAGGTTTGGCCCAGATGTACAGCATCGGGGAAATCGCGGCGAACATCTGTCTCGAGACACCCGGACTGGACACGCTCGACATCGAGGTCTTCTGGAAGGGGCATCCGACCGTCGCGTCCACCAATACCATCCTGACCAACGCCGCCTTCTCCAAGGCCTTCTACCTCGAGCAGAACGAGTACGTCGAGTGGCCGGCCGACGACGGGGTCTTCCAGGTCGTTGTGCCCGGTCAGCACGAACTCGGTCTGGCGCTGCCGTGGGGCGGGACGTCACATCCGGTGTGGTTCAAGAACGATCCGCGGGTCGCGAACGCCAAGGCCTACGGCGGCGTGATCAACAAGCCGCTGATGCTGGCGGTGCCCCAGATCATCTCTGCTGCACTGGCACAGATGGAGGGCAAATCGGATGCCGAGAAGTACCAGATCATCGACACGGTGTCGGCCTCCGTCCGTAGCGAGACTCCTCCTCGTGAGAACCCGCGAATCAACACCTCGCTCGATTCGGTGTACGCGTCGGGTCCGCTCGGACGGGTGCACACGGTGATCCACGGCAACTGCAACTACAAGCAGACCGCGCTGCTCAACGCATTCGCGGCTGCGCACCTGCTGCAAGGGCCACCGAAGAAGGTCGGATTCGCCTCCAGCTGCCAGGCATTCGGTCATCGAGAACTACTCGGCGTGCTGCGCGCGTTCGGACTTGTACTCGACCCCATCGTCACCGCGCACAGCTGAGGACAGGGCCGATGAGGCTGTCCGACTACCTCGACAAAGGGGTATCACTGGGCCGAGATGCACCGTGTCTGACCATAGGTGACCGAACCCGAAGCTACGGGGAGGTCTACGACGACACGGTCAGGATCGCCAGCGCACTGCAACACACCGGGATCGACACGGGCGATCGTGTGGCAGTGCTGTCCGCCAACGATCCGCTTGCGCTGACGTGCGTGTTCGCGATCTCGCGAGCAGGTGCAGTGTGGTGCCCGATCAACCCGCGCAACGAGGCAGACGAGAACCGTCAACTGTTCGACCTGTTCGGTTGCCGATTCTTGTTCTTTCAGAGCGCTTTTGCCGAACTTGTTGCTCGTATCCGCGACCAACTGCCACAGCTCGAATGGATCGTGTGCCTCGACGGGGAGGTGCCGGGCGCACTGTCGTACGAGCAGTGGCTCGCCGAACACGGATCCGACTCGGTCGCCGACAGACGGCCTGCAGACGGGCTGTGCATGATCGCCGGAACCGGCGGCACAACGGGCAGACCGAAGGGCGTGCGCCTGACCGAGGAGAACATGATGACCTCCACGGCAACGGCGTTGATGAGCTATCCCTTCGGTGAACGTCCGCAATACCTAGCGCTCGCGCCGCTGACTCATTCGGCAGGAGTGCTGACATTCCCCGTCCTCAGCCTCGGAGGACATGTGGTCGTAATGCCGGCCCCCGACGTCGGGAAGTTTCTGTCCCTGATCGAGCAGCACGGCATCACGCATGCATTTCTTCCACCGACGGTCATCTACGGTGTACTCGATCATCCGGATCTCGACGGAACGGACCTGTCGTCGTTGCGGTGTCTCTGGTACGGCGCTGCACCGATGTCGCCGACGCGGTTGGAGGAGGCACTGATCCGAATCGGACCCGTTCTCGGACAGCTCTTCGGACAGACCGAAGCACCCAACATGATCGCCACGCTCGCACCCGCCGATCACTTCCGCAGCGACGGCTCCATCGCCGTCGAGCGGCTGACCTCGGCCGGCAAACCGACACCGCTGACGACGGTCGCGATCATGAATGACGACGGTGCACTGCTCGGGCGCGGCGAGCGTGGCGAGATCGTCGTCCGCGGCCCTCTGGTGATGCAGGGCTACCACGAGAATCCCGACGCCACAGCCGAAGTCGGCGCGCATGGCTGGCACCACACCGGTGACATCGGGTATCTCGACGACGACGGCTATCTGTATGTCGTCGACCGGGCGAAAGACATGATCATCACAGGCGGTTTCAACGTCTACTCGGCCGAGGTGGAACAGGCGTTGCTGTCCCACCCCTCGGTCAAGGAAAGTGCCGTTGTCGGCCTACCCGACGCAAAGTGGGGTGAACGGGTCACCGCTGCAGTTCTTCTTCGTCCCGGCCGCGAAGCGTCGGGAGAAGAACTGATCGATTTCGTGAAGAAGCGAATAGGCAGTATCAAGGCGCCCAAACAGATTCAGATATGGACCGACCTTCCGCGTTCGAAGGTCGGCAAGGTTCTCAAGACCGAAGTGCGCACCACCATGACACTCTCAGCATCATCGAAAGGAAGCACACCATGACCGAGTTCGAGGGCAAGCGCGTATTCGTCACCGGCTCCGGCGCCGGCATCGGAAAAGCCATCTCCAAGATGTTCATCGACCGTGGCGCACGCGTCGTCGTCAGCGATGTCGACGAGGGAGCAGCAGCCAAGGCCGCCGAGGAGATCGGTGCTGCAGGTATCGCGAACTGCGACGTCTCCGACGAGGGCCAGGTACAGACCGCAGTCGCGCAGGCCGTGGAGATTCTGGGCGGACTCGACATCCTGGTGAACAACGCCGGTATCGAAATCTCGTCGCCGCTGCTGCAGCAGTCGACGGAGAGCTTCGACAAGATCTATGCCGTGAACGTGAAAGGCCCGTTCCTGGTCATGAAGGCCGCGATCGGCCCGCTGGTCGAGTCGAAGGGCAACATCGTCAACATCGCCTCACTCGCCGGCGTCGGCGGCAGCCCGCTACTCGGTTCCTATTGCGCCACAAAGGCTGCGGTCATTCAGCTCACGCGTGTCGCGGCCATCGAGATGCGAGCCTCGGGAGTCCGGGTGAACGCCGTATGCCCCGGCTTCGCCGATACCGCAATGGTCGATCGACTGGTCCCGGATTTCGAAGCGGCTACCCAGATGCCGTTCGGCGATCTCGTCGCCGCCAAACAGGGCCGGTTGGGTACACCCGAGGACATCGCAGAGGTGACGCTGTTCCTCGCGTCGAACGACAAAGCGTCGTGGATCACCGGAAGCCACTACATCCTCGACGGGGGCCTGTCGGCGTCGCTCGTCTAGGGTCTTCACTCACCCGCAAACAACGGTGACAAGAAACGGCGTTCGTAGCGCCGAATACACCCCGTGGTCCGAGCGAACCGGAATGCCTCGATGCAGTCGGGGTCGATGGCGGAATCCTGTCGGTACTTCTCGTAGGCCGCAAGCGAGTCGAAGGTGAACAGCGCGAACGCTTCGTCGCTGTCACCTTCGCTCGGCAGGAAGTAGCCGTGATGTCGGCCGCCGAACCGCTCGACGAGAGGAATCCATCGACGGCCGTACTCGCGGAAGTCGTCGAGTCGGTCGGGGTCGATCTCGTACCGCAGGTGTATGGAGATCATCGTTCATCTTTCGGCAGGTTGTGCAGCGGACTGGTAGTCCCATTCTGGGGCCTTACAAGGTGGAATCGATAGCCAGTTCCTCAGCCGTGGACTGCGGCTCCGCCGCAGTGGCACGGTTAAGTGCATTGACGTGCACTCAACCGTGCCAGTGGGCGGGACGCCCAGTGAGGCATGGCCGCGAGCGCTCGAAGCAACTCGGTGAGCTCCGGTGGATCGTGCGCGCTAACCGAGCGCGACGGGGAGCAACCCCCGAGGCGTCCGCGATGCGATGTCCTCCAAAGCCCCGGCCAAGCGGGGGAATGCGAACTGAAAACCTGTATCCGTCAACACTCCTGGAGATACCCATCGGCTTTTCAAAACGAGTTCGGCTTCCGTGCGGATCACACGAGCGCCCAGTTGGAGCAACCAAGCAGGGGTCGACAGCCCATGACTATGCCCCAGCGCGATCCGAACTTCTTTCATCAGCTCCTCGTTGGTCACTGGAAACGGGGTAGCAACGTTGACCGGGCCCGAAATACCTGCGTGGTCGTACAGGTGATCGACTGCGCGCGCCACATCCGAAACGTGCACCCAGCTGAAAATCTGGCCGCCGTCACCCATCTTCCCTCCCAGTCCGACTCGGGCCAGATCGATGATCGGATTGATGGCCCCGCCGCCTGCGCCCAGCACGATCGACAGGCGAAGCGCCACCCTGCGAACCGATACATCGGCGTCGAAAAGTTCACGCTCCCAGGCGCGCGCCACCTCGACCGAGAAGCCCGATCCCAGATCGCCGGACCGCTCGTCCATCGGACGGTCTCGCGAATCACGATAGATGGTCCCGGTGCTGGCATTGACCCACAACGCCGGCGGGTGCCGCACATCGGCCAGAGCCCGACCCAGCATCGCCGTCGTCTGAACGCGGGACGACATGATCTCGTCGGCGTTCGTCTTGTTGTAGCGACAGCTCACCGAGCGACCGGCGAGATTCACGACGAGATCAATGCCGTCGAGAACGTCGACGATGCTTCGATAGTCGGACCACGTTGCGTCGCTGGATGTTCCGCGGCCGACCGTTCGCACGCGGATACCGCGCTCCTCGTACGATCGACGCAGATAGTTGCCGATGTACCCCGAAGCCCCACACAGGACGACAGAAGTCGGTGAATCCGTCACGGTCGCAACCCTTCTTCTGACGTCATTCGTTTCATGAGCCCTGCCACATCGGCGACCAATCCGCGTGCAACCGGTAGCCGAACGAGGCGCACAGCTTTGGCCACCACCGGAACCAGTCCGTCGATCAACGTTCGGGTACGCACTTGGTTCTCCGAGGAATCGGTCACCCAATGCAGGGTGACGCCCAGGTAGATCATCCACAGGAGCGTCGGGAGACTGTCGTTCAGCGACGCAGGCACCTTCTGCTTCGACGCTGCAAGGGTCGCCCGCATCAGGTCGATGGCCATGGACCTTGCGTCGGACGATTCTTCGGAGAACGGACTGGAACTGGATCTGGTCGGCAGCGCCAACTGCAGGAACGTGCCTCCGAACGCGTGGTACGGCGCCATCACGTCCACACCGGAATGCAGTACCGCGGCCAGGTTGTCGGACAGCGATCCACCGTCGACGAGGACCCGAAGCGCGCGGTCCCTGTGATCGCGCTGAATGACCATGTACAGCTCGTGGACCAGTTCGTCCTTGCCCGCGAAGTAGTAGTACGCATTGCCCAGCGAGACGCCGGCTTCGTCGGCAATCCGACGCATAGTGGTCGCATGAAATCCCTCGTCTCGGAACAGTCGCAGCGCGACCTCGACTACCTTGTCGCGTGTCTCGGATGTCCGAACCATCTGCGCACCTCAATTCTGAACGTGTTCAAAACGAACGGTAGACCTATGTTTGAACATGTTCAAGTTCCTGTCGTGGACAGGTACGTCAGTTCGTTAGCCTTTGATAAGGTCGGCCGCCATGGGGGCCATCAACTCTGAAATCACGACGCCATCTCCGCCCGAGGAAACCACCGACGTACCGATACGAAGATCGGATTTCCGCCGAGTCCGCAACGTCGCTGTCGTAGCCGCAGTCATCGGGATACTCGCAGCCATTTCGATTCCCCTCCTGCCGGTACACCAGACCGAGGCCCGCATGTCGTGGCCGCAAGGAAGCTCGCTCGAAGCGGTCACAGCGCCGTTGGTCTCCTACACACCGGCAAGCTTCGATATGACGATTCCGTGTTCCGCCATCGAGGAACTGGCAACCAATGGCGGTGGCGTCGTAGTGTCGACGGCTCCGATCGGTGCCGCAGAACCGGATCGATGGGCATTGTCAGCACGCGTGCAGGCAGATCGGCTGGAAGTTGTTGCACGCAGCACTGTTCTGCTGTCCACTCAGATCGTCCCCGACGCCGGGTGCGCAGTATCGGTCTCCTCTACGCCCACACAGACGACCGTGGCAGTGACCGGAACTGCAGGTAGCGACACCGAGCAGGTCTTCGAGCAGGATCTGCGACCACAGATGGTCGGTGTGTTCTCCGATCTATCCGGTGCTGCCGTGCCGGACGGGCTGCGCGTCGACGCCACCGTGGATACGCGTTTCACAACGTCACCGACGGCACTGAAGCTGGTGGCAATGATCGCCGCCGTTGCCGCGACGGCGATCGCACTGCTTGCCCTGCATCGCCTCGATGAGTCCGACGGACGTCGCGCGCGCAGATTCCTTCCATCGTCGTGGTGGAGTTTCACCGTCAAAGATGGTGTCGTAGTGGGCGTTCTCGCGCTCTGGCATGTCATCGGCGCCAATACTTCCGACGATGGCTATCAGCTCGGCATGGCACGAGCCGCAGGCGAAGCCGGCTACATGTCCAACTACTTCCGATGGTTCGGCGTACCGGAATCTCCTTTCGGCACACCGTTCTACGACGTTTTGGCTTTGATGACTCACGTGTCTACAGCCAGTGTCTGGATGCGGCTTCCGGCTCTCGCGGCCGGCATCCTCACCTGGTGGCTGATCAGCCGCGAGGTCGCTCCCCGCCTCGGCACAGCAGTTCGGCGCTCGTCGTTGCCGCTGTGGACCGCCGCGTTCGTGTTCCTCGCGTTCTGGCTCCCGTTCAACAACGGACTGCGCCCGGAACCGATTGTTGCCGCCGGGGTCCTGCTGACCTGGTGTTCCGTCGAACGGGCCATTGCGACCCGACGCTTGCTCCCCGCGGCCGCCGCCATCGTCATCGGCGCGGTCACCGTGACTGCAGGCCCATCCGGCATCATCTGCTTCGCGGCTCTGATCGCCGGTGCGCGGCCGATAGCCCGAATTCTCGCCGATCGAGCGCGCGTCACCGGATACGCCGCATTGCTGCTACCGATGCTCTCCGCCGGCTTGGTCATCCTGGTTGCCGCGTTCGCCGATCAGACAATGGCTGCTGTCCGGGAAATGCAACGGGTTCACGTCATTTCGCCCAGTGAGCCGTGGTTCAACGAGTACATGCGATACCAATGGCTGTTCCAGGACACGGTCGACGGCTCGCTCGGACGCCGATTCGCCGTCTTCACCATGATCCTGTGTCTGGTAGCCGTCGCGCTGACGATTCTTCGGCGCGGAGGCCAGATCCCGGGGACCGCCCGGGGACCGGTTGGACGGATCGTCGGGATCACCGTCGGTGCAATGGTGTTGATGATGTTCGTCCCGACGAAGTGGACACACCACTTCGGAATCTACGCGGGCCTCGCTGCTTCGCTCGCTGTTCCTGCGGCAGTAGCAGTCGGACCGATGGTCCTTCGATCACGTCGAAACCGTGCATTGTTCGCCGCGGCGGTCGTTGCCGTCGTATCCATCTCTTTCGTAGGCAGGAACGGATGGTGGTACGTATCTGCTTTCGGCGTTCCGTGGCGAGACAAGGCGCCGTCCATTGCCGGGCATGGATTCGCCGTCGCATTACTTGCTGTCGCAGGGCTGTTGCTCGCGATCGCCGCGTGGCACCACATACATCCGGTTGCCTCGAAACGTACGGACACGCCGTCTCGCATCTGGCGTGTGCCAGCTCTGACAGTGGTGGCCGCGGCGATGGTCGTCTTCGAGATACTGTCGTTGGCCAAGGGAGCGGTGTCGCAGTATCCGGCGTATTCGGTCGCCCGTTCCAATATCGACGCACTCACCGGTTCACCGTGCGGGCTCGCACACGATGTTCTGCTCGAGACGGACGCCAACGAGTCCATGTTGCAACCGATGTCGGCAAACCCCGCCGATGCACTCTCGACCCCCGGTGGGTCGGGGTTCACACCGAACGGCGTCGCCGGCGATCTGACGCCAGATGAAGAGGATGTCGCGTCCGGGACGGCGAACAGCGTCGACCGCACGAACACGGACCAGAACTCTCCGGGTGGCACGGCCGGAACCGGCGGCGGCATCGGAGGAGAAGGCATCAATGGCAGCACCGTTGCCCTCCCGTTCGGATTGAACCCGGGTTCCACGCCGGTCATGGGAAGCGTCGGCGCGCAGGACGCGGCCACGGCAACGTCCGACTGGTATCGCCTCCCCGATCCCGATTCCGACGGTTCTCGCGGCGACATCGTCTCGATCGCGGCTGCCGGACGCATTCGGTCCGTCGATGCGGACGGAATCGAGACGTACGGACAAAAGCTCGAAGTCGAGTACGGCACGACGTCTTCCGATGGGAGTGTTTCTGTCCTTGGGTCCGCCGTTCCCATCGATATCGGCCCCACTCCGTCGTGGCGCAATCTTCGGGTGCCGCTGGCAGATCTACCTGCCGAGGCTGACGCGGTCCGTATCGTGGCCGCCGACTTCGACATTCGTGATGAACAGTGGGTCGCGTTCACTCCGCTGCGGGTCCCCGTGACACGCACACTTCAGGATGTCGTCGGCCGCGACGCCCCGGTCCTGCTGGATTGGGCAGTCGGGCTCAATTTCCCGTGCCAGCATCAGATGCTGCACGCCAATGGCGTCGCGGAAATTCCCGAGTACCGAATCTCCCCCGATCGACCGCTCGCTGTGGTCACCGGGTTGTGGCAGGACCACTACGGCGGCGGGCCGCTCGGCTGGACGCAGTTGCTGTTGGGCGCGCGGACGATACCGTCGTATCTGGCCGACGACTGGGACCAGGACTGGGGTTCGATCGAGCAGTTCGTGGCGATCGACAAGTCGGCTCGACCAGCAGAACTGCAGCTCAGCACCGAAACTCGATCCGGGCTGTGGACGCCAGGACCGATCAACATCACCTCATGACCGCCTACCGGGCCGAATCGCTACCCCAGCGCTCTCGCTGACTTCGGTTCACCCGAGAACTGACGCCGAAACTCGGTCGGCGTGACGCCTATGAGACGACGGAAGTGATGGCGCAGAAGCGGGGCCGAACCGAACCCACTTCTCGCGGCAACTTCCTCGATCGACCACGAATTCAGTTCCAGCAGTTCCTGGGCGCGCGCGACGCGTCGTTGAGTCAGCCAACCGTGCGGTGTCACACCGACTTCGGTCGAGAATCGTCGCATCAGGGTTCGCGATGAGACACCGGCCACGCCAGCCAGATCCGTGATGCTGAGCGGGTCGGCCAGGTGACCGTCGATCCAGTCGATGACCTCTTGAAGACTGTGGTCCGGTCCGAGACTCACTGGGGTGTCGACGAATTGGCGCTGGTCTCCACGACGATGAGCAGGCACCACCATGCGACGGGCGATGCGATTCGCGACGGCCGGACCGTGGGCCGTCCGAATCAGGTGGAGGCAGGCGTCGATTCCAGCTGCAGTGCCCGCACTGGAAACGATCGGACCGTCCTGGTGGTAGAGCAGATCGGCGTCGACGACAACGCTCGGGTGGCTCTCGGCGAGGTGCGCCGCATGACGCCAGTGGGTGACGACACGCCGTCCGTCGAGAACACCGGCGTGTGCGAGGGCGAACACTCCCGTACATACCGACAGCAGCCGCGCCCCGCGGTCGTGTGCGTGACGCACAGCCTGAAGAACCGCATCCGACGGCGGCCGATCGAGCGGCGAGGAGGGTAGCGCGACCAGGTCGGCGTCATCTGCCGCGGAAAGGGGCAACGCTGCGACTACCGAAGTTCCCGTG
>NZ_LVCV01000190.1 GCF_001647195.1 Rhodococcus sp. EPR-157 | reverse complement strand
TCTCGGTGAGTACACCGAGCTCGAATACAGCGACAGGTTCTTGCAGGATCACAGCGACGGTCTGCAGCACACGCTATATCTTGTCCCGATGGCGGGATCTTGTCGATAGGTGTCGTATTTGCCAATCGTGTGGGGCGGTCGCATCGAGCATCCTGGAGCCATGACGAACCACGATCCTTCAACGGAAGTACCTGAATCGATGTTCGCGTGGCTCACCGACGGTCACGGAACAGACGCCCTTCGACGCACCGCTGTGGCGGTGCCCTCCCCTGGCGAACACGAGGTTCTTCTTCGGATGCGCGCATGGTCACTCAACTATCGCGACCTTCTAGTCATCAATGGCGAGGACGGATGGAGTCCGCCACGTCCGGTTGTGCCTTTGTCCGACGGCGTCGGTGTCGTCGTAGCGCGCGGGGACGGTGTGACGAGGTTCGATCTCGGTAATCGAGTGTCGCCGATGTTCCTGCCGCACTGGCAGAACGGCGAACTCAGTGACGAGAAGTACGTCTTGCCAGTCGGCGGTCCGGTCAACCGCGGGTTGCTTGCGGAATACGTCGTGGTCCACGAGGACGAGGCAGCCGAGACGCCGCGGACGCTGACCACTGCCGAGGCGGCGACACTACCCGTCGCAGCTCTCACGGCCTGGCACGCAGTGGTGGTCCGAGGACAGGTCGAGGCTGGACAGACCGTGCTCGTCCACGGCACCGGAGGCGTTGCACTCCACGCGATCCAGTTGGCCACAGCTCTGGGCGCCCGCGTGGCTGTGACGTCGAGCAGCGAGGAGAAGCTGGCACGGGCGCGAGCTCTCGGGGCCGAGCACACCATCGACTATCGACGCGACGACGTTGCGCAGAGAGTTCTGGACTGGACCGGCGGGCGTGGCGTCGACCATGTGGTCGAGACCGTCGGTGGGGAGAATCTCAACGTCTCTCTGAGGTCGGTTCGAGTCGGCGGAAGTATCAGCTTCATCGGTCTGCTAGCCGGCCTGTCGGCGTCGATCAACACCTACGACTTCGTGACCCGCAACGTCACGATCCACGGAGTCGAGACGGGATCACGCGAGATGTACGAGCAGCTGACAGCTTTCGTCGACGAGCACGGCATTCGGCCCGTGGTCGATTCCGTGTCTAGTGCAACGTCCGAGACCGAGGTCACGAAGGCCCTTCACCGGTTGGAGAGCGGTGGGGCGTTCGGAAAGCTGGTCCTGGTAGCCGAATAGGTCGATCTGCGCGGTATCTCACGTCGTCCCGTCGTCGCCTTTCGCGGGCACCACGTCTTCGGTTTCGCGGCTACGGCTGCGAACGATCCGCACCGCCAGGACCGCGATGATCACCAACACTCCGACGAGCAGGACCGCCGTATTCGACACCGAATCGCTGATGTTGCCGAGTGACACCTGAAGCGAGTACTGACTGTCGACGCCCATCACTCCACCGAGGTTGGCGGTTCCTTCCGTGAGCAGGAACAACACACCGATGCCGACGAAGAGCAAACCCGATACCAAAGACGTGGTGTGGGTGCGTACTGGACCGATTTGAATTTCTCTGCCGCGCAACCATGTTCGCGAGCCCAGCGAGAATCGGTCCCACGCCAGGGCGAGAACGAACAAGGGAACCACCATCCCCGCTGCGTAGAGCGCCATCAGGACCCCGCCGTACATCGCCTGCCCGCCGGCTACCGCAACCGTCAGCACTGCGCCGAGCAGCGGCCCGGAACAGAAGCCTGCGAGCCCGTACACCGCTCCGAGCGCGAACACCGAGCCGGTGGAGGAGACGTCGATGCGTGCGGCTGCTCGCTGCGCCGAACCCAGTGCAAATCCGCGGCCGACGATGATCATCACCCCGAGTCCGATGATGATCACTCCGCCGATCATCGTGGTGATCTCGCGGTATTGGGTGATGGCGGAGCCGATGGCACCGACTCCGGCTCCGAGGGGGACCAGTACCGCTGCAAGCCCGAGGTAGAAGACCCCGGTGCGGCCGGCGAGCTTGCCGGCTCCGCCGAACGCGTAGGCGAAGAACGAGGGCAACAGCAACGCCGAGCAGGGGCTGACCAGGGCCAGAAGTCCGCCGAGGAATGCTCCGAGAAGACCGATCTGAGACATCAGGTCCCTATCCGGCCGCAGCGTCGATCAAGTCGACGAATTCCGAGAACGGTTGCGCTCCAAGAACGGGATCGCCGTTCACCGAGAACGCCGGTGTGGCCGGGATACCGAGCGATTGCGCCTCGTTGGCGTCCGCGGTGATCGCGGCGTCGAACTCGGTTCCGGTGGCATCGTCGGTGAATCGTGCGAGATCTGGGACACCGGCCTGTCGAGCATAGGATTCGAGCGATTCGATGGTCAGGTCTGCATGCCCGGTCTCGGGTGCGTCGGCGTAGACCGCATGGGTGAACTCCCAGAACTTGTCTTGGGCCGCTGCGGCTCGAGCGGCTCGAGCGGCGTCGAAGGACTGCTGCCCGAAAATCGGGAGATCACGCCATTCGATGCGCAGGGTGCCGGCGTCGACGTACCGGTCGATCAATTGTGGCTCGGTCTCCCGACTGAACTGGGCGCAGAACGGGCACCGCAAGTCCGAGAACGCAATCATCACGACGGGCGCCTCGACCTCACCGAGGGCCATCGGATCGTCGACCGTGCGGCGCGCGAGGTCCCCCAGGGGACCCATCTCCGGTATCGCACTCGCTCCCCCGTCCGCGGCCGCCTGCGGTTCGTCGCTACCGCGCATTCCGACCACCAGAACTCCCACAAGGACGGCAGCCACCAGCACGGCGATACCAAGAAGCCAGGCGTCTCGGCGGCGGGTGGAACGAGATGGCGAAGTCATGCAATACCTTTCGGTAGTCGACGATGCTGGCGAATATACCCATCCGGGTATACCCTCACGACACACCCTACGCACACAACTACGACCCGTAGGAGAATCCAGTTCATGCCTGAGCCCACTACGTCCGTACGCCGCGACGTCAATTTCGCTGTAGTTCCCGATAGTCGGGAACTCAGCGCAGCCGGACGACCCAGCAGGTGGGGGATGCGACTACTGCGCGGCACCCTGGCCGGGGTGATCACCACGCTCGTGGTCGGGATTCCCACCGACATCATCGACACCCCGGTGTTCGGCCGCGAGGTTCCGGTGCGGGTATGGGAGCTCCCGGTCCTGCTGGCTACGGCCGTGTTGACCGCCGTGTGGTTCGGTATCGACAAGCCCGAGCAGTCCGAGCGCACCGGCACTCCGGCCGCTCTCGGAGTAGTGCTGACCTTCTTCGCCGTCGGCTGTCCCGTGTGCAACAAGCTCGTCCTCCTCGCGCTCGGCACATCAGGCGCATTGGGGCTGTGGGCGCCGATACAACCGATTCTTGCGGGCGTATCGCTGACAATGTTGTTGGCAGCCGTGGTCTTCCGATGGCGCAGACGCGACTGCACTACATCGTCGTGCTCGGTATGACCTGAGGTCCCTCGACGCACGCCGCTCTTGGCACCTCCGAAAAGGACAACCGTTGGAGGATCGAAACATTCTGACCGACTTGCCAATCAGCGTTCGAGTCGCCGCCATCGCCGCAGCGGGAATCTGCGCTGTGTCGAGCGTCTCCGGATGCAGTCGATCAACGGTCGCCGAGGTGAACGGTTCGAATGCAGTCGCGGTCGAGAATCCGTCGACGTCGCAACTGATTTCACCTCCCGGATTCCTCGAAACCCCATTGTGGTCGGTCCCGTTCATCTCGACGCCCCAGGTTGTCGACGACGGATTCGCCGGAATACTGGTCGGCACCGAGGCATCCGATTCGGCGACAGTGCAGGTGCTCGGCGACACCGGCGCACCACGGTTCGGGGTCGACGTGCCGGCGAACCGCGCACAGTTCGCCGTCGCATCTGTCCGTGGTCGTGAACTACTGATCACCCAGGACGTCGGCGACACCGACTCCGACAACATCGATTATCTCACCGCACGCGACACCCGGACCGGCGAAATCGTGTGGGGCCCAGTCCGCACCCAGGGCTGCTTGACCGGGACCGGGCTCCTGATCGACGCCGATTGCGACGCTGCAGAATCGAATTCAGCAGAAGGCGCAGTATCGGCAGTCGACGGACACACCATCGACCTGAGTGGCGCGGTCACAGAATTCGGCGGACACGCGGTCGTCGCCGACGGCGAGAACGCGCGAATCGTCACCGTCGATACCGGGAACACTGCCTGGTCCACCGAAACGCTGACACCGCCGCCCGCAGCTCTAGCCGGTTCCGCACGATTCATCGGTGCCGCGGGCAACTCGGTGATCGTTGCGTGGACAATCCCTACCCGTTCCGAGCCGATCCAGGCGGTCTACCGTCTTTCGGACGCCGAAGTCCGATGGGTAAGTGGTGCTCGGACCCCGATGACGGTTGTTGCCGATGCCAGTAGCGGATCAACCCTGATCACTACCGATGACCTCACCGACGACGGTATCGCGGTTCTGTTCGTGCAATACGGCACCAAAGGGTTCACCGCCGATCAATTTCCCGGCGCGTACCGCTCACACTCGTCGGCGGAGTCGTGTACGGCGGCTCGAAATCGGCTATGACCGCCATCGATGCGGCCACCGGCCGCGTCACCGGCACTTCACCAGGCGATGCGCCGACAGTGGTGACGTCCAACGGTGTCGCACTGGCTGCGGATACCGGCGGGTACACCGCGTTCAAGGTCGTACCCCACTTCTGAGAACCCCGCCGAATTCCGCGACCGCGGCCGTTCATATACCCCATGGGGTATAGTCGGGTGAATTGCTCGACAAGTGAAGGAGATGCCATGTGCAGGGCAGTCAAATGCAAGAAGTGTGGAAAGACCACCTGGGCGGGTTGCGGCCAACACGTCGACCAAGTGATGCGGGGCGTTCCGGCATCCGATCGATGCACAGGACACGCCGCCGATCCGAAGTCGCCGGGATTCCTGTCCCGCATGTTCTCCAAGAAATAGTCGCGCTGCGCCCGAGCAGGTGTTTGACTGGAAAGACGCCCGTCATCGTGAGCAGCAGAGCAGCAAGCCCTGGTCAAGCGTTATTCAGACGCTGAGTAGGTACGTTGGTACAACCATCAAGGAGTGATCGTCGTGCACGTCGAAGTGATCTCGACCGAAGACCTCGGAGACCGTAGCTATCTTGTCCACGACGGAACCTCCGCCGTTGTGGTCGATCCACAACGCGACATCGATCGCGTCGAGAAAGTCCTCGCCGAACACGGCGTCACGTGCGCGATGGTCGTCGAGACCCACATACACAACGACTACGTCACCGGCGGATACGACCTCGCGCAACGCAACGGCTGCCCCTACGTCGTCAACGCCGACGACAAGGTCTCGTTCGAGCGACACGCTGTTCGTGACGGTGACGAGCTGGTCGTCGGAAAGATGACCGTCCGAGTGTTGTCCACTCCCGGTCATACCGACACTCACCTGTCCTACGTGATCAGCGAGGGCGACGAGACACCCGCCGTCTTTACCGGAGGGTCGTTGCTCTATGGCTCGGTGGGTCGAACCGACCTGGTCGATGTCGCACGCACCGATGAACTCACTCGCGCCCAGTTCCACTCCGCGCGACGATTGGCCGCCGAACTTCCCGATGCGACAGAGGTTTTCCCCACGCACGGCTTCGGCAGCTTCTGCTCGTCGGGATCGGCAGCGGGCGGAGACGGAGGAACCATCGGAGAAGAGAAGCAACGCAACGACGCGCTGACCACCGACGACGAGGATGCATTCGTCGAAAAGCTGATCGCGAATCTGACGGCCTACCCGGCCTACTATGCGCACATGGGTGCGCTGAACCGCCAAGGTCCTACCGCTCCCGACCTCACACCCCCGAGTCCGCTGCACGCCGACGAGCTACGCACTCGCATCGATGCGGGCGAATGGATCGTCGACCTGCGAGACCAGACCGCGTACGCGGCATCCCATGTTCACGGCAGTGTCGGGATAGCACTGGGAACCCAGTTCTCCACCTACGTCGGCTGGTTGATGCCCTGGGGGACACCATTGTCCTTGATCGGTGACACTGCGGAACAGGTGGCCGATGCACAGCGAATGCTGGTGCGCATCGGAGTCGATGAATTACAAGGCGCGGCAACAGGTTCGGCCGAGGAGCTCAGTGGCGACACCCCGCTCTCGTCGTATCCGCTGCACACCTTCGCCGAACTGCCGGCCAGCGTCGTCGCCGCTGACGACGCAACCGACGGCGATTCGGTGATTCTCGACGTAAGGCGTGACGACGAGTACGACGCCGGACATATCCCCGGCGCAGCACATGTTCCGATGCATCATCTGCTCGAACGCCTCGACACCCTCCCTGCTGGGCAACTGTGGGTGCACTGCGCCAGCGGATACCGCGCCTCCATAGCGGCCAGTCTTCTCGACCGGGCAGGACGCGACGTGGTGCTCGTGGACGACGACTACTCGAACGCGGTCGACGCTGGGATCACGACGGAAGCCGGCTGACGATGCCAGACGAATCGACGCGCCGACTCGTCAGATGGCAGCGCTACTGGGACTCGCAGTCGGCTACCTACGACAAGCACATGACGTTCCTCGATCGTGTACTTTTTCGGGACACCAGATCTTGGATCTGTTCGCGTGCCAGTGGCCGGGTCCTCGAAATCGCTGTCGGGACCGGGCTCAATCTCGATCACTACCCAACCGGCACGGTCCTGACAGGAATCGAGCTGAGTCCGGACATGCTCGCACTCGCACAGGTCCGCGCCGAGAACGTCATGCCGGATGCTCGACTCGTTCTCGGAGACGCACACCATCTGCAATTCCCCGACGCATCGTTCGACACCGTTGTCTGCACCTTCTCCCTGTGCGCCATCCCCTCCCCCGACGACGCGCTCGCCGAAATGACACGAGTCTTGCGGCCCGGAGGAACCCTGCTGCTCGCCGACCACGTCGCGTCGTCCGTCCGACCCGTTCGATGGCTACAACGACTTGTGGAACTGATCAGCATTCCAGTCGGCGGCGAGCACTTCCTTCGCCGTCCGTCACTCCTCGTCGACGGTGACGAGAACTTCTCCGTCGAGAAGATCGAACGGTTCACCCTCGGGCTCGTGGAACGTCTGCAGGCCCGCAAGTCCTCCTGAACCGACGCCCCTCAGGACACAACCACCGGCGCGAGCACGATGTCGAAATCAACTCTCGCCCAAGTGTTGTCCCCGATATTACGCCTGTCGGGAGTCGGCGTTCCCGCGGGCTGCTCGACGAAGTCTTTGACGAGAGACTCCTTGACTCCGAACACCGTGTCGTGATCGAGCAGCTCGTCGCCGCGGACGAAGATGTGCGTCACCAAAGTCCGTAGGCCCGGCGCCGAGACCATGAAGTGCAGGTGCGAGGCACGCATCGGTGCGCGCCCGGTGGCAGCGAGCATTCGTCCGACCGGCCCGTCGTGCGGGATCGGATACGGAGTCGGGGTCAGCGCCCAGAACCAGTAGCGCCCTTCTTCGTTGCTGTGCAGGTGCGCCCGCCCCGAGACCCGGGCGTCGTCGTACTGGACGTCGTAGAACCCGTCTTCGTCGGCTTCCCATATTTCGATGCGTGCGTCGGGGATCGGGTTACCGTCAGTGTCGCGCACAGTCCCTTCCACCCAGCACGGTTGTCCGGCAGCGCCTCCCGCCGCATCGCCGCCGTTGTCGATGCGCGGAGCATCGTCGACGAAGAACGGACCGAACACTGTCGCTTCGGTCGCCTCCTTGTAGGCGGGGTTGTTGACGTTGATCGTCTGCATCGACGCCCCGAGGACGTCGGAGAGCAAGATGAACTCCTGACGGCGATCATCGGTGATGTGCCCGACATCGGTCAGGAAGCCGATGGCGGTATTCCACTCTTCTTCGGTCAATCGCACGTCGCGAATGAATCCGTGCAGATGCTGCACCAAAGAGGTCATCAACTGCTTCAGACGCGGGTCGGTGCAGTCGTCGAACGATCGAAGTACGTTCTCCACCAGCCGTTCCTCGACGACGTCCTGGGATTGTCCGGTCATGGTCTGCTCGGTCATGATTCTCTCTCACTGTCCGATATCGGTCGGCCGGTCGCCGGCCCACGCTCCGTGCAAAATGGCTGTGACCGCCTCGCGCGTGACGAGGCGGGGGTTTCCGTACGATCGGCTCGTCGCTTCTTCTGCGGCCCGGTCGATGTCACCCTCCTTCATTCCCAATTCGGCGAGGGACCGAGGCGCGTCCAGCGCACGGCACAGATCCCACAACCGACGTGCCGGGTCCCCGGAACCAGGAAGGGCACGTGAGAGGGCCGACACCGCGCCGGGTGCCGCCGACTGATTGAACGCCAGAACGTGAGGTAGTACCACCGTATGGGTCGGGGCATGCGGCAGATTCAACGAGCCACCGAGCGCATGACAGAGCTTGTGGTGCAACGACATCGTGGTGGCACCGAGCGTCGCTCCGCACAACCAGGCTCCGTAGAGCGCCTCGCTGCGGGCCTGCGCGTCGGAAGGATTCGCCACTATCGCCGGGAGTGCCGACGCGAGTGCGCGAACACCGTCCTCGGCCATCAAGGCGACGATTGGACTGATGTCGGGCGCGTAGAGCGCCTCGACCGCGTGAGCCACGGCGTTGATACCGCTCGTGACAGAGATTCCGACCGGCAGACTCGTCGTCAGATCAGGGTCGTAGATGACGCTGCACGGCAGGACCCTGTTGTCGCGACCGGTGTCCTTGCGCCCGTTGGTCGTCATGCCCCAGACCGGGGTCATTTCCGATCCGGCATACGTGGTGGGGACGGCCACGATCGGGAGACCGTGCTCGAGCGCGATGGCTTTGCCGAGACCTATCGACGAACCGCCGCCGACCGTGACGCATCCGTCGGCCCCGAGCGAGAGGGCCTCCGCGCTCGACCGGGCAGCCACTTCCGCGGGAACATGCATCACGGCGTCGGCGCGGACGCCCACGCAGCGGTCCCCGAGGATCGACGCCAGAGATTCGGCGGTGTCCTTCTGGCTGGGCGAGCAGAGGACCAGGACGCGTCGAAGGCCGACGTGGTCGAGTTCGTCTGCCACAGCCGAGAGTGCACCCGACCCGAATCGCACTCGCATCGGATTCGCGTTGTACGAGAACTCGTAGGTCATCGTGCGAGAACCGCAGTCGAAGCCTGCCAGAGAGCGTCTCGCCCGATCATCTCCTCTTCCGCCTTCGCATCGTTGACGCGGAGAGCGTGGAACAGATCGGCGAATTCGCGACTGGACCGGTTGGCTCGCTTGACGATTCGCTCAGCGACCGGGGCGCGCTCAGCTGAATAGGTGTCGAGTAGCGACTCGCCGGCCTGACCGTTCAGAACCGCCGCGATCTTCCATGCGAGGTTGCAGGAGGACACGTTCACACCGTCTGCGTCCTGCACATGGGATAAGTACTCGGTCGAGAACTGAGCCTGGGTCCCACGCATCGTGGCGTTCTTGACCAGGATCGGCTCGAGGTAGGTCTGCGGGATGTCGACTGTCAGGCACGGCGAAGCGAGCTGGTAGTCGGCCTCGCGATCGGCCCCGGTTCCCCACGTGCGGATTCGACCGATTTCTTCGCCGGCGATCGAGGTGCAGAACACGGTGTCACCGACGAGTCCGTGCTCGGTAGCGTCGGCCAGCACCTGGTCGTCGATGCCGACGTCCCGGAAGATCTCCATCGCACGCTGGTTCGTGATGTGGGCGCGAGGTGTGTTGGCCGTCCATCGGTACTTGGTGATCATGATGTTGGGGACACCGAGCGTGGACAGAAGGAGAGCCGCGCTACCACCCGCGGGGCCCGAACCGATGATGAGAACATCAGTCTCGACCACAGCGGAGTCGGGCGGCTCGGTCGCCTGCTGACCGTCGTCGAACACCGGCATTGCACACACCCTTCGCCGAGCCCGACGCTTATCGCGGGTCCTTCACATCAGTGTCGGGCATCACATGCACGACGCCGAAGGATGCCGCCGTATTGCGGCGCAAAGGAGAAGAAGTGGCGGATTCGGAAAGGTTCAACCGGCCGATCGAGCGATGACCGCGTCGCGACGAACATCGGATGCCCGCGCGCCGAACTTGGTCGCGAAGGCGTTGGAAAAGTATGCCGCGGAGGTGAACCCGCAGTCGTGGGCAATCTCGGCGATCGTCGTTGCTGCCGCCGACGGTGTCGTCAGCCGTGCATGTGCGAGGTCGAGCCGTCGTTGAAGGATGTACTTGGGCACGCTTGTCCCGTCGGCTGCGAACACCCGAGACAACTGTCTCGCGCTGATACCGACCGCGCTTGCCACCGCAGTAGCGGACAACGATGTATCGAACAGTCGACGCTCGATGAAGGCCCGGGCAGATGCCCGATGCGCCGAGCTGAGATCCGCACGCGCGCCAGTGGCCAGCACGGAGACGAGTTCGAGGATCGCGCGCTCGTCGGGCGCGGTGGGATCGGCCGAACGAGTCGCGTGACCGACCTGCTGGGCGAGGGCCGCAGCGTGCACGTTGCCGTTCGCGGAGAAGTCGAAGACCATCGGGGATCGCAACGAGGTCAGCCCCGACACATCACCGAACACCGAGTGGGGCATCTTCACGACCAACTCTTCGAGTCCGTGGGAGAAACCACGCATGAAGGCCTTGTCGGCGTCGCACAGGAGCACCTGGCCCGGGCCGACGGTGCGGACGCCGTCCTCGGAGTAGAAGAACGCATCGCCGACAAGGCTGAAATACATCATCACCGAGTCGGAAGGCCGACGACGAATGAGCTCCGCGTCCCTCTCCACGACGTGAGAGGTCCCGATGACGCGAGCCAGTTGGACCGATTCGAGCTGCACGTTCCTCTCGGAGGCCTCGAGCTGGGCGGATTCCAATCGGCGGCAGCGCAGCCCGATGAGCACGTCGGCGTTGTGGCCTTCCCAGAGCTCGAGACGCTCGGGAAACGGAAGTCCGGCGGTGGAGAACTCGGCGATGGACATGATCGAGAGTCTCCTCCGTCGGAGTGCTTATTTCTCCGGATCTAAACGCAGATTATCAGGATGCACCGTTTCTCCCGGCCGTCGCAGAATTCAGGCACAGACCCCAGTGTCCAACAGCAAATCCAACTGTCCAACTCGCTGGAGAATATACCGAGGCGGTGCCATTATCTGTGGGTTGCGATGCTGTCCCGTGACTTCAGCCCGAGCTTCACCATAGACAACGCGCTCGAGGATTCCATATTGGTCGCCGAGGCCGCAGAAGTCGCCGATACCTGGCTCCCCCACGTTTACAACAACACCGTCCGTTTACAACGCACAGGAGTGTTGTAAACCAGCAGACGGTGTGTATCTAACGCAGGCACATTCCGCCGGCGACGACAGCCCAGCGCGTTTGGAACATCGCGCCGGACGTCGGGTGGCCCCTTCGATAGTGAAGTGCACGGGCCGGTCAGGGAGTGTACGCGAGCCAGCGCTTTCACGCCCCCACTTGCGGTGGGGCGTGTTCGTCGGCCGAGGACATGAACGTACGAAACACCGACGCGAATTGTTCGGGCTCGTCGAGGTGCGGGAAGTGTCCTGCTCCCGCGACGACTTCGATGACGGTTCCGACGGGCATCTGATCTCGAACCGAATGTGCATGGGCGAGAGGGATGATGGCGTCTTTGTCACCCCAGACCAGCAACGCCCGCTTGTCGGAGAACGACGAGAGGAGCCTGGTGGCGTTGACGGTTTGTCCGCGGTAGTCGATCACCGATCTGGCGGTCGATAGGAAAGCTCGACGGGTAGGCGCGTCGGACATGGAGGCGAAATTCCTCCACGCCCGTCGGTCGCCCGCACTCATCGTGAAGACCCGAAGCCCTTTGAGTGCGCCGAGCACACCGCCGAGCACACCGCGGACAACGGAGGACGCGGCGAACGGAATCGCGATCCCGCTACCCGGCATCGATGCCGCTCGCAGCACGGGGTTCACTTCCTGTCCCAGACCTCCGCTGGCGATCAAGCAGATACCGTCCACCATTTCGGGGAAGAGGTAGAGCATCTGCATCGACACCCCTCCGCCGTACGAATGCCCGACCATCGTGGCCGAGTCGACTCCGAGGTCGACGAGGAGGTCGCGGATGGTCGCAGCGTGCGCGCTCAACGAGTAGTCTCCCGGGGTCTTGTCGGACTCACCGTGCCCTGGCAGATCCACCGCGATGACCCGGAAGTGCGCTGACAAGTCGGCAATCTGAGGATCCCAGTCGTGCAATGTGCCCATCAGCCCGTGCACCAACACCACCGTCGGGCCGCTGCCGTGGTCGACGAACCGGACCCAGTGACTCGCGAGCTCACGTGTGCGCGGCACGGCGCGTGCGCCCGACGTATCTTCACTCAACACTGAATGACATCCTTCTCAGTTCAACTTCCGACGTCGATCCCTTGGCGGCTCCGCCGCCAGTGGCACGAATAAGTGCATCCTGGGACACCCAACCGCGCCACTGCGGTGGAGCCGCTGGATATTCAGCGATCAACACTGACTGCCATTCCCATGTAGATCACCATGAAAGTCAGTAGCACCCACCCGGCTCCTTGCCAGATCGGCCACGCCCCGCCCCTGCGCCACACCCGATAGGTCTGTACGAACGCGCCTATTCCACCTGCAAGCAGGAGTGCCGGAGGAACGGTGACGAGAATCGTTCGTTCAGGATCCGCGCATACAACGAATGCTGCGTCATCGCAGGCGCCCGCATTCGTCCCCCACACCGCCCACATGATGCAAGCCACCAGTATCGCCACGGCCGACACGATCACCGCAACGGTGTAACGCGCGGCAGATCGAAAGCCATGGGAGTCGTGCCACCGCTTTTCGACGTCGTTAGTCATGGATTGGCCTCACTGTTGCCTGGATTCGGACTCGTACCCGTCCACGACTGCTGTCACCAAGAACCGACCTTGATGCAGTATTGGAATTCGGGAGCACCACATGCTGGACGCGTCGTGTCCCCGGCCCACGCCCGGGATCATCTACACGAGATCGGCGACGGTTCGACGTCGCCACTCGTTCCAGTTACCCACGCAGCCCACTTCGCAAACGACACCCCGCTTGTACAGGCATTTCGTGGTCGATTCATCGCTTCCCAACCGATTTCGACTCGACGCGAGGGTAGTCATCCGGCCGTTCGTGCGACCTCCCCGGAAGCGCGGATCGCCGATGCGTTTCCTGCCCCACCTCATCGCACGTTGGCGTGGGACACGGCCGTGGGTGCACTGCGTCGACGCCTACGCACAGTAGGGTTGCGGAACCCGCGCCAGAGGAAGAGGGCAGAACAGTGAATCCCACAGTGCCGCTTGCGTTCGACCTCGCTTGGACGGCAATGGTGCTGATCTGGCTGACTCTCTGCGGTATTGCATGGGTATCGATTCTGCGGACCTCCCACGACCGGCAGGGTGGGAAGTTCTGGTGGTGCGTGCTGGTGCTTGTCGTACCGATCTTCGGGGCCCTCGCCTGGTTCTTTGCCCGACCCAAGAGAGCCGAGCAGTGATGCGCGACGCCACCGCTGATGGGACCATGACTGCCTTCGAATAGCTCTGAAAGGACGGACACAGCTGATGCCCCTGACGTATCGTGGTTTCGAATGGCTTGTCCCGGTCCTTGCTGGGGATTCTGCGCTCGAGGGAAGTCGGCCAGCGGATCGGTGAGCTGCTGGTGAACGAGCCGACGAATCAACTGTCCATCAGGTTGGTCGACGAGTTGACTCAGGCGCTCGACGCAACAGAAGCCGCGGTGGTGGTGTCAACTCACGACCGGCAGATGGCCCGCGACACGGACTCCTGGAACACCCTCTATCTGGCAGGTGGACGACGCCCCTGAGGAAAGGGGCCTACTCATCTGGCACAGCTGCTGCAGTCTCGAATGTTGTGACACAGAACGGATGCCCGGCCGGGTCGAGGAATACTCGAAACCTGTCACCGCCCGGTTGATGACACGCGCGTCTCGCACCGAGGCCGAGCAACAGTCGCTCGGCCTCGGCGAGGTCGTCGACGCCGAAGTCCAGGTGCACGCGCCTCGGTGCGTCGGGACTCGGCCATGGACCTGGCTCCGGGTTCTCGACGCGCTGGAAGTCGATACGTACGTCGTGGGGGCCGGTGAGCACGACGAAATCCGGATTGGACGACCGGATTCGTCCACCGATAAAACCCTGGTAAAACGTGGCCAGTTGCACCGGGTCCATGCAGTCGACGGTGACGGCGAACAGTTTCGCAAATGCGGTCATTCGGTACTTCCTATCAGCTCGATCGAGTTCGATTCGGAGGACGGCCAGTTCGGTGCCCTCCAGCGTGCGCGGTGGGCATCGTGCATCAGCGTCAGCAATTCCGATCGCTCGATGTGCAGTCGAACGCCTGCAACGACATCGGTGATGTGAACGGTATTCGCCTCGTCCTCGTTCGGCCCAACTACACCGATTAGGTGATCTCGACGTGCGCGCGCTTCACGGATTCGCGAACCGAGCGAACCGCCGTGGTCGATTCTCACCCGAAGTCCTGACGCGATCGCATCGTCGGCGACGGTGCGCACCGACGCGTCCTGTTCGGTGTCGACGGGAAGCAGCGTGATCTGAGTCGGAGCCAACCAGAACGGCAAACGGCCTCGATAGTGCTCGAGCAGGTGCGCAGTGACACGTTCCATGGATCCAACGGTTCCCCGATGAATCATCACGGGCCGGTGAAAATGCCCGTCCTGGCCTTTGTATTTCAGGTCGAATCGTTCGGGTTGAGTGAAGTCGAGTTGCACGGTGGCAATAGTTTCTTCGTTTCCGCGCGCAGTCCGGGACTGGATGTCCAACTTCGGCCCGTAGAACGCTGCCTCCCCTGCTACTTCGACGACACCGATTCCATGCTCCTCGGCGACCGGGGCGACGGCAGCCCGCAGGTCACCCTCGCCGTCGGCCCACTGAGAAGCACTCCCCAGCCATTGGCCGGAGTCGTCGCGCTTCGACAGTCGTACGTAGTCGACGGGCAGCCCCAGAATCTGTTGCGCGCGCAGAGCGGACCGCAGCGCCTGTCGCACCTCGCCCAGTACCTGGTCCGGCCTGCAGAACACATGCGTGTCATCGAGATTGATCTGGCGGACCCGGTTCAGGCCGGAGACGACACCGGAACGTTCGGCGCGAAACATGGAGGCAAGTTCGTTCAGTCTGATCGGGAGGTCGCGGTAGGAACGGTTCTCAGCAGCGAATATCAACGCATGATGCGGGCAATTCGCAGGTCTCAGCATCAAGTCATCGTCACCCAATTGCATTGCAGGAAACATGTCTTCGCTGAACTTGCTCAGATGCCCGGATCGCGCGTAGAGGGACCGCTTTCCGAGAACCGGCGAGTAGACGCTGACACAGCCATCGGCATGAGCAAGTTCGCGCGCCAGACATTCGAGCTCGTGGCGAATGGCGGCGCCCGACGGCAGCCACATCGGCAACCCCGAGCCAACCTGAGGGTCCGTGGCGAAGATCGACATATTTCGATTGAGTTCGCGGTGGTCGTAGTCCATAGAGTGCTCCTGGATCGATGAATCCGACACAGACCCCAGGAATGCAGAAAGCCCCGGAGCTGTTCCGGGGCTTGGGTTGGACCGTGTTCAGTCAGTCCGTCGCAATGACACCGGCATCTCCCGGCGTCGTCGTGGCTGAACTGAATCCGATCATGCAATGGAAACTACAGGACGAGTCAGATACGCGCCACCCTGTTTCGAACGGCGCCGACACTGCTGCGCAAGATCGAATGCGGTGGACATCGCCGAGCGGCATTTGCTACGTTCGCAACCGTGTCCAGCCCCAAGGCGTCCAGACTCTAGCCACCGGAAGTAGTCCGGTGGCCACATCTCGTTGCGCTCGACTGCCGCACCATTCGCGGTCGTTTCTCCTCGTGCGCAATTGGTGGCACACCTCTACCTTCTGAACTTCGAGTCGAAAAGTCGGCTGCGCACATTCCACGCTGTGACGCACGTCGTGTCCTCTGCTTCGTAGGTCATGTGACCGCGAAGCCTCTCGCGATCTCGGATTGAGAGTTTCACAGTGCCATTCGCAATCTATGTCCTCGGGCTTGCTGTATTCGCCCAAGGCACATCGGAATTCATGTTGTCCGGCCTTATCCCCGACATGGCCCACGACCTACAGGTGTCGGTTTCGGCAGCAGGGCTGCTGACCTCTGCTTTCGCAGTCGGGATGATCATCGGCGCACCCTTGATGGCTGTACTGAGCATTCGATGGCAACGCCGTCGTGCACTTCTGACGTTCCTGGTCACATTCATGGCGGTCCACGTGATCGGCGCACTCACAAGCAGTTTCGAAGTTCTGTTGGTCACTCGTATCATCGGCGCGCTGGCCAACGCCGGGTTCCTGGCAGTGGCATTGAGTGCTGCGATGTCGATGGCCCCCATCGATAAGAAGGGACGCGCGACATCCGTACTCCTCGGGGGCGTGACCATTGCCTGCGTGGTCGGGGTGCCGGGCGGCGCCATTCTGGGCAACGCGTGGGGCTGGCGTGCCGCGTTCTGGGCCATCGTGATGATTTCCGTTCCCGCAGTCGTCGCGATCTTGTGTGCGACACCGCCAGATTCATCGACTCGATCCATCCCGAATGCCAGAGCAGAATGCGCATCGTTGCGTCGCCCGAAGCTCGTGCTCATGCTGGTGCTCGGAGCGCTGATCAACGGTGCGACCTTCTGCTCGTTCACCTATCTGGCGCCGCTGCTGACGGACATCTCGGGGTTCGACTCACATTGGTTGCCTGTGCTTCTCGGGCTGTTCGGGCTCGGATCGTTCATAGGCGTCAGCGTTGGGGGCAGACTCGCCGACGCACGGCCACTGTCGCTACTGAGCGTCGGGGCAGTGGTGCTGTTCGCGGGCTGGATCGTATTCGCCTTGGCTGCTTCCCATCCAGCTGTGACGCTGATCTTGCTGTTCACGCAGGGTGCGCTCTCCTTCGCGGTCGGCTCGACGTTGATCTCGCAGGTGCTGTATGACGCCGCCGATGCCCCGACGCTCGGGGGTTCGTTCGCGACCGTCGCATTCAACGTCGGCGCCGCTCTGGGTCCGACCCTCGGAGCGCTCACGATCGGTATGGGCCTGGGCTACCGGGCGCCACTGTGGTCGAGCGCGGCGTTGGTGGCGATCGCACTCGTGGTCGGTGTGGCGGGATGGACACGGCATCGCACTCTCGCTCGGGCCAGACTAGGTGACGAGGGAGCAAACCTACCGCCGTCGTCGACATTCAGGCGCGCGAGGTAGCGTCGTTTCTGCACCGGACCGCAGATCAGGGGAAGACAATCGACATCCACTCGGCCAACGTCAACCACCTCGCTTTCTGGCAGCATGTGTCGCGGATCTGTGACGGGGCAGTCCATGACCTTCCCGGCGGAACTGTTGTCGCGACGGGCATCCCGGCCACCGGCTTCAATCAACTCCACCTCGAGGCCGACGAAAATTCAGTGCTCGCCGCGGCCGAGGCGATTTTCGACCGGCGCGGCGTCGACTGGCGGATCATCAGCCACGTGAACAGTGCAGCAGCACAGCAATATTCGGAACACCGAGGAATCGAGCGCCAACCCCTGTATCCGGTCATGGCCATCCCGGCGGCCACGGCTGTGCCGCCCCCTTCCACTGCACTGACATTCACGACTGCCGGCGACGTGGCCGATCTACGCGCGTTCGTCGATTGCGCGGCTGCGGGATACCGGATGGACCCAGCGATATTGAAGCCGATCGCACACCAGCGCGCTCTCGCCGACGACTCGATCCGGTTCCATTTGGGGTGGATCGACGGCCGTTGTGTAGCAGTGAGCGTCGGAGTGAGGAACGAGAGCACGATCGGCATCTACTTCGTCGCTGTTCGACGCGGCCATCGTCGATCCGGGTTCGGTGCAGCTGTCACCTGGATGGCGATGAAGGACGGCTTCGACCGTGGTGCGGACGCCGCGGTGCTCCAGGCGACCACTCCTGGCTATCCGATGTACACCGGCATGGGGTTCACCACGATCGGCGACTACCGCTTGTGGGACATTCCCGCCCGCTGACGCCTGACGCGCCGCGACGTCGTCAGCTCAGCCGTCCGGACATTCTGAGAGCACTCTCCCACACCGCGTCGACATCTTCGATCGACTGTTCCTCGAGTGTTTTCAGTATCCGGTGCGCCACCTCGAGCGGCGGGTGAAAGGTCAGCCCAAGAGCATGCGCCACATCCCAAGTGTGGATGACTGTTTCGCTGACCTGCTGGTCGTACATCGCGCCGGCCTCGATCTCGACGCCGTCGATTCGGCAACGCACATCAGCATCGGAAACGGACGCAAAGGCGTCCTCCATCTGCAACGCTGATCGGCGATACCGCTCTTCGAACCCGCCGCCGTACACATTCACCGACGCATCGAGCGCCGATCGACTCGTGAGGCCGACCTGCGATTGTGCGCTATCAGGCATGAGGGCTGCAGCGACGGTGATATTCCGATCGATCAGGTACAGGTACAGGTCACCGATGTCCCGGCCGGGCGCCGGTGTTGATTGTCCGAGATCTCCCTGGGTCACCTCGGATAGATATTCGGCGAGGCATTCGGTCGCGGTGTGTAAGACGGATACGTCCATAGAAGGGCCCATTTCCGGTACGGCCAACGCACGCAGTCGGCGTCGGGTGGTCGCAAAGACTGGCAGGGTGTGACTTAACGTGAGATGCGCACAGAGTCGAGACCCGATCATCTACCGCAGTAGATGATCGGGCCGTCTACCACGGTAGATGATTATCGGAAGGTTGTCCATGACCGATGCTGACAGTCCGCCGTGCGGCGAGCAGGACCTGGCTGCAGTCATGTTTCGGATATTGCCGCGATTGGCCGCATTGGAGGAGCCCCTCCTACGCGAGGCCGGCCTCTCGATGTGGGAATACGCAATCCTGACCGAGGTCGCCTCGGGTGCCGCCGTATCTCAACGCGAACTCTCCCGTAGGACACGCCGTGATCCCACGCGGCTCGGTCGACACCTGGACGAGCTGGTGAAGCGAGAGCTCATCAGCCGAGACCGGTCGCAGGACCAACGCCAACGGACTGTCGCCATCACCGACGTCGGGCAAGCACTGCTCGACGGAGTCCGCAGGAAGGTCAGGCAGATAGAAGACGAGCTTCTTCACGTTGGACTGACGGAGAGCGACGCCACGAACCTCCGCCGACTACTCGACCGACTCGCCGCCGCCTGCGAATCGGATTGAGACAATCCCGCCCGGCCGCTTGCTGATGTGGTTCAAGACAAATAGTCGTCGCCACCGACGTAGAAGGTGTGCCCGGACTCGACCTGCGCGATCGATGCGTCCACCACTACCGACGCGAACTCCTCGATGGTCGGTAACGCTCCGTGTTCGCGCCGCTCGGAGACGGCATCGGGATCCCGTCGCTCGAGCAACCGGACGATGATCGTCCCGTCGATCATGTCGCCCGACACCACAGTCAGCGTGATGCCGCGCTCGAGAAGTTCCGGGATACGTTCTCGCAAAGCGTCTTCGCCCGCCCGTTTGCTCTGCGCAATGGGCTGGTAGTTTTCGGGCACGGGCTTCTGCCCGTAGAAGTGCGATTGGTGACTGGTGACGAACACGACCCGGCTGCCCGGCTTCATCAGCGGCATCGCCAGTTCCACGAGACGCACTTGGGCATCGCGATTGAGTCGCATCGCGTAGTCGGGATCAGCCCCGCGTTCCAATCCACCCGATGCATTCAAAATGAGCACATCGAGACGACCGAAGGTTCGTGAGATGTCGTCGATCATTTCCGACGCGCTCTGCTCGTCCGACAGGTCGGCACCGATCGGATGAGCCCGGCCTCCAGCGCGTTCGATCTCTGCCGCCACCGCGATCGCACGTGGCCGCTTCTCGCGATAGTTCACCACGACCGTGTCGCCAACGGCGCCGACGAGTCGGGCTATTTCGGCGCCGATCCCGCGTGATGCACCTGTTACGAGAGTGACGCGTCCTGAATCGTCCTGGTTTACCGCCATGCTTGCCCCTCACCGTCACCGAACGCTTCTGAAACAGAAGTGAGTATGGTGCTTCTGAATGAGAAGCGCAAACACTCCACCCCCGCCGCCTGCAGGGCAACCCGACGAGACCGCGGCTGCACATGCGGCGATGAACCTACTGGGGCAGAAGTGGAGTTTGCGGATCCTGTGGGAACTCGAGGCCGGCCAGCTCGGGTTCCTGGAGCTCAGGCGGCGAATGGACAACTGCTCGTCGAGCATGCTGGCAGAACGACTCAGACAACTCCAGGACGCCCGTCTGATCGAGAAGAGTCCCTCGCGAACGTACGAGCTGGCCCAGGCGGGTGTTTCGCTCAGCGCGGCACTCGAACCCCTGTGGCAGTGGTCTGCGGAATGGGCTGCAGCACAATCCCCTACTCCGCTGCCGCCGAGACCGGGATCGAATTCAGACTCCTAATCCAGCACCTCAACTCGAAATGACTGTGTTACGACGCGACACCAGACAGCTGCGCCTGAGTTAATTCGCAGCAGCACCGCTGAACTATCTTCCATACATGGGAGATGTCGAGGCCTCGTACGCCGACCGCGCCGAGGAGTACGTGCGCGTAGTGGGTTCGATGGAGGTGGTGCACCCGTCCGACAAGCAACTCGTCACGGATTGGGCCCGGTCGATCGGCGGTCCTGTTCTCGATGTCGGCTGCGGCCCGGGACAGTGGACCAACCACCTCCTCACGCACGACGTCGATGTACGGGGAATCGACCCGACTCACGCTTTTGTCGAACTCGCACGCACTACCTACCCGAACTGCCGGTTCGACGACGGCCGGGCCGAGGATCTCGATGCGCAGTCCGGTTCCGTCGCCGGGATACTCGCCTGGTATTCGCTGATTCACCACGACCCAAGAGATATTCGATTCGCCTTCGAGGAATTCGCAAGAGTGCTCAGGCCCGGCGGAAAACTGCTGATCGGGTTCTTCGAAGCCACTACCATTCGACCATTCGACCATGCGGTCATCACTGCGTACCGGTGGCCTGTCGGAGCGCTGAGTGCTCAACTCGACGCTGCAGGGTTCACGACCGCCGAGACCCACACCCGCACCGGACTCGAGTACCGGCCCCACGGCGCCATCCTGGCCGAACTCACGAATGCGGACGACAATTCGCGGCAGCAATAGTCGAGACTCGACACCGCACCCGCCCCTATCGTTTCGATCAGAACGAAGGAAGGCCTACACGCGATGCTCGAAAAGTGGAACGCCGCACTCGAATACATCGAGGACAACCTTGACGGTGCGATAGACCCAGCCACCCTGGCACGGATCACTCTCTCGTCCGAATATCACTTCAGGCGGGTGTTCTCTGCCCTCGCCGGGATGTCATTCTCGCAGTACGTCCGAAACCGTCGAATGACGTTGGCTACAGCGGACATTCTCGACGGAGCCGGTGTGCTCGAGGTCGCCGTGAAGTACGGGTATTCGTCGGGCGATGCATTCAGCCGCGCGTTTCGGCAGATGAACGGCATGACCCCGTCGCAGGCCCGTCGCCCTGGAGCCGTACTTCGTTCACAGCAGACCGTGTCATTTCATCTCACTATCGGAGGGCAGCACACCATGCGATACCGCATCGCAGATCTACCGGAGTTTTCGATCGTCGGCAGGAAGACACGAATCCCGCTGAAGTATCAGGGCGAGAACCTCGCAATGACCGAATTTCACCGAAACCTTCCCTCAGGAACGGGGGAACAGCTACGGATGCTCGCCGACGTACGGGAGCTTCCCGAAATCTTGTTCGTAAGTGCTGGATTCGAGGCCGAACGCGAGGACGGAAGCCTCTTCGACTACTACTTAGCCGTGGCGGCGAGCCACGATCACGATGACTGGGACAACCTGCGCGTGCCTGCATCGAAGTGGGTTGTATTCGAAGCCTCCAGTCAGGGAAACCTCACCGACGCACTTCAACAACTGTGGGCTGACGCGTTCAGCGAGTGGTTCCCGTCCAATCCATACCAGGTGGTGCCGGGGCCGGAGCTGCTGACCATCACCGAAAAGTCCGAGGATTGGAGCTCGGGTAAAGGCGAGTTGTGGATTCCGGTGGAGCGTCGCTAGGGCCGCGGTCTCCATCCGATCTGCAGTAGGCAAGTCCCAGCACTGCACGCAGAAGCGGAACATTCCACCTCGATCTCTTGCGTTATATGCACTCAATATGCAATATTCGCAAATGAGCCAGGCAGCCGCCGCACTCATCGCCGAGGAGGACTGATGATCACAGTGACAAGCGCAGCGGGCGGAGTCGGACGTCTACTGGTCCGACAACTCGCAGTACAGAATGTGCCCATTCGTGCAGTCGTGAAGAATGCGGCCCAGGCTGCGACCACCCGTCAGGACGGGGCCACCGAGGTGGTCGTAGGAGATCTCAGGTCGGCCGAGACCCTCGATACCGCCCTGACGGGGGGTGGCGTCCTGTACCACGCGGCACCGACTCAGATCATCGACGAAGGACCGATCATCGAACACCTGATTGCGTCAGGTCCTGCAAAAGGGCTGCAGCACATCGTATTCCACTCCGTTATCCATCCACACCTGCACCAACTGACGCACCATCACCAGAAGGACATCGCCGAAGGTCTGCTGCGTGAAAGCGGAATCCCCACCACGGTGCTCAGACCGTCGCACTACATGCAGAACTACCTGGAAGTATGGGAATTCCTGCAGGCGGGCGTCATGCCGTACCCGGTGTCCCCGGACAGCGTCATGGGTGTTGTCGACGTCGCCGATGTCGCAGAGGTCGCGGCGAACATCCTGATCGACCCGCGGTCGCACACCAGTCGCACCTACGACCTCTCCACGGTAGAACTCACACGCCACGAGATGGCACAGATCTGGTCGCGCGTGCTGGGCCACCGGGTGACTGCCGTTCGGATTCCCCCTTCGTCCCTGACGAACTCACTCAACGTGTTGCCTGCACTCGCCTCGGTTGTCGGGCATGCTGTGCGATCGACGAAGCTGCACTCGGCCGGCCACCTCGTTCGCGGTGCCAGGGCCGCGTCGAACCCTCGTGACATGAAGAATTGGCCCGCCGACGCACGCGAGGCGTACCGCACGATGATGACCTACTACGACAGCCACGGCCTACCGGCCGGAGACCTGACGGTTCTTCCGACTCTGCTCGGACACACACCGACGTCGTACGAGGAGTTCGCACGCCGTTCGGCCGCTGAGCTCGGGTGCACGCCCGTCGGTTCGGACCGATGAACCTCCGAGGTTCTCGCTACCGACCTGGCCGCTCCTTGGTCACCGGCGCAAGCTCGGGAATCGGTGCCGAGTTCGCCCGAGCACTGGCCGCCCGAGGCTCCGATCTCGTACTGGTCGCACGACGAGAAGACCGCCTCACCACCCTGGCAAAGGAGCTCGAGAAAATCCACGGAATCCATTGCCGCACAGTGGCCTGGGACCTGTCCGAGGAATCGAGCGGACGCCGACTGCGCGAAGTCGTGCCCGAGCAGATCGATCTCGTCGTCAACAATGCAGGGTTCGCCGTGCAGGGACCGTTCGCAGACGGCGATGCCGACGACTTCGAGCGCCTCATCGCCGTCGATATCCGCGCTGTCGTTGATATCTGCTCGGCGTTCCTCCCGGGCATGATCGATCGCTCGACCGGCACCATCGTCAACGTCGCCAGCACGACTGCGTTCCAGCCCGTCCCGTCGCTCGCGGTGTACGCGGCCGCCAAAGCATTCGTGCTGAGCTTCAGCCAGTCCTTGTGGTACGAAGCAGCACAACACGGAGTCAGAGTGTTCGCGCTCAATCCAGGCCCGACCCGTACCGAATTCTTCGACGTCATCGGAGACACCGCTGCAGCAGCCGGCAGCTACCAAACACCGACCGAGGTCGTCGCAACTGCCATGCGCATACTCGACGCCAGACGGTCTCGCCCGCAGGTGATCTCGGGCCGACGAAACACTGTTCAGGCGATCGCTGCGGGTCTCGTCCCCGCGCGAGTTCTACTGCCCACCCTCGCGCGGATGCTCCACTAGGTTCGGGCCGGACTCCGCACCCGACGAGGAATGTAGTGTCACGAGCATGGCCAGGGTCTCCAGATTCACACTCGCTGATCGGCAGGAAGCCGTCGCACGTGCTTTCGGCGGTTCCGAGAGCCCGGCGGCAGTGGCGAGCTCACTGGGCATCCACACCACGACGCCCTATCGCTGGGCCGGGTCGTCGACTACCGACGAACCCGGGCCCGCAGCGGCCCGACTGATCGAGGCCACACAGGAACTGCTGCGGGACGCCGATTACGGGGACATCACGATCGAAAGTGTTTCTCTCCGATGCGGTCTCGCACCGAGAACTGCATTCCACCACTTCCCCACCAAGCGTGAACTCTTCCAGGCTGCCGTCGACGACGCCGCGACCGTGCTGATAGACCGTATCCACGAGAAATCGGCAGCCGCCACCTGGCCGGACACCCCACTCGAACAGCTGCAGACATTTCTTCGTATCGCGGCAGCGAGCATCTACGACACCCCGAGAACCCACGTACTGTTCCGCAATCTCGGAGTACCGAAATCCGAGGGCTCAGCCGAACGTTGGCACGACAGTTTCGTAGATGCGATCGCCCAGCTGCTCCGTGCTGCGACCGAAGCGGATCAGATCGACAGTGATACAGACGTATTCGCTGCAGCACACCTCCTCACCGGCGCGATGCGCGGCATTCACACAGCAGTATTCGACGGTGCCGATGCCAACACTGCACTGGGCCTCGTCGAAAGAGTGCACCTGCTGATCCCGCCTTCGCGACCTGATGGTGCATCTCACGGAAAGAAGCCACCGCGGGGCCAAGTCAGTTGATAGTTCCTGTGAGTTGCCGGCGGCCAGCCACGATGACGAAATAACACAGATGGGAACCCGTACGAGCAGGGCGAGGAACCCACCCCCGTAGAGCAGCAGGAAGGACCCGAACCCTGGCAAGCAGTCCGTTCCGGAGTCGACGCAGTCCTGCAAACCCGCCGCCCCGAGCAGTGCTGTCTCCATGAAACCGAGCGTACGGGCGCCTCGCCCGGATGCAGGAGGACCGCGACCAGCGGAACAACCGATCTCAACCAACATCAAAAATCTATCTCGGTCGGAGTAGACATTCAGGATCGGTCTGGCTATAGTTTCTGACGTAAGACAAAGAGAGATCGCAAGGCGCGGGAGAGAACGAACTGCCCGCGAGCAGTACGCACGACGACGGCAGCACCATCACCGTCGAGCAGGTGTAATTGGAAATTGGAAGAAGGAAGGAGTTGCGTATCGTCAGTTCGCCCGCATGGACAAGATTTTCGGGGCGAACATTGCAGTTGCTTCAGGCAAGTGGAAACAGATGGTAGTAATTCCCCTCCAGGGCCCCGGTGCTTCGGCACCGGGGCCCTCCGACTATCTGCACCCAGATCAACTGAACAGCCAGGCGACTGTCACACCTTGTTGTCAGGAGCCTTCCCGTCGGCCTTCTCACGGTGGTCGATTGCCTTTTGCAAGTCGGAGTTACGACTGCGCGCATCGGCAAGTTCATCTTCCAGAAGCACTATGCGACATGCAGCCTCGAGCGCCATACCGTCGTCGAGTAGATCCCGAACGCGCGACGCGATCCTGAGTTGATACCGCGAATACCGCCGGTGACCACCCTCGGATCGGTGCGGAGACAGAAGTTTTGCCTCGTCGAGGCTACGCAGAAAACCCGGCGTCGCACCGAGCATCTGCGCGGCCGTGCCGATGTTGTAGGCGGGATAGTTTTCGTCGTCGAACTTCTCGCTGGCCGAATCCTCGCCAGCGCTACTGATATGCGAATCCACAATGCCCTTCGGGTGCTTCACGCTCGAACTCGAGACCGGCACGAGGAGAGCTGCTGCAAAAGAACACAGCACCGAAGTGCCCACCGACCCCCGGCAGTTCGAGCGGACAGCATCTAGCGCTGACCGAGCGTCGGTCCGGCAAAATAGTACCGTCGGCGCAGGCCTGATGTCTACTGCAGCCACGTGAGATTCTTGCGGAGGTTACGTACCCTTCACCCATGCGTGCACTCGTGTTGTTGCTCATGGCGCTCGGCCTCACAGTGGGTCTGCTGCCGATGCTCTCGGACTTGATCCAGGAGACCTTCTTCGCGCCCGAAGTCGAATACAACGGTGTCTACGAACCCCTGCCCGGCGTAGAAATGAGCAGAGCCTACGAGACAACCATGGACATCTCGTTCGAGGTTCGCGCCGGGCTGGTCTTCGACTGGTGGGCGAGCGTCCTCCCCCTCGTCGGCGCAGGGCTCGGCGCCCTACTCGGTGTCGTTCTGGGCAACAAAGGCTTCCGCCTGACACGCGAACCGATGGCCTGACCGGCCGCACCGCGCTGCCTCTACCCGCTCCACCCCCAGTTGTACGGGTTCACCACGATTCGGTACCAGACATCGGTGTTCGGTTCATTGGTGCACGGCACCAGAACGATCGACTGCGTCGCCTGCTCGAGCGACTGGGCCTTGTTGCAGAAATACCGCCCACCTTCGCCGGAGGATTCGGATCGGTAAACCGGTCCGTAATGCCAGGGATCGGCGGTCGCGGTCGCCACACCGACAGTGGCCCCCGCTGCGATCGGCAGCGCCATCATGCCGGTGAGGACCGCAATTCGTCGGCTCATATTCCTCATGCTCGTTACACCCTTCGTCGACAGTCGTAACTGTCACGTCGGGCAAGGGCAGGTGGACGTTACCGAATCTGGAGAAACTGAAGTCGGTGATCATGACCTGCCCGGGTGCGACGAACGACATTCCGCGCTGTGCACGAGTTGTCAGGCGACCGAACCCGTACGGAAGCAACCGAATCCGATGAGAGGTCTCGGAGAGCAGGGAAGCACTGCCGATCGAGCCAGCACCACCTTGCGGACCGGCACCGGCTCGACCGTCCTAATTCGCTGCTTCGTACGCCTCCACGATCTCTGCCGGAATTCGGCCGCGATCGTTGATGTCATATCCACTATCCGCAGCCCACTGGCGGATTGCACGCGTCTGCGCAGGGTCACGCTTCGTGGCGGCGGCCGGTTGCGCGGGCGCGCCGGCACTGGCGACGGCGCCTGCCGATGCAACCTTGCGCTTGCGCCCACCTACGCGCGTGGCGAAGCCAACATAGTAGTCGAGCTTCTTTCGAAAATCGTTGGCATTCTTGTTCTTCAGATCGATGACATAGTCGACGCCGTCGAGTGAGAACTCGATGGACTCGCCTTGGCCCTCGTCGATAGAGGTGCCGTCGATGTCGTCGACCAATTCATAGATGACTTGCTTAGCCACAGTGCGAGACCTTTCGTGTCGAGGGAATAGCTACCAGGTTAGCCAACTACCGCTTACGACTGAATTCCGGGGAGGCGTCCTGACACATTCTTCTCATTTCGATATGAAAGCCAGTCGGTCTACCCGCATTGTCACCGACGAATTCCTCTTTGCAGACCCACCGGTTTTTTATCGGCCGAAGTATTTCGCAGGGCTGAGAATTTCCTTAGCGGTAGAACTACATGCATGCTCGAGCAAGAGGCAACAGAGCGATGATTCGGCCACGGAGTATCCGACGCCTCCGCGCCCGCAACTTCTTGTCGGTAGTGCGTTGTAGCTTGCGTGGCATGACGAAGTTGGGGGACTTCACCACCGCACACACGCTCTCCGATCAGGAGATCGTGTCCGGACTCGCGCACGTCGATGCCACCGAGAAATACCTGGCCGCCGCGAAGATGGCAATGCTCGCCGCTGCCGACCGTCGTCGGCTTGCAAAGAAACTTGGCCAGGGTTCGGTGAAGCGCTGGTACGCCAACGCGGTTCGAATCCCTGAGTTCAAAAAACGCCGAAAAGCAGATCTCCCTCGGATACTGGTTGGGCGAACGCCGAACGGTTGCCGACGCGTTGATCGACGGGACCATCCATGCTGTCCATGCCAGAGCTATCGCCGACGGCTTGGCCCTCGTCGTTCTGTCCGAGCCCACCCTGACCAACTCCGCCCAGACGGATGTGGTGCGAGTGCTCCTGGACGTCGCTACCCGGTCGACCGCCAGAGCTGTCACCGAACGTGCACAGGAACTCGCACACCACGCTGCGGCCGACGCTGCGGCACCGTGCCGGGGTTCCGCTGATGCTCGGCAAGAGTGTTCGACTCGCGACGCCGGGGCAACGCAAGGCCGTCGTCATCCGCGATCGATGCTGTGTGAAATGCGGCCGGCCCGCGGCATGGTGCCAGGTGCACCACGTCGAGTATTGGCAACATGGGGGCGCCACCGATCTGGACAACCTCGCGCTCGTGTGTGGAGAGTGCCATCGCATCATCCACACCACCGAATGGGAACTCGTCATCGGCGACGACGGTCACCCGTATCTCGTCCCACCGCCTCCGAAGATCCGAGCCGCAAGCCTCAGCCCAGCTACCACCGTCGCCGAAAACACGCCGCATAGAACACTATTCGCCGACGCGGTTCCAGTGGCCGCACATCACTCGTGCGGACGAGGCGTGCGGATCCGCAAGCGGGGGAACCGGACGTCCAGCGCCTGGAGTTGACGGTGCAGCTCGTAGAGGGTCGACCTCATCGCGAGGGCTGTAGTGTGGTGCCGTTCGAAAGTCGGCATGTCCGTGCGAGCCGTAGCGGAACGGGCGCGCAATTCTTCGCATTCGATCTGGTCGGAGATATCCTCGATTTCGCGGCCGAGGAGATCGACGAACACGCGTGCTTGCTCCTCGTCCGCGTAGTCGCCCATGCCCTCCGCCTAGCTATCGATCGACTCCCTCGCGTCCCGAGGCAGCCTTAACGATAGATGGACAAAAGGTGAACCAGAAGCAAATCAAGCTGGCAACTTGCAGAGAGTTTCCGGTAGTGAAACAGATCAGGCCTCGACCCACAGCCGTCGTCGGCAGCATGCGAGGACGAGAGCACGGGTGCCCGGTGTGAGAAGTTCGGTCTGCTCATCATGCTCGAGCAGCGACTGCAGCCGTGTGAAGAACTCGGTGGATGTCAGACCGAAGCGCACCATGATGTCCTCGGACGGTCCGCCTCCGTGCGGAGCCCACAGCCGTGCGAAATCCAGCATTCGATTCTGCTCGCTGTCGATCGCGGGCCTCAGAGTCTGCATGGTCCGAAGTGTTCAGTGCCCACGTTACGAGTCGTGGTCCGAACACGACGACCTATCACCGCGGTGGTGAACTGCACGCAAACAGACGCCGTCGACCGCGTAGGGTCACCGCCCACCGAATCGCTGACGGTACGCCGACGGAGTGAGGCCGGTTTCTCGGCGCATCAGAGTTCGCAGGGTCGTGGTCGTTCCCACACCCGTGGCCGACGCAATCGCAGTCAGGTCTGCATCGCCGCGCTCGAGCAGCCGACAGGCCATCCGCACGCGCTCGCGAGTGAGCCATGCGTGCGGAGTCGTACCGAGCTGAGCGATGAATCGGCGATGCAGCGTCGCAACGCTGATGTGGGCCTGCCGAGCAAGGTCCGCCACCTGGATCGCGTCGCTCAAATGCTCCACGGCCCACGACGTGAGCGGACCGAGCGACTCCGACGACAGGGCCGGAACCGGCCGTTCGATGAATTGCTTCTGACCGCCGTCCCTGTTGGCATCGAATACCAACCTGCGGCTGACCGAGTTCGCGACCTCCACACCGTGATCGCGACGAACCACGTGCAGTCCGAGATCCAATGCCGCGGCGCTCCCAGCCGCAGTGAGGATATCGCCGTCGTCGACGAACAACACGGCCTCCTCGAAGAGGACCTGCGGGAACCGTCCGCGAAATACACCGGCCCACTGCCAATGGGCGGTGGCCCGACGACCGTCGAGCACTCCTGCCTCGGCAAGAGTGAATGCGCCGCTACAGAATCCGACGAGCCGCGCTCCGCGGTCATGAGCTCGCCGCACCGCGTCCAACACCTCTTGCCTGCGCGGCACCTCGGTGTCCGGCCGATTGGGCACGATCAGCGTATCCGCGGTGTCTGCAGCCCCGAGGTCCTCGACCGAGGTCAACGAGAAGAACCCGTCACGCATTCTCGTCGTCGATTCGGGGGCACACAGCCGAAAGTCGTACAGCTTCCCACCGAGCTCGGCCCGGTCGAGTCCGAATACCTCAGTTGCGCAGCCCAACTCGAACGGGTTCGAATTCTCGTCGACGATGACCACCACGCGATGATCTCTCGGGTGAGAGTTTTCTTTCGACACGTGCAATTTATAGCACTCACAACCATGTCCAGACGACCTGCAGAATCGGATCCATGACAACGCAACCCGTGGAACTCCAGCGTGTCCTCGACACATTCGCCGACGAATGGAGCCCGCACATCGTCACTCGCGTCAACGATTACGACGTTCGAGTCGTCAAGATCCGAGGCGAATTCGTCTGGCACCGCCATGTCGACACCGACGAGTTCTTTCACGTGCTCAGCGGCGACATCGACATCGCACTACGCGAAACGCCGGGACATGAACGCGTCGTTCACCTCGCTGCCGGATCGGTGTTCACCGTTCCGCGCGGAGTCGAACACAAGCCTTCCTCCGTCGACGGCGCATCCGTCCTACTGTTCGAGCCGTCGAGCACGGTCAACACCGGTGATCGTAGCGACGACATTCCCGCTCATATTCGTTCGACGACCGGCCGCGACATCACGACAAACCCATGACAGCAGCGCCGGAGATCAGTTCGATCAAGCCGTAGGGAGCGCGATCACCGAGGCACCGATCCAGCGTCTCGTGTGCCTCGACGGCCGCTGCTGCGCTCCGCGGGAACAGGGCGGCTTCGTATGCTGCGAGGGCGGTTTCGATGTCACCGGGGTATTCAGCTATCTCCCTGCCGAGTTCTGCACCGTCGAACATCGCCAGGTTCGCACCATCCCCTGACGGCGGCATCAGATGCGCGGCATCACCGACGAGCGTCACCCCAGGCACCCGATCCCAATGGTGGTCGTTCGGGAGCGCATGAATCATCCGCGCAACCGGCGCGCTGTCCGCGTCGACGATCAGTGAGGTGAGTTCGGTTGCCCAACCCTCGAATTCGGCGGAAACATAGGCTTTCGCGGCAGCAGCATCGGTGAAGTCGACACCGTCGACCCATTCGGCGGGACGGTTCACCTCGACGTAGGTGTGCAAAATTCCCCCTGCCTCACGGTGCGCAGCGATTCCCTTGCCGGGGCTCATTGCGAACATCGCTCCGCGGCCGACAGCCGCCGAAGCGGCGGGGTGCCGCTCGTCGGCGTCGTACGAATAGGTTTCGACGAAAGTGGTCCCGACGTATTCCGGCGTCGCCGAGGACACCAGCGGACGAATCTTCGACCACGCACCATCGGCACCGACCACGAGATCGGAGATAGAAGCGGATCCATCGGCGAATCTCAGGCCATGCCTGCCGTCGCCGAGCGGCTCGACGCCGATCAACTTCTTGCCCCACCTGATCATCCCGGTCGGCAGGGAGTCGATCAAAATCCTCCGTAAATCCCCGCGCAGCACCTCAGGGCGTCCGCCTGTGCCATCGTCGGGTTCATCGAACAGAACGACACCGGCACTGTCGAGCACGCGAGTTGCCTCCGCGCCGTGATGGATGATCGCCTGAAACTCTGCGGTCAGTCCCGCTGCGGCGAGTGCGACTTGGCCGTCGAGCTCATGGATGTCGAGTTGACCCCCTTGCGTGCGCTCCGCTGGGGACACCTCGGACTCGTACACCGTTGCGTCGATGTTGTGGAGGCGGAGGACACGGGCGAGGGTGAGGCCGCCGAGGCCCGCACCGATGATGGCAATCTTCACGATGATCCCTTCGTTGGAACGCTGTTCCAAACGAATCTTGGAACAGCGTTCCAGTTATGTCAAGATGAACGAATGGCGCGCAAGAACGAAAGACGGTCCGAGGCGCTGTCTCATGAGCGGATCGTCGACGCAGCGATCGAGATCCTCGATGCAGTGGGCGAGAACGCTCTGACATTCCGGGCGCTGTCGGCCCGACTTTCCACGGGAAGCGGGGCGATCTACTGGCACGTCCGAAACAAGGGCGAACTGCTCGACGCTGCGACCGACGGCGTAGTGACCCGAGTCCTTGCCGACAAGGCGGTCGAAGCAAGCCCTCGGGAGTCGATCACAGCTACTGCACTCGCACTCTTCGACACCATCGATGCGCGCCCATGGGTCGGCGCTCAACTCGCCCGCGAGACCGGGCACTCGGCTACCGCAAAGATCCTCGAAGTCGTCGGCGCGCAGGTTCACGCGTTGGGTGTGCCCGAGAGCGCGCTATTCGACGCAACCACTGCGTTGGTGAATTACATCCTCGGCGTCGCCGTGCAGAACGCCGCGAACGCCCGACTGCACGGGAACGAGACCGACCGAACAACGGTCCTCACCGCGATCGCACACCGGTGGACCGAACTGGACCCTGCACGCTTCCCCTTTCTTCACCGGATAGCGGCGCAGATGCCCGAGCATGACGACCGTATGCAATTCCTCGCCGGAATCGACTACTTCCTCGCTGGCATCGAGAGCCGCGTTCCGCACAGGAAATGATTGGATATCGAGCGTCCGGGGAAACATAATGTCGCCGCGCGACGATGACACCGTGACGGATGACATAGAGGTCTCCCTATTGTTGTGACCTGACACGATAAGACGTCGCCCAGCGTCGCGGACTGATGCCGTGTGGATACGAACGGATGGCCTATGCCCGACCCAATGGACGACCCGGCAATTCTGCGGGCGCTACTCGAGCTGTCCCCTGACTTCGTTGCCCTCTCCGAGTTCATCGGACAAGTCGTCTATGTCAACCCCTCCGGCCTGGCGCTCGTCGGTCTCGACGAGTTGCCCACCGACCCCCCGATGACCACTTCGCAGTTCTTCACCGCACGCGGACTGGAGGTGGCGAACGAGGCCGAGAGCGGGTTGCGCGACGAAGGGTTCTGGCGAGGCCGCAGCGAGCTACGGCATCAAGTGACCGGTGCAGGCATACCTGCCGCCGTCTGCACTTTCATCGTCCGTCGGGCGGAGGGTCGACCCGATCTGATCGCGACGATCATCCGCGATCGCACCGTCGGACACCGGCGAGACGCCGAACTGGAGGCAGCCGCAGTCACAGCTCAGCACTACGCCGCCGAACAGGAGGCACTCGCCGAGCTCAGCCGGCTGGCCGTCGACGCCGACCTCCCGGAACTCCTGGCCGCCGCAACCGCCGCGGCCGGTTCGCTGCTCGGCGTCGAATCCGCGGCGGTCATTCGTCACGACTCCCCTACCGACAGCACCCTCCGTGTCGACTCCGTGACTCGTGTGCTGGGAAAAGGCGCCGTGGTGCGTGCCGGCGACGAGTCGTTGGCCGGGTACGCCCTGAAGCACAACACACAGGTGGTCTGCGCCGATGTGGACAAGGAGACCCGATTCAACACGGCAACGATGACCAGTCTCGGGCTCCACAGCGGCGTCGCAGTGCCCATCTCGACACCGGCCCCGTGGGGAGCGCTCGCGATCTACTCGTCGTACCGGCGCGACTACCGAGAGTGGGAGGTCTCTTTCCTCACTGCAATCACAAGTATCCTGTCGACAGCGCTCGCACGCATCGACCTGGACAGTCAGCTCCGTCTACGAGGGATGCACGACACCCTCACCGGCCTGCCGAACCGCGCTCTCGCTTACGAAGTGATCGACGACGCGTTGGCGCGTGCCCACGAGGAGTCGGGGTCGGTGGCACTTCTCCTGCTCGACATCGACGACTTCAAGATCATCAACGACAGTCTCGGGCATGAGTCCGGTGACCTCGCGCTGGTCCGGTTCACCCGGAGACTCGCCGCGGCAACCCGGGAGCGAGATACCGTCGCCCGGCTCGGTGGAGACGAATTCCTGGTCATCTGCGAGGGCATCGACAGCGTCACCCATGCCGAGGAACTCGCTCATCACATCGAGACAGCGATCGCGGCACCGCAGCCTTCCGGTGAAGCACCCACCCCGCTCAGCGTCAGCATCGGCATCGCCGTGTCCGAGCCAGGGACCACGCGGAGAGATCTGATTCACCATGCCGACCTGGCCATGTACCGCGCCAAGGACAGCGGAACCGGTGGCTACGCGGTGTTCGACACCGGCGACATCTACGACGCCGAACGCGTCCGGTTGCTGTCGATCGACCTCCGACACGCTCTCGCTCACGGCTCGTTGACCCTTGACTATCAACCGCTCGTCGACATCGCGTCGGGCACGATCGTCGCGCTCGAAGCGTTGGCCCGCTGGGATCATCCGGAGCTCGGCGCGATCTCGCCGGCCGAGTTCGTCGCCGTTGCCGAACGAACCGGACTGGCAACAGCTCTCGGATCCTGGGCGCTGCGGACGGCGTGCCGTCAAGCCGCACAGTGGCGTGCTGTGTGGGACATTACGATACGGGTGAATGTCAGCGCCCTGCAGTTGCGCAGCTCGGCATTCCCAGACGACGTCGCTGCGGTGCTCGAGGAAACCGCCTTACCTCCCCACGCTCTCGGACTGGAGATCACCGAAACGACCTGGGTCTCGGACACAGCACGTGTCGCCGACACCCTCACCGCACTCCACGAGATGGGTGTTGCGCTACTCCTCGACGACCTGGGCAAGGGCCACAGCTCGATCTCATACCTCGACCGGTACCCGATGTTCGAGTGCTTCAAGATCGACAAGTCCTATATCGCCGCGCTGCCCAATCCACGCGCGCAAGCGGTGGTAGCGGCAATCGTCGCTCTGGCCAAGGCATTCGACGTCACCGTTGTGGGCGAGGGCGTCGAGACGCAGGCACAGTTCGATTCGCTCGTGGCCACAGGATGCGATCTCGCGCAGGGGTATCTGATGGGACGGCCGGAGAGTGCCGAACTCACCACAGAGATGCTGCGGAGCGTTCGCGCGAACCGGTTCGCGCACCCCTAGACAGAGTCCCTCCGCAACTACTACGCGCGTCAGTTGTTGCGGCCATTGCCGTTGTTGCCGTTGCCGCTGTTGCCGTTGCCGCTGTTGCCATTGCCGTTGCCGTTGCCACTGTTGCCGGGTGCGCCGTTGTTCGGGTTCGCGGTTTCCGCCGGCACTGACTCGGTTGGCACTGGTTCGGTGGGCACTGGTTCCGCCGGCACGGGAAGGACGGGCGCCGGAACGAAAGCGGGGGCAAGCGACACCGACTCCGGCGCCGGCTCAGGCGCCGGCTCGACAGTGGCCTGTGCGGTTGTCTGCGACGGCAGAATCTCCGAGGTGGACGGCGCCGTCGGCTCGAGGAGTGGAGACTCGTCCGTCTCGAATGCCGACCACCCGAGAGCGAGGGCCAGCGCCAAGGCGGCCACGGCCGCGATCGGCAGAACCCAAGCGCGAGTTGGTCGGCGACCGTCGTCGTGTTCGAACGGGACGGCCGCTGGGACCGCAGCCGGGACTACCATCACCGCGGTAGCCGTGGGCGAACGGGTGTCGACCATCCGCAGACGGAACGCAACATCGGCTGCCGACGGCCGGTCCTGCGGGCGTCGGGACGTCATGTCGGTCAGTAGTGAGGACCACTGACTGCCGAACTCGATCGGGACAGCTGGGTCGTGATGCAACCTGGCCACGGCCGCCGCGACCGCACTGCCCTCGAACACCATCCGACCGACCAGGCACTCGATGAGCACAAGACCCAGCGAGTAGACGTCGGACGGTGGGCCGGCAGTGACGCCGGTGGCTTGTTCGGGGCTGACGTAATGTGCTGTGCCGACGGTTGTTCCGTGTTCGGTCAGCCTTTCGGCATCGACGATACGGGCGATTCCGAAATCGGCGAGCTTGACGGTCGGCTCCTCGGGTGAGCCCGCGAGCAGAATGTTGGCCGGTTTGATATCGCGATGGACTACTCCACGAGCATGTATGTACGACAGCGCCTGGGCAAGGTCGTGACCTATGCGGGCCACCACTGAAGGCCGAAGCGCATGTCCGGACCGGTACGTTCCGAGCGTGTGGCCGTCGACGAATTCCATCACCAGGTATGGGACGTCGGATGCAGTTCCTGCGTCGAACAAGGTGACGAGCCCCGGGTGCGACAGCGCAGCGAGAGTCCGGGTCTCGGCGTCGATGCGCGGTGCGCTCAGCGGCTGACCGTGCCTGAAGATCTTCACTGCGACCGAACGACCGAGCACCTGGTCGTCGGCGCGATACACGTCGGCCATCCCGCCGCGGCCGAGCACCTCGCCGAGCCGATATCGGCCCGCGAACAGATCCGTACCGAGAGGAGGCTCCCCGCCTGCCATCGTGAACTCCCGTTCGTTGCCTGACGCGTAGTCGGCACTCTATAGCCCGGCGCTGTTCCTGTCCTCGACGGCTTGGCATGATGATGCGAGCTGGGGGGCTGCTCGAATCCGATTCGAAGGAAGGCGCAACGTGAGCCAGCCACTGCCGCGGTCGACGGTGACGCCGCTCACGGTGGGAATCGAGCCGGTCTATCAGCCTGTTGTTGCGCTCGACAGCCGCGCCGTCATGGGCTACGAAGCGCTGACCCGGCCGTGTGCGGACAGTCCGTGGACCAGCCCGATCGAATTGCTCGAGGCCGCCCACGTGATGAACGCGACGGTTGCCTTCGATTGGCGGTGCAGACTCGCAGCTCTGCGCGGGGCACTCGACGCCCACATGCCTCCCGACATGGTCTTGTTCGTCAACGCGGAACCGGTCGCACTCGACGCCCCGCCTCCGGCCGACTCGGCGGCTCTGCTCGCCGCGGCCGGCGCATTGTCGATCACGGTCGAGATCACCGAGCGCCACTTGATGCGCAACCCGGCGGGCCTGCTGCGAGCCGTCGAGCACGCTCGTCACCTGGGGTGGCGCGTCGCGATCGACGATGTCGGTGCCGACTCGTCCAGCCTGGCGTTGCTGCCTCTCATCCGGCCGGACGTCATCAAGCTCGATATGAGAATGGTCCAGGGCAGATCGACGTCCGAGACTGCGGTGATCGTCTCTGCAATCGCCGCGGAATCCGATCGGACGGGCGCGCGCGTTCTCGCCGAAGGAATCGAGACCGAAGAGCACGAGCACACTGCGCTGGACATGGGCGCGACCGTGGGACAGGGCTGGCTGTACGGCGCCCCTGGTCCGTTGCCCAATTTCACGCAGACACTGACTCCTCATCGCCCCGCCCACCCGGAACCGGCCGTGACGGTCCGCGTACCGACGGCAGTGACACCGTACGGAGTGGTCAGCGCGCTCGGAGCGCCACGACGCAGCGGTCGGTCGCTGTACGACGAGATGGAAATGGGGCTGCTGCGCACTGCCGCCGCGATGGGGCCGTCAGCGATCGTCATTGCTACCCGGGGGCCTGATCACGGCGCCCGACACTCGTTCGATGCCATCCTCGACGAGTTGGCCGGTCGGACAGCGTTGACCGCGGTGTTCGAGCCCTGCCCGGCCAGAGAAGCTGCGCGCTATCGCGCCGTCACCGTCGATGCATCCGATCCGCTGGCCCTGGAACGGTCGATCATCGTCGTCGCCCCATTCCAGACGGCGGCGCTGGTCGGCTTGGACCGTGGCACGAGCGATGACGGGCGGCACTCGTACAACTACCGGCTGACATACGACCGAAACGTCGTGCTCGACGCAGCTACCGTCCTGCTACATCGGTTGAGTGCGTAACGCCTGTACGTACGCCGAAACGAGGCCGGGGACGATGCGGCGGTCCCCGGCCTTCGACGCCTACGACGCTTCGATGGTTCGTCTGGACTCGGAGTTCTCGGACCGCGCGATTTCGATCCTGCGCGGCTTCGCCCGCTCGGCGAGCGGAATGGTCACGGAGAGCACACCGTTGTCGTACGAGGCGGAAATTCTTTCGGTGTCGATCCCCTCCCCGAGTGAGAGCTGACGACGGTACGTCCCGGCGAACCGCTCGGAGGAAATCCACTGCACGCCTTCACTACCCGGTGCAGTTCGGTGCGCTGTCAGCGTCAGGGTGCCACGGTCGACGTCGACATCGATCGATCCAGGGTCCACGCCGGGCAGGTCGGCGCTCAGAACATAGTGGTCATCGACCTTGTACAGGTCCATCGGCATGAAACGCGGGGCACGGTCCGAACCTGACGACGCACCGAGCATCCCTGCAGTGAGGGAATCGAGGTCACGAAACGGATCGAAGCGAAGCACAGCAACCACCTCCTGTACTGACGTTGCACCCGCCCCTGTAGCGGGCTGCTACTTCACTGTGCGATGACGAAATTAGCACTCTCACCCGTCGACTGCCAAGTGGTTTCCTCGAGAATTTTCGAGCGAATAGTGCTGCCCGACAGTAGGTCCGAACCCAGCCCTGGAACCAGCAGTTTGGATTCCTGTAGGACGGGCACCCGGCAAGCGGCGGGCGTCGCACTCTGCGACATTCATCCCGGCAGAAGGGGCGAGAACATGGCGACAGTTCGAGAGACCACGGCAAGTTGCGACGAGGTATGGAGCGTGCTGTCCGACGGCTGGAACTATGCGACGTGGGTGGTCGGCGCCTCCCGCATCCGGGCGGTCGATCCGGCCTGGCCGTCCGAAGGATCCAAGATTCACCACTCCGTCGGCGTATGGCCGGTAGTGTTGAGCGACTACACGAGGTCGTTGGGCGGTCACGACGGTCGCGAGCTCGAGCTGGAAGCCAGGGCGATGCCCTTCGGCAAAGCACACATCACCCTGCGGCTGACTCCGCTCGCCACGGGATGCCGTATCGAAATGATCGAGGATGCGTTGACGGCGCCGTTCAACCTGATCCCCGACTCGGTCCAGCACGTACTCGTCCATCCCCGAAACACCGAAGCCCTGCGTCGGCTCGCATTGCTCGCCGAGAGAAGTGTCAGCCCGGGCTGATCGACACGATTGGAACACCTCGGATCGGGTACAACGTCGAGGCGTGGTTGAGCAGTAGCCGCAGTCGGAAGTCACGACCAGATGTTCTTACGGTCGATCGATCGATTCCGTCCCCGAGCGCCCGCGAACCCTCCCAGACGAAAGTTGGCGTCCATGCCTCCGATACCTCGACCAGACCAATCTGCGCCCGCACCCGTCGGTCCCACCGGGTCGAACGACAGCCGCGCGCAGTCCGGAGACTTCCTCACCACGGCCCAGGGTCTGCGCCTTCCCGACACCGATCATTCGCTCAAAGCCGGTGAGCGCGGGCCCACACTGCTCGAGGACTTCCATCTTCGCGAGAAGATCACCCACTTCGACCACGAGCGGATTCCGGAGCGCGTCGTACACGCCCGCGGCGCAGCAGCGCACGGAACCTTCGAGTCCTACGGCTCGGCCAAGACCGTCACCAAGGCTGGATTCCTTGCCGACCGAGGCCGCAAAACGCCTGTTTTCGTGCGTTTCTCGACGGTTCTCGGCTCTCGTGGATCCGCAGACACGGTGCGCGACACCCGCGGCTTCGCCGTCAAGTTCTACACCGACGAAGGCACGTTCGACCTCGTCGGGAACAACATCCCCGTCTTCTTCATCCAAGACGGAATCAAGTTCCCGGACGTCATTCACGCGGGAAAGCCACAGCCGGACATCGAACTCCCGCAGGCACAATCGGCACACGACTCGTTCTGGGACTTCGTCTCTCTCCACACCGAGGCAACCCACCACGTCATGTGGAACATCAGCGATCGTGGGATTCCGCGGTCGTATCGAACGATGGAAGGCTTCGGCGTCCACACCTTCCGGCTCGTCGATGCCGACGGCAAGACCTCGCTCGTCAAGTTCCATTGGAAGCCTGTCGCCGGCGTGCACTCGCTGGTATGGGAAGAAGCCCAGATCGCTGCCGGGGTCGACCCGGACTTCCACCGTCGTGACATGGCCGACGGCATCAAGGCCGGCGCCCCACTCGAGTACGAGTTCGGCATCCAGGTCATGCCCGACGACGGCACCAACACCTTCCAAGGGATCGATCTGCTGGATCCGACGAAACTCGTTCCGGAAGAACTGGTTCCGGTGCAGCCGATCGGCAAGCTCACCCTCGACCGAAATCCCACGAACTACTTCGCCGAAACCGAGCAGGTCGCGTTCCACACCGGACATCTCGTCCCCGGCATCGAGGTCACCAACGATCCACTGATGCAGGCACGGCTGTTCTCGTACCTGGACACACAGATCACCCGCTTGGGGGGACCGAACTTCTCGCAGCTTCCCATCAATCGGCCCCACGCACCGGTCAACGACATGCTGCGAGACGGTATGCACCAGACCGCAGTGCACACCGGACTCGCCCCGTACCTGAGCAATACCGTCGACGGCGGTGAACCAGAAGTAGCAGGGGCGAGCGATCACGGCTACGTGCAGACCGAACGCATCATCGAGGGTCGGGCGGTGCGGGCGAACCCGGCGTCCTTCGACGACCACTTCACCCAGTCGACGATGTTCTACCGCAGCCTCACCGCGATCGAGCAGGACCACGTGGTCGAAGCCTTCACCTTCGAACTGGGCAAGGTATTCGAGCAGTCCATCAAGGAACGCGAACTCGCCGTCCTCGCCAACGTCGATACCGACCTGTGCGAGCGCGTCGCCGCCGGACTCGGGCTCCCCGCACCGACCGGAACGCCGCTGGACGACGTGTTCATCTCGCCCGCGCTGTCACAGGTCATCGACACACCGGGACCCATCGCCGGCCGAAAGATCGGTGTCATCGCCGACTCGGGATCCGACCTGTCGGGCATCGGCAAGCTCCGCACGGCCGCCGCGCGGCGCGGGGCGACGGTACACGTCATCGCCGCGGCCGGTGGCGTGCTCGGCAAGGGCGTCAGGACCCAGGTCGTCGAGCGCACGTTCTTGACGGTCCGATCGATCGAATTCGACGCATTCGTCGTCGCAGGCGGAACAACGCCGTCGACCGATATCAAGTTGATGCTGTTGCTGCAGGAAGCATTTCGTCACTGCAAAGCGATCGCAGCATGGGGTGACGGAACAGCGATCCTCGAACGAGCGGGCATCGGGACGACCGATCCCGGCGTCGTCGTCGGCGATACAGCTGTGAAGGCATTCAACGACGCGGTGCTCTCCGCAGTCGGCCTGCACCGGGCGTGGGATCGCGCCGCAGCGGTGATGGCATCGGAGGTCGCGCCTGCGAAGTCGAAGCCGGCTGTCGGGGCCAAGGCTTCCGTCAAGGCTGCAGTCAAGACGAAGCCGGCGGTCAGGGCGAAGCGGACCCGAAAGTAGGACATGGCGCACCCGGTGAGTGGGCAGTTGCCGTCGAACGCAACTACTCACTCGCCGGGCTGAGCAGCGCGGCCATCTCGGGCAGTTCGAAGAACTGCGCAATCGCGTCCGCCGACCGGGCTCCCGCTGCCGGGTCCGCCCCAGCGGCGAGCAGGGCACCGACGATCGACTCGGAACGGCGAAACACAGCCGCTGCCAACGCTGTCTGGCCGTTGTCGTTGACCCGGTCGACCTCGGCACCCAGCTCGAGCAGCACCGACACCGTGTCGGGGTGGACGTGATAGGCCGCCAGTATCAACAGAGTGTCACCCTTGTCATTGGTCAGATCGACCGACCCACCCGCCTCGACGAACGCCCGCAGCCACAGGGCATCTCCGCTTCGTGCACTGTCGAACGCGCGGTGAAACACAGCCAGAAGTTCGTCGTCCATCACGAGGGCCTCCCCCGCGAGACGAAGCCTCGTCGGCCGAACGAACGCACTCGGTCCGCGGTCGTTCTCTTGCGCATCGGTGGGCTTGCGGCGTGCGCGCGTTCCCGCATGCCGCGCACCGTTTCTCGCAGCACTTCGGGTCCGTCGACGGTCGGCATCCACCCGAGTTCGCGTTGCGCTCGGGCGGTGTCGAGCAACGGCGTCGCAAACGCAAGATCGACCCAACCGTGGTGGACAGGTAGCACGTGCGCCGCGAATCCTGCTCGTACGGCAGCGGACAGAATCCGATGTGACGTGGGAACGATTCGCGCGCCCAGCGCATCTGCGACATCCTCGGCACGTACCGGGGTCGGCGCGGCCAGATTGAACGGCCCACTCGCGCGTCTGTCCAGTATTCGGACCACCGCGTCGCCGACGTCGCCGGAGTGCACGGCCGGGACCGCGAACGTGCGGTCGATCGGCACGACAGGAAGGTGGTCCACAACCGAGGAAGGAACGATGTCGGGAAGCGCGTATCTCAATATGGCACTGCCGAACTCGTACTGACCGATCAGCCCGGGACGTAATCGTGCAACCGTTACTTCCGGGTGTGCGCTCTCGAATTCGTCCAGCACGAGCTCGGCCGCCGCTTTGTCCATGCTGTACGTCGACGTCGGTACTCCCGATCGTGGCCAGTACTCGTCGACCTCGACGCCGTAGGCGCCTGCGGCATAGATGCCGCCCGAGGACAGGTGGATCAGCTGCGTGACGCCCGCTGCTGCACATGCACGCGTCACCCTGGCCGTGCCGCCGACGTTCACCCGTTCGAGATAGTCGCGGTCGCGCATCGGCTGAAACGCGACGGCCAGATGTACGACGGCGTCGACAGTCGAAAATACCTCTGTCAACGTGATTTCCGAGTCATCTGAAGCCAAGTCCACCGACACCCAGCTCGCCCGGTCGTACGGTTCGGCGAGTGCAGGTGGGCGGCGCACGAGACCGACCACATCCGTATCGGCGCCGAGCTTACGCAACAGTGCGGTGCCCACATTTCCGGTCGCACCCGTCACCGCTATCCGCACGGTCTCACCTGGTTCTCACGCACTTCGACGCCTTCGTGGTTCATCCTGTTCGGATCCCCGTTGCGCGATGGTCCAAACCCGTGTTGTCCATACTTCCGTGTTTCCAGTCTTACTGTCCGGGTATGAAGCCCGAGTGAAAGATAATCCGACGTCATCCGCACCAGTCGACGCCGATCCCGACGACCCGCGTAAGCCCGACTCGCCGACCGACCTGACCAAACCATCGTGGTTGTTCGTGTTGAAGAAGACCGTACGCGAGTTTTCGCGTGATCAGTGCACCGACTTGGCTGCCGCACTGACCTATTACGCTGTGCTGTCGCTGTTTCCGGCGATACTGGCGATCGTCTCGCTGCTCGGAGTCTTCGGGCAGGGGCAGGCGACGGTCGATGGGGTGTTGCAGATAGTCGGAGACCTCGGTCCGTCGTCGGCCGTGGACACGTTGCGTGAGCCGATCGAACAGTTGGTCCAAGCACCCACCGCAGGACTTGCACTGATCATCGGTGTCGCGGGTGCACTGTGGTCCGCCTCTGGGTATGTCGGGGCGTTCGGCCGCGCAATGAACCGAATGTACGAGGTCGACGAGGGCCGGCCGGTGTGGAAGCTGCGCCCGGTGATGCTCCTGGTGACACTGATCGCGTTGATTCTCATCGCCTGCGCTGCCGTGATGCTCGCGATCAGCGGGCCCGTCGCAGCTGCCGTCGGAGACATTGTGGGGCTCGGTGAGACGGCGCTGACGGTATGGAACATCGTACGGTGGCCGCTGGTGCTCGCAGTAGTGGTCCTGGCCGTGGCCATCCTGTACTACGCCACACCGAACATCCAACAGCCGAAGTTCAGGTGGATCAGCTACGGCGCCGCAGTCGGCATCGTCGTATGGATTCTGGCGACCGCCGGATTCGGGTTCTACGTAGCAAACTTCTCCAGCTACAACAAGACCTACGGATCGCTCGCGGGCGCAATCATTTTCCTGCTGTGGCTGTGGATCACCAACCTGGCGCTGCTGTTCGGTGCGGAGTTGGACTCCGAACTCGAACGGGGACGCCAGCTACAAGCTGGGATCGTCGCCGAGGAGCGGTTGCAACTTCCGCCCCGCGACACCCGGGTGTCGGACAAGAACGACAAGAAGGATGCGGACGTCGTCGAGCAGGGGCGTCGGCTGCGTGAATCGCAAGCACCCGAAAGCAGTCAGGAGAGAACATGAATCACGATTCGACTCGGAACGGCCAAGCTGCCGACATGTCAACTGTCCAGCTGGTGGAACGGCTCACCGAACAGGTCAGCACGCTGGTACGGACGGAAATCAACGCGGGCATGGCCGAAATGAAAGAAAAGGGCACACGCGTCGGAATCGGGATCGGCATCTCGGGAGCAGGCGCCATGCTCATGTTCCTCGGTCTCGCCACACTCATCGCGACGGCGGTCTTGGGACTGGCAACGGTGCTCTCGGCATGGCTCGCCGCCCTGATCGTCGCGGTCGCCGTGCTCGCGCTGGGCGGGATTCTCGCTGCCGTCGGCGCCTCGAAGGCGAAGAAGGCAGTGCCACCGGTTCCCCAGGACACCGCCGCCAGTGTCAGTGACGACATCGCAGCAATCAAGAAGGGAATCCGATGACCGACAAGCATGCGGACGCGTCCGCCGAAAGCAATCAGACTGAGCCGAGTGTGGACGCACAACGCGCGGAGCTCGCCGAGACCGTATCTGCGCTCGCGGCCAAAGCTGATGTTCCCACCAGGGTACGCAACGAAGCAACGGTGCAGGCTTCGAAGGCGTCCGACGCTGTGAAGAACAATCCGAACATCGTGGCCGGCATCGTCGGAGCGGTCCTGACTAGTGTCCTCGTGACGGTCCTGCTCCGACGACGGCGTGCCAGGAGGTTCCTGCGATGAGTACCGGGTCCAAAGCCTTCTACAAGCCGTTGTCGCGACGAGTGTGCTCGGCCGGGTCCACCGGTGACCGCGGGCTCGCGAACGAAGATCCGAAGTAGGAATCTCAGGTGAGTGGTGAACTCGAGCGATGACATCACTGAGTGTGATCGGCGTTCCGAGCAGCGCGGGAAGCTACGCCGCAGGACAGGATCAGGCACCCCGGGCTCTCCGTGACGCCGGTATGTTGACGGCGCTCACCGAGGTGGGCATCGACGTGCACGCTCTCGGTGATCTGCCGCAACAGATTTGGACCCCCGACCCCGCACAGCCGCGGGCGCAGAATGCAGCTCAGGTGATCGAGTCCGTCGTGCATCTGGCCGACACAGCCACGACCACGCTGGGGGACGGACGTCGTCTTCTCGTGCTGGGAGGCAACTGCACGATCGCAACCGGCGCAGTGTCGGCGCTGAGGCGACACACCTCTGGTCCGTCCGGCCTGGTCTACGTGGACCGGCACTTCGACATGAACACCCCCGAGTCGACGGACGAGGGAGCACTCGACTGGATGGGATTGGCGCACGCACTGAACCTGCCGGGCGCGCTTCCCGCGTACGTCGATGCGCTCGGACACGCGCCGCTGCTCGACGCACGGCACCTGAGCTTCCTCGGCGTCGACCCCACGCAGTCCACGGAATTCGAGCGGGAGCATCTCGCGCGTCTCGGCATCGCCGTCACGACGCAGCTCGAACTCGTCGACGACCCTTTCACCGCCGCCGACGCCGCGCTCCGTGCACTACCCGACGAGGTGTTCGCCGTTCACGTGGACGTCGATGTCCTCGACTTCACCGATGCTCCACTGTCGGAGAACACCAGTGGACGAAACGTCGGTCCCACGCTCGATCAACTCGCCGATTCGCTGGCCGTGCTGATCGCCGACCCTCGATGGCGAGTCCTGACGATCGGCGAGATCAATCCGACCCGATCCGCCGGAGTACCCGAGTTGCTCCCGCGGTTCGCCCGCACCATCGCCGATGTGTTGAGCGCGCATTCCGCCCTCTGAGCTGGGCCGTCACGTCCCACAGAAAGTCTGGAACCCGGCACTGAATTCGTCCGGTGCGGCACCGGCGTAATCCGACCACGCGTCACGGCGTTCGTACGGGTGCGTCACGACGTCCAAGAGCGCCTCGAACGGTCCTAGATCGCCGTCGGTCGCGGCACGAAGCGCAGCGTCGACACGGTGGTTGCGCGGTATGTACACCGGATTGACGCGGTCCATGGCGTCGGCGATGGTCGAGACGTCCTGGCCCGCGAGCTCTCCGCGCCAGCGCTCGAGCCATGGCCCGATGTTTTCGCGGGCAACCACCGCATCCAGCGGGATCGGATTGCCTCGAAGTTCGTCGGCAAGTGCGCGGAAGGTGCCGGTCCAGTCGGCTCGGTTGTCCTCCATGATCGTCAGCAGATCCTCGACCAGTGTGCCGGTATCGCCTCCGAGGCCGAGCTTGGCGGCCATCCCGGCCGCGAAGTGAGCGTCGTAACGCGTGGAGAAGGACTCCAGAACCGCCGTCACCGACGAGATGGCGTCGTCCGGGGTGGTGGCCACAAGTCCGAGAAGAGTTTCGCCGAACCGAGCCAGGTTCCATGTCAGCACCGCGGGCTGATTCCCGAAGGCATAGCGGCCACGCTGGTCGATCGAACTGAACACCGCAGCGGGGTCGTACGCGTCGAGGAACGCGCACGGCCCGTAGTCGATGGTCTCTCCGGAAATGGTGGTGTTGTCGGTGTTCATGACGCCGTGCACGAAGCCCACCAGCATCCACTGCGCCACCAGCGACGCCTGCGCTTCGACTACCGCTTCGAAGAACGCGAGGTAGCGGTCGGGCCGATCGGCGAGCTCGGGGTTGTGACGCGCGATCGCGTAATCCGCGAGTGGACCCAGTGCGCCCTCTCGGCGAACCGCGAACTCGAA